>DBXQ01000111.1:2121-2556 GCA_002309955.1 Bacteroidales bacterium UBA1208
TCCATGATGCGGCTGGCCTTGTCGGCGGTACCCATGTCAATGCTGATCATGCCGCCGTAGCCGTAGCCTTCATTGCACATGGAGTTGAAGAGTTCGTGGTCGGGGTGTTCGGGAAGACCGGGATAGTTGTATTTGAATCCCACCTCTTTGAAGCGTTTGGCGAGGTACATGGCGTTTTCGCCGTGCTTTTTCATGCGGATGTGGAGAGTGTGGAGGTTCTTGAGGATGGAGGCAGAACGCATGGGGTCGAGTACGGGACCGAGGAGCATGCAGGTTCCGTTGTTGACATCGATGAGGCTGTTGATGTATTCGGCTGAGCCGCAAATGGCGCCGGCTACGCAGTCGTTGGTGCCGTTGACGTATTTGGTCATGGAGTAGACGGTGACGTCAGCACCCAGCTGGCAGGGGTTGAAGATCATGGGGGTGAAGGTGTTG
>DBXQ01000111.1:2661-3987 GCA_002309955.1 Bacteroidales bacterium UBA1208
TTGGGGTGCTCGGCGAGGGCTTTCTTGACGGCGTCGATGTCCTGCATGTTGACGAAAGTGGTCTCGACGTTGAATTTCTTGAGGTAGTTGGCCATAAAGGCAAAGGTGCCACCATAGGTGGTCATGGAACTGACGATGTGGTCGCCGGCTTTGACTTCGTGGATGAGGGCGCAGGTGATGGCTGCCAAGCCAGAACCGGTGACCCAAGCGGCTTCGGTGCCTTCCATGGCTGCAAGAGCCTGGCAGAGGGCGAGATTGGAGGGGTTCCAGTGGCGGCTGTAGAGGAAGTAGCCTTCGGTTTCGCCGTGGAAGGTTTCGGTCATGAGGTGTGCCTCGGGGAAGGTGAAAGTGGCGCTGTCGCAAATGGCGGGATTGACACCACGGTTGGCATCGCGGCCATCGATACGCTGGATGGCTGTTGCGGGATCGAATTTTTTCATGATGTTTATTGTTTTAAGTTTGATTGTTTGTTGTTTTGTTGTCTTATTTTTGGGGTCGGACGGGTCTGACTTGACGGACGGTTCCGACTGGGGTTATTTGTATAATAGGAAGATGGCGGGACGTTTGTGGAGTTCCGGAGGGTCGGTGAGCCACAGTCGGGCCATGCGTGTGCGGATGTATTGGGTAGGGAGTGTGAGGTCGCAGGCTACGCAGATGCGTGTGGTGGGCATGAGGCGGGCTGCAAGGAGGGCAAGGAGTTTGTCGTTGCGGTAAGGGGCTTCGATGAATATTTGGGTTTGGCTGTCGCGATAGATTCGCGACTCGATGGTTTTAAGGCTGGCGGTGAGTTTGTTGGCATCGATGGGTGGATAGCCGTTGAAGGCGAAGTTCTGTCCGTTGAAGCCGGAGGCCATGAGTGCGAGGATGATGCTGCTGGGGCCTACGAGGGGCAGGATTTCGATGCCTTGACGGTGAGCCATGGCGGTGATGACGCTGCCGGGGTCAGCAATGCAGGGTACGCCGGCTTCGCTCATGAGGCCAACGTTCCGGCCTTCGGATATGGGGTCGAGGTAGTGGGCTATATCGGTTATGGGGGTGTGTTCGTTGAGTTCGAGGAAGACGGTTTCGTCGATAACTCCGTCATAGCCCATGCGTTTGAGGTTGCGCCGGGCGGTGCGGGTGTCTTCGACGATGAAAGTGCGACAGGTGTTGAGCAATTCCCTGTTGTAGGCGGGGATGCTGAGGTCGGGGTCGCCGTCGCCTATGGGAACGGGGAATAGTATGAGTTTTGCAGCCATTAAATCATTTTTAGGAATCCCACTTCTTTTTCGGTGAGTTCGCGGTAGCGACCTCGGGGCAAGTCTTTCTTGGTGAGGCCGGCGAAGA
>DBXQ01000111.1:4028-4267 GCA_002309955.1 Bacteroidales bacterium UBA1208
CGGACGATGCGGTTTTTGCCGGAGTGGAGTTCGACGCCGACAATCCGTTTGTCGTTTGCCCCTTGTACGTACTGGATGTCGTCGACGTGGGTGATACCGTCTTCGAGTTCAATGCCTTCAAGCATTTTCCTCATGTCGTCGCGGGTGACAGGTCGGTCTAATTCGACTTGGTAGATTTTGTATACGCCAGTGGAGGGATGTGTGAGGTGGCGTGCAAGGTCGCCGTCGTTGGTGAAGAG
>DBXQ01000111.1:4357-14010 GCA_002309955.1 Bacteroidales bacterium UBA1208
GTGATGAATCCTTTGGGTTTGTTGAGAAGGAAGTATCGTTTGCGCTCGGAACGGAGAGTTTCGCCTCCGTAGTTGACCACGTCGCCTTGCTGGACTTGGTAGCCCATTTCGGTGATGACTTTGCCGTTGACAGAGACGCTTCCGGCAGCGATTAGTTTGTCGGCTTCACGGCGGGAGCAGATGCNNATGCCTGCGTTGGCGATGTATTTGTTGAGGCGTATTGTGCCATCGTAGGGTTTGGGTGTGGGAGGAGGCGTTTTTTCTTTGCGAACGGGTTTGCGTTTTGGGAGGCCGGAGCCTTTGGGAGTATGTGCAGGCCGTTCGGTTTTGGCGTTGCGAGGGCTTTTTGTGGTGTGTTGCTCTTCGGTTTTGGTGTAGGGACGCGAGCCACTCGGTTTTGTCCGGCGGGTATCGGGTTTATACGCTTTGTTGTTTCCAGAGCGGGGCCGTTGTGTGGGTTTGTTGTCTTTTTTATTTTCCATGGTTTTGTCAGAATCTCATTTTATAAGGGAAGCTGGCATCTAATTCTTGTTTGTTGCGCAGAGCGGCCACTTGGTTGGCAAGGCGCAGAATGATATCGAGCTTCATGAATTTGAGCCACGAGACGGCTTTATCGTCTTTGCGGCAGGCAAGGGCGAACATAAGGTTGGCCTCGTGGAGGTTTTGTTGGAGCCAGCGGCGAGCACGTGGATCACCATCGATGGCATGGCTGAGGAGTCCCAGCCAATGGTAGTTGTGTTGTACGAGCCATTGTTCGGCTTCAGCGTCGTCTTGCAGAAAGTTGCTGAAGGCTGCCAGTTCAGTGTAGCCAGCCGAGACGAGCCATTGGAAGAATTCTTTATTGCCTCCAATGGCTTGTTCGAGAGCCAAAAGCACCCGGGGGCTGTAGGATAGCAGCCCTTTGCGACGGAAGGTGTCCGTGGTGGGGTGTGAGATGGTAGGCATTGGTTTATTGGCGTATTTTAGCTCCCAGTTGGCTTTCCAGATTTTTCTGAAGTTTGGCCATGACGGCTTCGATTTGCTTGTCGGTAAGGGTCTTGTCTTTGTCTTGCAGGGTGAAGCTGACGGCATAGGATTTCATGCCTTCGGTGATGCCTTTGCCGTTATAGACATCGAAGAGGCTGATGCGTTTGAGCAGCTTTTTCTCGGTGGCGTAGGCCACTTGTTCGATTTCAGCAAATGACACTTTGTTGTCGAGTATAAGGGCGAGATCGCGGCGCACTTCGGGATATTTGGGTATCTCGGCATACTGCACTTCTTTGGCGGGGTAGCTCTTGAGGATGAGTGACCAATCGATGTCGGCATAGAAGACTTCTTGTTTGCAGTCCATCCGTTTCAAGGTGTCGCGTTTCAGACGGCCTACGGTGCAGAGGGTTTTGTGGCTGTCGCGGAACACAAAGGCAAGGCCTTCGGCATAGTAGTGTTCGGTGGCGGGAACAATCTGCAATCGAGTAAAGTTGACGCGCATGCGGCGCAGGATGTTCATGACTTGCGATTTGATGTGGTAGAAGTCAACAGGCGTGGATTTGATTTTCCAGTTTTCGGGTTCCATGTTGCCAGTCATGAAGAGGGAGAGATGGGGCGTTTCGACATATTTCTTGGTGACAGGCATAGAATTATTTTCGTCGGGAGTGGCGGCAAGGGCTTCGGTAGAGAGCTGGTAGGTGCGGCCGAATTCGTAGAGTTTTTGGTCGTGGATTTTGTAGTTGAGGTTGCGAACGATGCATTCCAGACCGGAATAGAGCAGGGTTTGGCGCATGACGTTGAGCTCTTTGCTGAGGGGATTGAGAATGTGGATGCTGCGAGCGGAATCGAAGTCAGGATTGTTTTCGAAATATTCGGCTTTGGTGAGCGAGTTGTTCATGATTTCGCTGAAGCCGTTATAGGTAAGCATGTCGCTGACGACGTTCTGGAGTCTGTTGGGATTGGGCTTGGAGCTGAAGCTAAGACAGCTATTGATGCGTTCGTCAATGTGAATGTTGTTATAGCCGTAGATGCGCATTATTTCTTCCACAACGTCACACTCGCGGGTGACATCGACTTTGCATGTGGGGATAAGGAGAGACATGCCTTCTTGGCTCTCGGACACGATTTCAATGTCAAGAGAGGTGAGGGCAGTGCGGATGTCGTCGATAGGTATGGGTTGGCCTATGAGACTGAAGATACGCTGGTAGTTGATATCAACTGCTGCACGGGGAATAGGGTTGGGGTAAATGTCAACCATATCGGAGGCAACGGTGGCTCCGGTTAGTTCCTTTATCAGATAGACGGCGCGTTGCAGAGCCCAGGGGGTGATGTTGGGGTCGCAGCCGCGTTCGTAACGGAACGAGGCATCGGTTTTTAGACCATGGCGCTTGCTGGTTTTGCGGATGCTGACGGGATTGAAGTAGGCACTTTCAAGGAAGACGCGGGTGGTGTTGTGTGTCACACCGCTTTTTTCACCACCGAATACACCGGCGATGCACATACCTTCTTCCTCATTGCATATCATCAAATCGCGGCTGTCGAGTTTACGCTCTACACCGTCGAGGGTCACGAAGGGAGTACCCTGTGGGAGGGTGCGTACCACTACATGATTGCCTGTGATTTTATCTGCATCAAAGGCGTGAAGAGGTTGTCCCACTTCCATGAGGATGAAATTGGTGACATCGACTACGTTGTTGATAGGACGTATGCCCACAGTGCGCAACTTGTTCTGTAGCCATTCGGGTGAATCAGCCACGTGTACGTTCTCTAATGTGATGCCTGTGTATCGGGGGCAAAGGTCGGGTTCTTGCACTGTCACTTGGATGCCTTGCTTGCCAATGGTGCCAGACAGGTCGGCCACTTGAGGCCACTGGATATGTTTCCCGGCATGGTTTCGAGTGTTGAGCACTGCAACCACGTCGGGAGCCACACCAATGTGGCTGGTAGCATCGCTGCGGTTGGCTGTGATGGCCACTTCAAGTGTGTAGTCCTCTTCAAGATGAAAATATTCTTTTGCAGGCATTCCCACAGGAGCGTCATCAGGCAATACCATGATACCGGCATGGTCCGAACCCAGTTGCAACTCGTCGGCAGCACAGAGCATGCCTTCGCTCACCGCTCCACGCAATTTGCCTTTCTTAATCTCATA
Source organism: Bacteroidales bacterium UBA1208 (assembly GCA_002309955.1). Classification (GTDB taxonomy): domain Bacteria; phylum Bacteroidota; class Bacteroidia; order Bacteroidales; family P3; genus Colimorpha. Next base: position 7,473 of record DBXQ01000111.1, read on the forward strand.
GAATTCTGTGTCGGATGTGTAAATCTTGGTGCCTATTTGGGCGCAGACCACCTTTTGACCGGCGGCAACATTGGGGGCTCCGCACACAATGTTAAGGGGAGTACCATTGCCTACATCCACTGTAGTAAGGTGCAGGTGATCGCTGTCGGGGTGCGGTTCGCAAGTAAGCACTTGGGCTATCACTACATGCTCAAGACCGCCTTTGATGCTTTCTACCTTCTCTACGCCTTCAATTTCAAGTCCGCTGAAGGTGAGCAATTCGTCAAGTTCGTTAGGGGTGAGGTCGGTGTCGACATACTCACGCAACCATTTATACGATATTTTCATCTATGCTAATATTTTATTGTTTCAACTCGTATAGTTTGTATTGGCTTGTGCCAATAGCTATTTCATTATAAAGATTCTGTGGCACCACGTCGTGTCCATCGGTGATGATGTGGCGTGGCATCGCTTCTTGTATTTGTGCCAAGTCAATGCGTGCCAAATCGATGTGCTTTTCGCGGTAGTAGTATGCATACAGGCTCCATTCCTCTGACATTGACAAAGGAATACCGACCTGTTCTCCTTCCTGCAGCAAAGGGGCAATCTTATGCATGTCCTCCTGCATGGCCACATCGCGGCCGGGTTGCCCGTAGTGCATGGCATTGAGCGTCACGGCACCTATGAAAGATATACTGGCAACGACTATCAGTGCTCTCCGCAGTTTTTTGCTTTCCAGTACATTCCAACGGTTCACAGATTCCTGCAATAGGGCTCCCAACCCCACTGCCACGAAAGGATAGACGGTTAGGATATAGAACCCGTGTTGTTTCAAACTGATGGCTATAGGCAGCACTCCCGACAGGGCAACCAAGATGCATATCCAGAAATTGTGCCAGTCGGCACGGCTTACATCTGGGAACCCCTTGGCTTTCATGCCCACCACCACTACCATGGTCAGTGCCCACACGATAAGGGTCTGTTCGAAGAAGTTTTTCACAATAGTCCAGCGACTCTCCACGATGGGTGTGTCAAGATTGCCCAGCACTTGGTGGGTCAGATAGTTTTCGCCGTATACTGCAGCTTCGGGGAAAATCAATCCCGTGGCGGCAAGGCATATCGCAAAGACTCCTACGGCCATCAAGGTATCCGTCGCAGCCAGAATCAATGCACGACCCCATTGACGATGGTTACCCATGACCCAGTCCACAACCCACACAATCATCGGCAGGGCGAAGGGATAGAGTCCCGTAAACCCTTTGCAGAGAAATGCCAGATAGAGGAATACCCCTGCAAAGGCAGACCATAGCAGACGCCTTTCGTTGCGATGCAGAAAGCAGAGCGCAGCGGCCAAGACAAAAATCACCATCGTGCACTCCAGCATATTGTCGTGTGCATTGCGCGACATGGCTGGAATCAATATCCAAAGCAGCAAGGGAATCCAGCCAGTCTTCAGCGAGTATCCCAACCGTCGCCACAGCCGGACGGTCAGCCATGCTGTCAGTACGGTGGTTACCATGGTGAAAAGCCGTGTCACCCAAATGTGGGTGCCGAAAAGTTTGTAGAAGAGAGCCAGAAGCCCCATCACCATCGGAGGGTGTTCATAAAAGTCGGCAAGCAGCGAAGGCGAATGCGTGGGATGCCAGAATGTGCAGGCACCCGTTGCCATGTTGTCAGCCACATTGCCGTATATCAAGCCGTCCATAAACATGCCCGTGGTCAGCAGCGAACCGCTGATCATCATCAAGAAAACCGATGCTACGGAAATGTATAGCAGACAGCTGTTTTTCATGATAGTCCGTTAAGCGTTGTTGATCTTTGCCCAAGTGTCCTTCAGCGAGCAGGAGCGGTTGAAGACCAGATGGTCGGGAGTACTGTCGCGGTCGGTGCAGAAATAACCCATGCGTTCAAATTGGTAGCGCATAGGTTCTTCTATGCCGCGTTCGTTAACCACCATGCGGGCTTCGGCCAGCGAAGGCTCCAACTTGCATCCTTGGAGCACCTGCAGTGAAGTGGGGTTGAGGTTGTCAAGGAATGTTTTGCCCTCGGGTGCGTCGTCGGGAGCCTCGGTGGCAAAGAGACGGTCGAACATGCGAACCTCCGCGTCAATGGCGTGTTGGGCACTGACCCAGTGCAGCGTTCCCTTTACCTTGCGGCCGTCGGGAGCATCGCCGCCACGTGTGGCGGGGTCGTATGTACAATGGATGCAGGTGATGTTGCCTTCGGCATCTTTTTCCACGCTTTGTGCGGTGACGAAGTAAGCATAACGCAGCCTTACCTCGCGGCCCAAGCTGAGACGGAAATATTTCTTCGGAGCATCTTCCATAAAGTCTTCGCGCTCGATATACAGCTCCCGGCTGAAAGGTACTTGACGGATTCCGTCGGCTTCGTTCTCGGGATTGTTCACGGCGGCGAGCATCTCGGTCTGTCCTTCGGGATAGTTGTCAATCACCAGTTTCACAGGATTCAGCACTGCCATACGGCGGGGGGCAACCTTGTTCAAATGGTCACGGAGGCTGTTCTCAAGGCGCACATAGTCGATGATGTTGTCGCGCTTGGCCACTCCGATGTCCTCGCAGAAGTTGCGGATGCTTTCGGGAGTGTAGCCACGGCGGCGGAAACCGCATATAGTCGGCATACGCGGGTCGTCCCAGCCGCTTACATAATGCTCCTTGACCAGTTGCAGCAGTTTGCGTTTGCTCATCACCGTGTAGTTGATGTTGAGGCGTGCAAACTCGTATTGGTGGCTGGGGAATATGCCCAGTTGCTCGATAAACCAGTCGTAAAGCGGACGGTGGATGTCGAATTCAAGGGTGCAGATGCTGTGGGTGATGTGCTCAATAGAGTCGCTCTGACCGTGTGCGTAGTCATACATCGGGTAGATGCACCACTTGTCGCCCGTGCGGTGGTGGTTGGCATGGAGAATGCGGTACATAATGGGGTCGCGCAACTGCATGTTGGGGTGTGCCATGTCGATTTTGGCACGCAGCACCTTCTCACCGTCGGCAAATTCGCCCTTGCGCATACGCTCAAAGAGGTCGAGGTTCTCTTCCACCGAGCGGTCGCGCCACGGGCTGTTCTTGCCGGGTTCGGTCACTGTTCCGCGACCGATGCGGATTTCCTCCTGCGTCTGGTCGTCGACGTAGGCCAGCCCTTTTTTGATAAGCACGACTGCCCATTCATATAGCTGTTCGAAATAGTCGCTTGCGTAGTGCACTCCTGCCCAGTCGAAGCCTAACCATCGGATGTCCTGCTGTATGGAGTCCACATACTCGGTATCCTCTTTCACCGGGTTGGTATCGTCGAAACGAAGGTTTGTTTTGCCGCCATATTTTTTAGCGAGGCCGAAATTGAGGCAGATTGATTTGGCATGTCCAATGTGCAGATAGCCGTTAGGCTCTGGCGGGAAGCGCGTCAGAATAGAGTCGTAGGTGCCCTCGTTGAGCCCCTGTTCAATGATTTCTTCCAAAAAATTCAGTGACAGATTTTCTTCCATCTTTACAAATTATTCATTACGTATTAATTACATAACAATGCTCAAAACGCATTAAACTACAAAAATACAAAAAAAATCTTGAATTCCATAGAAAAAAAAACAATGCTTACACACGCAACAGTTATTTGTAGCAAACAAGGTGTATCTGTGGCCGACAACACCCGGTGTGGCAATCGGTCATGGTTTAAGTTTTGTTGTGGTTTTAAAATGGGCGGATGGGTTTTGCGGGGCATTCATGTGTTTCTTTGTCCGCCCCATTAAGGTTTCTTTTAGGTCGCATACACCTTTATTTCTCCTTTGGTAAAGGAAGAACGATGGGAGAACGATGGGAGAACTGAGGAATAACGAGCGAAGGTAGGGACAAGCAGTAGGAGATGAACAATTGCGTTGTTTGAGTTTGGTGAATTGGATGCAAATCACTGATTGCGTGTTGTTTTTGGATGAATGATGTGGGAAATGTTTAAGAGGGTGGTTCCAAAAAACAAAAAAGGCAACCGCTACAAGATATTTCTTTGTAGCGGTTGCCTACCGATGAGTTTTCGCTTTTGGGGATGTGTGTCCCTTAGAGCGTCACGCCGAGACCCAGATAAAGGGCTGAAGTGTTGATTTTGGAATTCTCGCGGGGATCGATGCTGAGGATTCCTAAGCTGTAACCGCCGAAAAGGCGCAGCCTATGCACATCTATAGCAATGCCGGCGGTGCCTTGAATGTTGAGCTGGCGATATAGGGCATCGGAACCGTACCAGGAGACATCTACATGTTCGCCATACATCTGTTCGGTGATAGTGCTTTTGCCGGTGATTCCATAGCTGACCATGGGACCGCAAAAGATGTTCACTGAGCTGTAGTCGCTGAACGGGACTGTGAAAACGGCAACTAATGGCACGTCTACAATCCATTGCGATTCGCGGGTGGTGGCAGGGAATGTGAGAAGGGTTGATGGATACTCGCGCATGTTGTAGCGCCCGCCAACGCCTATGGCAACACCCCAATGCTTCGAGAAGTTGAGCGTGTAGTTGGCATTCAGAAACAGGCCTGTCATGTTGTAGCTTGTCACCTGCGTCCGTTCAACAACAGTGTATGTCGGCAGGTACTCTGATGCGTAGCCTACGTTAATTCCCAACTTCTGGGCTTGTGCACCTCCTGCAAACATAAGTGCTACCCCGGCGAAAATATATGTTAGAATTTTTTTCATGTTGTCGATAACTTTAAAAAAAGTTGTGCAAAATGCTCTCCCTCGGCAAGGAGAGAAATCGATTAAAGGACAAAGCCGAGACCGACGAAAATGCCGGAAGTGGTGGATTTCACCTTGTCGCTTTTGTTGATGTCAAGGAGCCCCATGCGGTAGCCGCCGAAGAGACGGAAGGTTTGGTACCGGAGTGAGACACCGACTGCACCCAGAAGGTCAAATTGGTTGTAGTTGGATTTTTCGCCATACCAGTTAAAGTCGGTGCTGGTGTTGAGTAGGTTTTCGGAGATGTTGGTATTGCCTTTGAGGGCATAGCTGAGCACGGGGCCAGCGAAGATTGCTAAGCGTACGTCGTTGCCGAAGGGGATGGCGAAGTTGAACAGCACGGGGACGTCAACAAGAATCTGTGTGTAAGTGGTGGTTTCGGAGGCAGAGAGGACTGTTGTAGTTGATTTCTTCATGTTATAACGTACTTGACCACCAAAGGAAAGGCCGATGTTGTTGGAGAGGGCGTGGTTGTAGTTTACACCAGCGAAGAAACCGTTCATTTCTTGCGGGGTGAAGTTAGTGGTTGATTGCGGGGCGAAACCGATGTTGATACCGAGGCCCTGAGCCTGTGTTTTGCCTGCCAGCAGAAGGAATGCCGCAATGGCGATAAGGGAAATTGCTCTTTTCATAGTGATTGGTTTTTAATTATTTATATAGCATTATACTTGAATTGCATTTGTTGGATGCGGTTGCTCCTCTCGGAGGTGCGACCATGTTCTTTTCAAGATGCAAAAATACAACTTTTTCTCAATTTATCAAGAAAATAGTGCGCGATGTGCTGATATGTGTGTGATATTGACACAATAGCACATTCGGGCATTAATGCTTGCGGGTGTTGTTTATCGTTTGATGGAGCCAAAGGTACTGATGCTGCCGGAGCCGTTGTTGCCATTGTTGCCATTGTTGCCCGAGGTGTTGGTGCTGGTGTTGGTGCCAGTGGCGGCGGCGGGTTTCATTATCTGGATGTAGGAGGGTGATTTGATGGTCTGTCCGGCAACGGAGACAGAGGGACGCACGCGCAGACCCAGTTGCGACGAGGTACCCTCTTTGGTGAAACTGCTGGCAAAGGTTTTCAGTGCGTCGATACCTGAACTGGAGAAGAGTCGGTAGAGGTCGGTGCTGACACCGAGGGGCACTGTTGTGGTCTTCTTGGCGTTGATGGTGTAGTTCTGGTTGGTGGTGCCGGTGGCAAACTCTTGCGTGGCTACGTCGAGAGCCCAATCCATGGTGGTGAGCAGAGCATTGCGGTCGGTGGGATTTTTCACACCAATGTTGACATTGAGTGCCAGAGGCACGCGCTTGGAGGTGATGGCGGAAGCCAGCATCACCACATCGGTGGCTGAGATTTGCCCGCTGGTGATGTTGCGGACGTTTACCCCGGCGACAGAAACGTTCGACACGTTTTGAAGTGAGTATTCGCAATTGGCCAGATTGGCTATGCTGGACAGGTTATTAGCCAAGTTGTCTAAAAAAGTGCATGAGCTAAGCGAAAGGCTACATGCCACAGCTACAATGATTAATGATTTTTTCATGATGACGATGTTATTATGTTTTTAAGTGCAAAGATACAAAAAACCTTTGGTATGGCAAGAAGGTGTAGCAACTTTTTTTATAAAAAAAAGGGTATCCCAACATTTTCGGGATACCCTCTGTGGCTCTTTTTTAAGATTTATTCCACCATCAGTTTCTTTGTGATGTCGCCCTGTGTGGTGTGGGCCACGACGATGTACATACCCTTTGGCCAGTCTTTGACCGAGAAGCCTGCGAAGTGATCCTGGCAAGCCAGGGAGAGCTGTCTGGCACCGTCGGAGCGGTAGACGTCGACG
>DBXQ01000120.1:0-4959 GCA_002309955.1 Bacteroidales bacterium UBA1208
TTCGTGAAACCCTTGTCCAACATCATGGAGATGTTGTCAATATACTGCATCTTCTTGCAGCCATTACATATAATATAATTGTCCTTCTCGAACTGTCCCATGTCGTGCAAAGTCTCCACCAAGTTCAAATCGAAGGCGGAGGAAGTCTCCAAATGCACATCATTTTTCAGCACTTCGGACAACATAAACTCAAAATGAGAGCTTTTTGTACAATAGCAATAGTGATAATCGCCCTGATAATCGGACTTTGCAATAGCCACATTGAACCATCTTCTGGCCTTCTGGATATTCTGAGATATTTTGGGAAGATAGGTGATTTTCAGCGGTGTACCATACTGCTTGATGATATCCATCAAGGGAACAGTGTTGAATATCAATTCATTATCTTCAACCTTAAACTCCTCCTGCGGGAATTCGTAAGTCTGCGAAATCAGATCAATGTACTTGGTTCTCATAGTCTTTTCAATTTTTTAATGATTGAGGCCGCAAAAGTACAAAATAAATTAATCGGATTGCACAAAAATATGCAATCCGATTAATTTAAATTTGATTTTTTAACAGAATGTAGGCGACTCACATCTCCAACCACAACATCGAAGAGGTCAAATCTTAGCTCCTCCCCCACGGAATGGGTATGGGTCTTGACAGCACGAGACCCGTCTATCTTGAGTCTGGCGAGGTGTCGCCTCTTCGAGGCTCTGAGAGACGAGTCTGGAGTGTCCACAACCCCAGACTTACGTCTGGGGTTATTGAGATGATGCCTCTTCGAGGCTCTGGGAGACGAGTCAGGAGTGTCCACAACCCCAGACTTACGTCTGGGGTTATTGAGATGATGCCTCGTCGAGGCATTTAAGGAATTATCATTAATTAATAATATGTACATCCATCTGGTTGAAGGGGATGGAGATGCCAACGGCGTTGAGCTTGTCGTAAACCGCCTGGTTCAGATAAAAGAAAGTATCCCAGTAATCGGCATTCTTAACCCACACACGCAGTTCGAGGCTGACTGCGCTGTCGGCCAAAGCGGTCACCACCACCATTGGAGCGGGCTCTTCGATAACCTTGGAATATGACTTTGCCAGTTCCAGCAGAGCGGCACGGGCGCTATCGACGGATTCTCCGTAAGCGATACCCACCTTGATGTCCACACGGCGGTTTTCGGAACGGGAATAGTTCACCAGCGTCTTGGTAGCCAAATCGGTATTCGGGGCAATCACCATTTTCTTGTCAGGAGTTTCTACAATCGTGTTGAAAATCTGGATATGCTTAACTGTACCCTGCACGCCAGCGGAATCGATATAATCTCCTACCTTGAAGGGTTTGAGCAAGAGAATAATAACGCCACCTGCGAAATTCTGCAAAGTGCCCTGCAAAGCCATACCCACGGCCAGACCAGCGGCACCCAGTACCGCGATAAACGAAGTGGTTTGAATGCCGACCATACCCAGCACCGCAATCACTACCATCGCTTTCAAAGCAATGTCAGTCATTGACAACAAGAACGACTGCAGAGACACTTCCACGTTACGCCGATCCAGCATCTTCTTCATCGCCTTGACAATCAATTTGATAAGTTTCAAACCTATCCATAAAATAATCAGGGCAATAATGATTTTTGGCACTTCCTTGAACAACACGTCATGTGTAAATTCACCCAGCGAATCCCAAAGGGACTGCACATTCATAAAACCTTTTGATTCCATAATTTTGTGATATTTAGTTAGTTATTAATTGGATTATCCCTTTCAAATTTCAGTGTGCGGCACATTCCTCGTAATGACGCATCAGCAACTTCCCTTTGCGCGACTCACGGATCATCCGCAAAGCCTTGTTCACCTCGTCGATAGTGCCCACACACTCGAAAGGCTTGTTGGGGGCGATGCCACAAAGCTCGTCGAAATACTGCATCAGCTCAGCTTTGTCCAGCAAATCCTCCCCGAAAATGCCGACCATCGTGTCGTTATCGATAAACGGAGATAAAATGATATAGGCAAAAAGACACTTGGAGCAGTTGCAGCACCATTTATTCTCCTTGCTGCCAGCATTGCAGCTCTTGAACACCGGAAAATACTGCGGATGACGGGCGAACATCTCGGCAATCTGCAACTCGGTATAGGGACGCAGATAGCTATAGTAATGGTTGCAGTCGTTGAGGAAAGTGCGAACATACCAGCGGAAGTCCTCCTCATACTCCAACGATTTGGAATACTGATGGTTAATCTTCGTTCCGGGAATCGTCGGCTCATTGGCGCTCGACTCATTGGAAAGGGCCACATCACGGGTGGCGGTGCCGTAGCTCACCAGCAAAGTGTAGAAACTGAGCATGGCAGAAAACGGTGTATGGCCATTCAGGAACCCCTGCTTGTTGAGTTCCAGCAACTGCGGATCGATTTCACGCTGCAGCACTACCCTATCCTCTTCGGCCGGGAAGCCAGCGATGCGGGCGCAATCCACCGTGGCACCACGAGGATTGATGATGAAAGGTATGACCTGGCGTTCTTTCCGTAGTGCCTCCAGGGTGACCACCGAATCCTTGCCGCCACCAATAGGCGCAATAACCCGCTGATTGTCATCCACATGCGGATATTTCAGTTTGGAAGCGGACGGACTATCCTGCGCAAAATCGAAGCGCATAAAATCCTCTTCAGACGCCTGAATTTTATTCTGATAGAAAAACTCTCCCAAACCATTGAAATACAGCTTCTTCCACCAAGCCTGCATGGCCTCGTCCAGCTGATACGGCTTGACCAGCACTATCGGCGAGCAGGTGCATTTCCAATAACTGATGAGTTCAATCATGCCGATTTGGAAAACAATCCCACGTACCTCCTCTTCCCGAAGCGGCGCAATCGCGTATTTCCCTAAAGAAAGCTTCATTTTAGGATGGAACCCATATTCGCCTGTCGCAAAATGGAATTGCATTTTGATTTCCGCATCCGCTATTGAAAAATCAAAAGCTTGGTATTCAAACACAGGAAATTCCTGTCGCAATTGTTCGTAGGTTCTCTTCATCATTCCTTGGTAATATGATAAATTTTCGTATCTTTGCATTTCTGAATTATCCGACAAAAATACAAAAAATTTCATGGATACGGTTGAGAATTTTTTAGAGGTAAAGCCCACCGAGTTCTCGTTGACAGCGGGACGGATTCTGATTTCCGTGCCGTTTTACAACGACCCGTTTTTCAACCGGACGGTAGTGCTGCTGACGGATTACGACAAGCAATCGTGTGCCGGGCTGGTACTGAACAAAGCCTCGCGTCTATCGGTGCGCAAGGTGGTGAGTGAAATCAAAGTCGATGACAAGCTGTACATCGGCGGTCCCGTGATGCCCGACGGCATCTTCTGTATCCACAATTTTGAGAACTCCAAAGCTGCCTCCAAGCTGCTGCCCGGCATCTATGTCGGCTCCGACGAGGTATTGATTTCCCTGATTGAGCATCAGGCCATTCCCAGCATGAAATACCGCTTTTTTGTAGGCTATTCGGGCTGGTCGCCGGGACAGTTGGAAGGAGAACTGGCGAACAAGATGTGGGTAATCGGTGCCGCCACCCCCGAACTGGTTTTCGACACACCCAGCAACAAAGTGTGGGAGACAGCGGTGCGTAATCTCGGCAACGACTATCTGCACTGGCTCAAGACTCCCAGAAATTTTACACACAATTAACAAAGGTATCTGCTTACCATATTAAAATATTTTCGTATCTTTGCAGAATGTATTCAACATTTTAAAAACATGAAGAATTATATCAGACTTTCTCTTATCTGCTTGACGATTTTCCTGCTGGGAACGAGTTGTGACAACAGCAAGAACCCCTACCATTCTCCCAAAAGCATTACCAAGGCCTTTGCCGAGAGCCTGTACACCGGCAAATTCGATGAAGCCAAGCAATATGTCACTCCCGAGTCTATTCCCATCATCAACTTCTACCAACACGCTTTCCCACCGGAAAATTTTGACGGATGCGACCATATAGGCATGGGTGAGATCACTGTACGTGAAATCAGCGACACCACCGCCCTCTGCAAATGTATTGTCACCCTTTGCAATGGCAAGAACAGCAACAGCAGCACCAAAGTGGTGAAAAGAGATGGCAAATGGTACGTAACCCTGCGTGAAAGCGAAAGCGAGAAGAAGGAAGAAGCGGAAGAACAGATTAAGAAATTTAACAATTGACAATTAATAATTATGGAGGTATAATTAGGGATGAGAATTCAAAATTCAAAATCCAAAATCCAAAATCAACAACCTCCTAACCTTCTAACCTCCTAACCTTCTAACCATTAAACAATAAACACTAACCCCTAAAAACTAATCACTAACCCCTAATAATATATGGCAAACTTTATTGAAGAGATGAAATGGCGCGGGATGATTCATGACATGATGCCCGGCACAGAAGAACAATTAGCGAAAGAAATGACCACCGCTTACGTCGGCATCGACCCGACAGCGGACTCACTGCATATCGGACATTTGGTGGGCGTGATGCTGCTGAAGCACTTCCAGGAATGCGGCCACAGACCCATCGTGTTGCTCGGTGGCGCCACCGGCATGATCGGCGACCCCTCCGGCAAGTCACAGGAGCGTAACCTACTGGATTCCGACACTTTGCGTCACAACCAGGCTTGCATCCGGAAGCAGCTGGAGAAATTCCTCGACTTTGAAAAAACCGGTGGCAATGCCGCAGTGCTCGTCAACAACTACGACTGGATGAGCCAGTTCTCCTTCCTCGACTTCATCCGCGACATCGGCAAGCACATCACCGTCAACTATATGATGGCCAAGGACTCTGTCAAGAAGCGCTTCAACGGTGAAGGCGATGGCATGTCCTTCACAGAATTCTCTTACCAGCTGGTACAGGGTTACGACTTCCTGTATCTGAACCAGCACTATAACTGCAAGTTACAGATGGGTGGCAGCGACCAGTGGGGCAACATCACCACCGGCACCGAGCT
>DBXQ01000120.1:5001-7973 GCA_002309955.1 Bacteroidales bacterium UBA1208
AAGGCCGACGGCGGCAAATTCGGCAAAACCGAAAAAGGCAACATCTGGCTCGACCCCGAAAAGACCTCTCCATACACCTTCTACCAGTTCTGGATTAACTGCAGCGACGAGGACAGCAAGAAATATATCCGCATCTTCACCCTGTACAGCAAAGAAGAAATCGAAGCGATGGAGAAAGAGCACGAAGCCGCTCCTCATTTGCGTATCCTGCAAAAAGCTCTGGCCAAAGACCTTACCGTACGTGTACACTCACAGGAAGACTATGACGCAGCCGTCAGCGCCTCCGACATCCTCTTCGGCAAAGGTACCGCCGAAGGACTGGCCAACCTGTCCGAAAACATGTTCCTCGCCGTGTTCGACGGTGTGCCACAGGTGGAAGTTCCCCGTGACCTCATTGCCAACGGCGTGGGTGTTGTCGATTTCCTGACCGACCATACCAACATCTTCCCCTCCAAGGGTGAAGCCCGCCGCATGCTGAAAGACAATGGCGTGAGTATCAACAAGAACAAGGTAAACGACAGTTGCACAGTCAACAACGACATGCTGCTGAACGGCAAGTACATTTTGGTGCAGAAAGGCAAGAAGAACTACTTCATTGTAAAAGTCAACTAATTCTATATCAAAATAATATAAAATATGAACTGGGCTGTCATCATCACCATTATCCTTATCGGCATTCTTGGCCTGGTGCTGGAGTTTCTGGTTGTACCCGGCGGCATTGTCGGTGTCATCAGCGGACTTATCATCGCCGGCGGTGTAGGTTTGGCCTACTACAAATACGGAGTGCTTGCGGGCAATATCACCTTGATAGTCACGGTGATAGGCATCCTTGTCGGCATCTTCTTCCTTTTGAGGTCACGAACATGGAAAAAACTAATGCTCAACACCAAAATTGAAAGCAAGGTGAACGAAGTGGATGAGTCCAAAATCAAGGTTGGCAGCGTAGGAACAACTATATCGCGCCTGGCTCCCGGCGGAAAAGCCAGTTTTGATGGTGAGATCGCGGAAGTGTTTTCATCACAGGACTTTATAGACCAGAATCGCGAGATTATCGTCTTAAAAATAGAAGGCAGTAAAATTACCGTTAAACTTAAATAATTATATTATGGATCCATTAACCGTTATCATTATTGTCGCATGTGTCATCCTTTTGATTTTCTTCTTATGGATGGTACCTATCGGCTTGTGGTTCACCGCTTTAGTAAACGGTGTACACGTTTCATTAGTACAATTGATTCTGATGCGTTGGAGAAAAGTCCCCCCTGGAACTATCGTCAACGCCCTGATTACCGGCACGAAAGCCGGCATCAAGTTGAACCGTGACCAGTTGGAGGCCCACTATCTGGCTGGCGGTCATATCAATCCCGTTGTCAATGCCCTGATTTCAGCAGAGAAAGCCAATATTCCTCTGGATTTCAAGGCAGCCACCGCCATCGACCTGGCCGGCCGTAACATTCTGGAAGCTATCCAGACTTCTGTCAACCCAAAAGTCATCAACACGCCTCCCGTAGCCGCTGTGGCCAAGAACGGTATCCAGCTGATTGCCAAGGCCAGAGTGACCGTGCGTACCAACATCAAGCAGTTGGTGGGTGGTGCCGGTGAAGAGACCATCATCGCCCGTGTTGGTGAAGGTATCGTTACCGCCATCGGTTCCGCCGACAACCACAAACAGGTGCTCGAAAATCCGGATTCAATCTCCAAAGTAGTATTAACCAAGGGTTTGGACTCTGGAACAGCCTTCGAAATCCTGTCTATTGATATCGCTGATATCGATGTAGGTAAGAACATCGGTGCTATCCTGCAGATGGACCAGGCCAATGCCGACAAGAACATTGCCCAGGCCAAGGCTGAGGAGCGCCGTGCCATGGCTGTGGCTTTGGAGCAGGAAATGAAAGCCAAGGCCCAGGATGCCCGCGCCAAGGTTATTTTAGCCGAAGCCGAAGTGCCCCTCGCCCTCGCCGACGCCTTCAGAAACGGCAACTTGGGTGTGATGGACTACTATCGTCTGCAAAATATCAAGGCTGACACCCAGATGCGCGAAAGCATCAGCAAGCCACAGAATCCTGCCGCCGACAACGGCAAAACCGACAAAAAATAAGCTGTAATGCTGAAAAAAATATCATTACTGTTCATTGCTCTTGTTCTGTTCCTTTTTTGCCAGGCTCAGAACAAGAGCTTTGACTATAAGTTAAAAACTGTTGACGGCAACTGCTCCTCCTACGACAATCCGCAATTGCGGAAAGAACTGGACAAAGAGAAGAAAAAACTGGAGAAGAAAACCAGTGTCGTCATCGGCTATTGCCCCGAGGACATGGTCAGCGAAATGCCCCAAAGTCCGCTATCCAACTTCCTGACTGACATATTGGTGGATATTGCCAACGACTACTGCCAGAAGCATCACAAAGAAGCAGTGGATTTCTCCCTTCTGAATTTCGGAGGCATCCGCAGCTCTCTGCGGGCAGGGAATGTCACGGTCGGCAACATCTTTGAGATCTCCCCCTTTGAGAACAACGTGGTCATCGCCAACATCAAAGGCAGCGAACTGCTAAAGGTCTTCCGACGCTTCAAAGTCAAAAAATGCGAGCCATACTCCCAGCAAGTCAGCATACAATATGCCGGCGACTATTTTTACAAGGCGCTCATCCACGGGAAAGAGATTGACATTAACAAAATCTATCGTGTGGTCACCTTGGACTTTATCCTCACCGGTGGCGACAAAATCCTTGAGGGTGTCGAAATCCTATCGTCGGAAAGCACCAACATCACCGTACGTGACGCATACATCAAGCAGATTAAAAAGATGACCGCCGAAGGCAAAGTCATAACGGGAAAATTTGACGAACGAATGAGTATTATGCCCCAACCCCGCTAAGTATGAAGAAGTCACTTATTTTCATCAACCTACTGTTTTTGCTGGCTGTTTGTTCACTGACAACGGCCCAGAACTCCATCGTCATCTTGCACACCAACGA
>DBXQ01000118.1:0-223 GCA_002309955.1 Bacteroidales bacterium UBA1208
CGAACTGCCGCAATTGAGAACTAATACTTTCATAAATGTGTTTTTAATTATTTGATACTTATGAATTTCCAAAAAAACGGAACCGATATTCCGATTTTCAAAGGTACAAAAAATAATTCAATGCTAAAAGTTAAATCTTAATCCCTCTGCGACAAAAGCCCTGAATCCCCCCGCATAGCAAGCTTGCCGGAGCGGGGTTGAATGTGTTAACGTGTGAATGTGT
>DBXQ01000118.1:369-39192 GCA_002309955.1 Bacteroidales bacterium UBA1208
GAGAACTGAGGAATAAGGAGCGAAGGAAGTGCGACCGGATCCCTATTGGTCCTCGGGATGGGAATCAGAATAAAACGGTTATTGTCAGCCTTCCCATTTCATCTGTCTCCACTTTGCCCTTGAACGGCCTCTGACGAAGGCCTACTCAGCCTAATGACCGTTTGGGTTGAACAGACGAACAACAGCCGAAGGGAAAGCGGCCGAAGACAATCTACATTTTTTTTACTATAGACTGTAATAAAAAACCACATCATACGTTATTTCAATTAGAATGTGTTAGTGTGTAAATTGACTAACGAATTAACACATTCTCGAATTAAAATGAATGTGTAAACGTGTGAATTTGTTAATGTGTTAGTCCTTGGCGCATCAAAGATTAACGAATTAACACATTCACGAATTAACGAATTAAAAATGATATGAAAAGTAATATTCTTTATTCTTTGGCTCTCGGCATCCTGTGCCTTTTTGCCGCCTGTTCGGAAAAAGAAGGAACCTTCAGCCCTAAAAAACAGATTGAGCACGTCCGCTACTCCTCGTCGACAGTGCAGGAAAGATACAACGACACCACAGGCTATTGGGAAATAACAGCCGCGTCGGCCATACCCAAAGTGTTGGCCGAGACGTGGGTCTGGGAAGAAGGACTGCTGAAAAACATCACCTACCATAGCGAGGTAACTCCCAATGGCGAGGAACAGACAGTATCTTTCACCTACGTCCAGAACCGTGTCAACCTGATAGAAACCCCCAACGAACGCATCACATTCACATACAACGGAAACCGTCTGCGCACAGCCGAACTGTTCGACAAAAAACTCGACACACTGACCCCTTACCAAACATTCTATTTCTATTATGACGGCACCCATTTGTCGCAGATAGAAATATACACCCGCGAAAATGCCAAATCAAAAACCCTGCGCCTGCTGCAAGACCGTTGGACAACATACATGCACGAAACCATGGGAGTGAACCCCTCGGCATTAGACATGGCGAAAAACAAAGCCAAAGCAGCCAAGGGAGTGAACTCGGAAGTGATTAACCTTACCTGGCAAGGCGACAACGTGAGTTCTATGTATACCGAAGACGACTACAGTTCCCTGCAAGTGGACTACACCTACGACGAAAAAAACAACCCCCTGCGCCACTTCCTCTATACACTAAGCGGCATGTATGCCAGCGAAGGTGTAGAATTCGCCAACAAAAACAACATCACCAAAGCCTCCTCAACATTCACCCTCCACGAACTGGACTACGAAGAAGTCCAGCAGTCGGAAGTAAACTACCTGTACAGCTACTCGAACGACTGGCCCGTGGAGAAACAAGTGGTCAAAGTGTATGGCGACGAAGAAGAAGGATACCGCACCACGGAGCGCTTCGTCTACTACTATGAATACAGTAACTAATGAACGTTGAATGAATGTGTAAACGTGTGAATTTGTTAATGTGTTAGTCCTTGGCGCATCAAAGATTAACGAATTAACGAATTAACGAATTAAAACGCTGAATCGCGAATTATTAGTATCTTTGCAAACCGAAATATACGATTAAACTATGCAACAACTGTTGATTTACAATACTCTTTCGCATCAGAAAGAACTTTTCAAACCCGTCACACCCGACCATGTAGGCATGTACGTGTGCGGTCCCACAGTCTATGGAGACGGTCATCTGGGACACGCTCGCCCTGCAATCACCTTCGACGTACTGTTCCGTTACCTCACCCATATAGGCTACAAAGTGCGCTACGTGCGCAATATTACCGATGTGGGACATCTGGAACACGACGCAGACGAGGGCGAGGACAAAATTGCCAAGAAAGCACGCTTAGAGCAACTGGAACCCATGGAGGTGGCGCAATACTACACCAACCGCTACCACACCGCAATGGATGCGCTGAACGTGCTGCGGCCCAGCATCGAACCGCTGGCCTCAGGCCATGTGATGGAACAGATAGAACTGGTGCAGCGCATACTCGATGCCGGCTACGCATATGTAAGCAACGGCAGCGTCTATTTCGACGTGCGGAAATACCACGAACATTTCAAAAGCTACGGACGTCTGAGCGGCCGCGTAATCGAAGAAATGCTCTCCACCACCCGCGAACTGGACGGACAGGACGAAAAACACTTCAGCGGCGACTTCGCCCTGTGGAAAAAAGCCCAGCCCGAACACATCATGCGCTGGAACTCGCCTTGGAGCGTGGGATTCCCCGGATGGCACACCGAATGCACCGCCATGGGTACTAAATACCTGGGCGAGACCTTCGACATCCACGGAGGAGGCATGGATTTGATGTTCCCCCACCACGAAAGCGAGATTGCCCAGCAAACCACTGTCTGCGGCCATGGCCCCTGCCGCTACTGGATGCACAACANNAACATGATCACCATCAACGGACAGAAAATGGGCAAGTCGTTGGGCAACTTCATCACCCTCGACGAATTCTTCACCGGCAGCCATAAACTGCTGACCCAAGCCTACGCCCCCATGACCATCCGTTTCTTCATTCTACAGGCACATTACCGCAGCACCGTGGACTTCAGCAACGAGGCACTGATTGCAGCCGAAAAAGGCTACGCCCGACTGATGCAGGCATACAGAACCCTCGGCCGACTGCAACCCTCGAAAAACAGCAGCGTTGATGTGAGCGGATACCGCCAACTGTGCTACGACGCCATGAACGACGACCTTAACACACCCATCGTCATCAGCCACCTGTTCGACATGGCCAAAGTAATCAACACTGTTCACGACAAAAAAGCCACACTCACACAAACCGATATCGACGAACTGAAAAGCGTGATGGACACCTTCGTGTTCAACGTCATGGGACTGCGTGACGAGACTGCCAAAGACAACACCTCACTGGTGGACGGCCTGATGAAAATGATACTCGACGCCCGCGCCGCAGCAAAAGCCAACAAAGACTGGGCAACGAGCGACCACATACGCGACGAACTGTCAGCCCTCGGCGTAACAGTGAAAGACGGCAAAGACGGTGCAACCTACGAGTTGAATTAACAACACATGTATACCTACCCCTACCCCAGACCCATGCTGACAGCCGACTGCGTAGTGTTCGGCTTACGCAACGACGGCAACCGCTCCCTGTTGCTGGTACAGCGCGGCAACGAGCCCTACAAAGGCATGTGGGCTTTGCCAGGAGGGTTTATGGAAATGGACGAGACACTGGAGGCATGCGCCCGTCGCGAACTGAGCGAAGAAACCGGATGCACCATAGAAATACCACTGCAAGAAATCGGCAGTTTCAGCCGTGTGGATCGCGACCCACGGGGACGTACCGTCACCGTGGCTTTCATGGCCGAGATTGAAGAACGTCCCGTACAAGGAGGCGACGATGCTCGCGAAGCGCACTGGTTCCCCCTCGACCAACTGCCTCCTTTGGCATTCGACCACCACGAAATAGTCCGCGCTGCCCTGAAACGTGTTAATGAATGTGTAAACGTGTGAATTTGTTAATGTGTTAGTCCTTGGCGCATCAAAGATTAACGAATTAACACATTAACGAATTAACGAATTAAAAACGATATGACAGAAAAGAAAAAACACAACTTCTCAATCGGAGTGGTACTGTTGGCAGCCGTATTGGGTGTGCTGTGCGGCGCACTGCTGGTTCCTCGGACAAACGATGACAAACTGATGGGCACAATGTACAGTCCGGCCGGCCTCCGCATGAGTGTCATGATGCAGATTATCGGCAACTACTATGTCGACGATATAGACCAAGACTCGCTATCCACCATCGCCATCCAATCCATGCTCTCATCCCTCGACCCGCACAGCACCTACCTCGCCCCAGCCGATTTCGACAAAGAAGTGGAAATACTGCAAGGCCGTTTCGAAGGCATCGGGGTAACCCTCAAATGGGTAAACGACACCGTATACGCATTAGATGTGCATGCCGGAAGCCCTGCCGCCCATGCAGGCGTGCAGCCTGGCGACAGAATCATAAAAGTCGACACCGTGCAAGTGTCGGGTGTAAAACTGGAAGAAGGCGTGTCGAAAGTCGTCGAACTGATACGCGGACCACGCTACAGCACTGTGACCCTCACCCTTGACCGCAAAGACAGCAAAACACCCCTCAAGATAAAAATCAAACGCGATGTCATACGCCACTCCTCCGTACCCGCGGCAGTGATGATAAACAAAACAACAGGCTACATCCGTGTCTCCCATTTCGCCGAAACCACCGCATCCGAATTCCACAACGCCCTGCTGCAGCTAAACAAACAGGGAATGAAACACCTCGTGCTCGACCTGCGCGGCAACGGAGGCGGCTCGTTAGAATCGGCAGTCAAAATGGCCGACGAACTACTGCCCAAAGGCGACATGATAGTCTACACACAAGGAGCCCACAGCCGCCGGCACAACTCCTACGCCACCTCGGGAGGCCTCTTTGAAGAAGGACAGCTCACAATCCTCATCAACGAATTCTCAGCCAGCGCCAGCGAAGTCGTGTCGGGAGCCATACAAGACAATGACAGAGGACTTGTGGCAGGCCGCTGCAGTTTTGGCAAAGGATTGGTGCAACGCCAGTTCGACCTCCCCGACGGCGATGCAGTCATGCTCACCATCGCCCGCTACTACTCCCCCTCCGGACGCTGCATCCAACGTCCCTACGACAAAGGAAGCGACGCCTACTACACCGACTACCTCAACCGGATATTCTCCAACTTCACATCGCCCGACTCGCTTCTCTACGCCACAGCCGACACCACGCAGCAATACCTCACAAAAAAAGGACGCAAAGTTTACGGCGGAGGAGGCATACAACCCGACATCACCCTGCCCTACGTGCTTGACACCAACTGGGCATACTACAACCAACTGTTGGACAAACAAGTGCTTGACGAAGTGATGTGCCACCAACTGCACGACCACTATCCCGAACTGATGGCGAAATATCCCACCGCCGACCACTTCGTGAAAAACTACCAAATAGACAACGACTCCTGGCAACGCATCCTCAACACCGGAGCCGCCAAAGGAGTCAAGCCCCGAGCCGAAAGCCTGAAACGATACGCCAACCACATACGCAACCACTACAAAGCCCTGATGGCAGCGGCGCTCTACGACGAAAACACATACTACCGAGTGTCACTCCGTTACGACAACGAACTGCAGAAAATAATAAAATAAAACAACGAACACATATGAAACGTACAATCCTTCTGATTGCCTTGGCGACAGGGATGATGACAAACATCCAAGCCCAGACCTCCACACTCAGCGGCACCCTAAGGGGAGTTCCTGAAGGATCACGCATTGTAATCAGCCAGATAGTCAAAGACCGTCTGCAACCCGTCGACACACTACGGCTCGACAAAAAAGGCGAGTTCAAAGCAAAGCTGACCCACAAAGAGCCAGCCTATTACGTGCTGCAAACCACCGAGCGTAATGGAGGCATGTGCCACATACTGCTTGAACCCAAAGACAAAGTAAAGCTCGACATAGTTTACTTCGTCGACCGCCATGCCTTCAGCATCCAGTCATGCAAAGGGTCGCGCAACGTAGAGCTATACCGCCAGTTCAACGACCTGCTGCTGGCAGCTATCACACCCGAACAACAGGCACAATTGCCCGACCGTGCATCCCGTCTGTTAGCCAACAACTCCAAATTACTCATGAGCGCCTTTTTAGTCACCTTCTTCGACAATAATTTCGACAACTACGTGTCGCTCTATGCCAAAATCCGCAACGACTTGATAACCGACTACCCAGACGACCCCTTCGTCAAACATATCGACAAACGCCTCCAAGGCGTAGTGTTCCCAGGTATGGAAGCCCCGGAGATCGCTATGAACGACCCCGAAGGGAACGAGCGTCGCCTCTCTTCATTGCGCGGCAATATCGTGCTCATCGACTTCTGGGCATCATGGTGCGGCCCCTGCCGTCGCGAAAATCCCAATGTGGTGAAGCTATATGAGAAATATCATGATCAAGGATTCGAAATATACAGCGTTTCTCTTGACAAGACCCGAGATGCATGGATACGCGCCATTAACGACGATAAACTCAGTTGGCCCAATCATGTCAGCGATTTGAATGGCTGGACTTCGTCTGGTGGCAAGACCTACGGTATCTCGTCTGTACCCAGCACTGTACTGGTAGACCGTTACGGCAAAGTTGTGGCTCGCAACCTACGCGGTGCCGAATTGGAGCAGAAACTGCAACAACTGCTGGAAGAGCAGGAATGGGTAGCACCCGAAGAACAGCCAGAAGTCCAAGATGAATAAAAATAGACTGCTGCAAAGTGAGATGTTTCGAATTCATTAATTCATGAATCTTTTGAATATGTTAATTCGTTAATTGATTTACACATTAACACATTCAAACATTAACACGTTCATAGCTACAATAACACTATCAAAGAACAATACAATTAAAAACACTATGATTACATCTACAATGATAGAAATGGCGTTGAGCCATGTGAATGACCCCGATCTGGGACGAAACCTGATTGAACTGGGCATGATAGAAAACATTGCCATTGACGGAGAGAATGTCTCTTTCGATCTGGTACTTACAACCCCTGCATGCCCTATGAAAAAGCGTATGACAGACGATTGCATCAATGCTATCCATGAATATGTTGACGAGAATGCCCAAGTCACCGTAAATCTTACCTCCCGTCAACAGGAAGAGCCAGACCCACACGACCTTGTGCCAGGTGTAAAGAATGTCATTGTCGTCGCCTCTGGCAAAGGTGGGGTTGGCAAAAGTACCGTAGCGGTGAACCTTGCCATTTCACTGGCGAAGACTGGTGCGTCGGTAGGACTAATCGATGCGGATATTTATGGGCCATCCATACCCATCATGTTCAACCTCGGCCAAGAAGACGTCATAGGCGAAGAGCATGATGGCAAGACATACATGCTCCCCATTGAACGCTATGGTATAAAACTAATGTCAATAGGTTTCCTTGTAGACCCTGATCGTGCCCTTGCATGGCGTGGTCCGATGGCTTCGGGAGCACTGAAACAACTGGCTACTGACACCTGGTGGGGCGAAATAGACTATCTGGTTGTTGACATGCCTCCGGGAACTGGCGATGTTCAGCTCACCTTAGCCCAAACTCTTCCCGTCACAGGAGCCATTATTGTCAGCACACCTCAGCAAGTGGCTCTCGCCGATGTGGTACGAGGCGTAGAATTGTTCCGCAATCCTGGCTTAAATATCCCCGTTTTGGGCTTTGTGGAGAACATGGCTTACTTCACCCCTGCCGAATTACCCGACCACAAATACTATATCTTTGGCAAAGAAGGCTGCAAACGACTGGCCACCCAAATGAATGTGCCATTGCTTGGCGAGATACCTATTGTGCAGAGCATTGCCGAGAGTGGCGACAATGGACACCCCGTTGCTCTGTGGTCTGAAACAGAGACACCCGAAAGCACCGCTTTCATGCAATTGGCAGAAAACACCATCCGTGAGATATGCAAACTGAACAATAAAGATTAAATGGTTGAATGGGTTGATATGTTTAATAATGCGGATGAGTTTAAAGACTCACATCATATCAACGGATAAACAGAAATTGTAACAAATCATATAGACATGACAGACCAAGAAAGAATTGCAGTTGAGAGCCGCGTGAAAAACGCTCTCCAACAAATACGCCCCTACCTACAGCAGGATGGCGGCGATGTAGAATATGTCGACATCACCAATCAAGGTGTAGTAATGGTGCGCCTCACAGGACACTGCGGATCCTGTCCACACGCCTTACAAACCTTGAAACAGGGTATCGAGACTGCCATCAAACGCGTCATTCCCGAAGTGAAATCAGTAGAACGAGTATAATATTTCTCTGAATATCATGATATACACTAAGACAGGCGATCGAGGAACCACATCGCTTGTGGGTGGAACGAGGGTGCCAAAATGCCACCAAAGGGTCGAAGCCTATGGCACTGTTGACGAACTGAACGCCCATATAGGGCTGTTGGCTGAAATGATAAAACCTTTTGCATCCACTCACTATGCAACCCTAAAACAGATACAACGGAACCTCTTTATCGTCCAAACACTATTAGCCACAGAAAAAGAGGTGAATTTTGAACTACCCCAGCTCCCTGACAATGCAGTCGAAGATTTGGAAAAAAAGATAGACCACCTGCAAGAGTGCCTACCTCCTTTCCGCAGTTTTGTCATACCTGGTGGGACAATGGCATCAGCTCAATGCCATGTTGCAAGGACTGTTTGTCGCCGTGCTGAACGCTGTATTGTCAAATTAAACCAAGAATCCGAGGTTGACAGTCGGGCAGCTTGCTATATCAACCGCCTCTCAGACTTTCTCTTCATCCTGTCGCGCGACCTTGTTATCTCACAGGGAGCCGAGGAATCGCTATTTAACTAAAAGATGCTCTGGGTAAGACCGTGGAACAGCTGATTATTGTGCGAAAACACTAAAAATAAATAATTATTCAGAAAATAGTTTGCAATAATAGAAAAAAGATGTACTTTTGCAAAAAAAATTGATGCATATCAAGCTCTATACAATTCATCAACTGAATCAAGATCAAATTATTATTGCATAGGTAAGGTAAAGAGAAAAATTAGAAATTATGTATTGGACACTTGAATTGGCAACAAAATTAGAGGATGCTCCGTGGCCTGCTACAAAAGACGAGTTGATAGATTATGCTCAGCGCACAGGAGCTCCCATGGAGGTGATTGAGAATCTTATGGAAATCGAGGATGAGGGCGACCCGTATGACAGCATCGAGGATCTCTGGCCCGACTATCCGACTAAGGATGACTTCTTTTTTCAGGAAGACGAATATTAATCTCTGTTTATGAACATCTCTTTTATTGGCTCGGGCAATGTGGCTACGCATCTTGCCCAAGCTTTTTATGCGCGCAATCACATAATTAAGCATGTCTGGTCGCGTAATATGGATCATGCATCCCAGCTGGCGACACGGGTTAAAGCTGTACCAATTGACTGCCTGTCGAGATTGTCGGACGATGCCGATGTGTATATCATTGCGGTGTCAGACGATGCTTTGCCTGAGGTGGCGAAGGATGTGCAGGTGAAGGATGCCTTGGTGATGCACACTTCGGGAGCCACGGATGCGGATGTGCTGAAAAGTTGTAGCAGCCACTACGGGGTGCTATGGTCGCCGCAGACTTTTGTACGCACTGTAGCCATGGAGTATGGAGAACTGCCATTCTGTATTGAAGGCTGCGACAATGAGACTGAAGTCTTGATAGCTGATTTTGCCCAGTCGGTTTCGCCCCACATATATCGCACAAATCTTGTCCAAAGACGGTGTCTGCATCTTTCGGCGGTGTTTGTGAACAATTTCCCAAATGCACTCTATGCGGTTGCGCAGCAGTTGTGCAGCGAGCATGACGTGCCTTTTGAGATTCTGTATCCGCTTGCAATAGCTACGACAAAGAATTTACAGCAGGGCGATGTGCGGCTCAGGATGACAGGTCCTGCTGTACGGGGTGACTTGAAGACTATCAATGCCCACAGGGAGTTCCTATCTAATAATAAGATGGTATTGGAGTTGTATGACCGTCTGACGAATCTGGTGACAGATATTTCGAATTTGTGAATTCGTGAATCTTTCGAATGTGTTAATTCATTAATCTTTTTGAATGAGTCAATTTGATTCACACGTTTACATATTCACGCATTAACACGTTCATTAACACATTAACACGTTTAAAAATGATTGACACTCATTGCCATTTATATGATGAGGCTTTTGACCCTGACCGCGACGAGGCTGTCGGGAGGGCTATAGCAGCGGGTGTGGAAACGATGTTGCTTCCTGCTATTGACAGTGCGAGCCTTGGACGGCAGGAAGCTTTGGCATCGGCATATCCCCAACACTTTCGCCAGATGATGGGGTTGCACCCAACTTCTGTAAACGCGGATTACGAAAGAGAACTCTCTATTGTGAAAGAGAAATTGTTTACCTCGTCGGCCAATTACGTCGGTGTAGGGGAGATTGGGCTTGATTTGTATTGGGACAAGACTTATTTAGAGCAGCAACGCGAGGTATTGCGCCGCCAGTTGTTATGGGCACGGGAACTGCAGTTGCCTGTATGTCTGCATGTCCGCAAGGCCTACAACGAACTTTTCGGATTGCTTCGCGATCTGAATTTCGGAACTTACAGAGGAGTGATGCATTGCTTCGGAGGCAGTGTACAGGAGGCACAGCGTGCTGTTGAGATGGGATTCCATATCGGTATAGGAGGAGTGGTCACTTTCAAGAACGCCACGCTGGCCAATGTGTCCACTGCAGTGCCGTTGGAACGAATCCTTTTAGAGACCGACGCTCCTTATCTCGCTCCAGTACCCTACAGGGGCAAACGCAACGAGAGCTCCTATATTCCCATTATCGCCGCCAAGATAGCCGAACTTCGCGGCATCTCCACTGAGCATGTGGCTACTGTTACTACCGCCTCAGCCAAAGCCCTTTTCAGAATACGTTAATTCATAAATCTTTTGAATACGTTAATTTGGCCAATATGTCAATTAACATCATTTAACGAATACATTTGTAAGAATCCCGCTCTTTTTACGTCATTATTTTAAAGACACTATAAAAATCAAACACCATGAAAAAGATTCTTACCTTTTTATTCGTTGTTTTGGGCTTTGCTGCACAAGCCCAATTCTCTATCGGAAGCAACGTGTCGGCCAACCACTTCGGATACGCCAAACCCAACAATCAAAACAAGGATTACTTCTACACGTTCTCGCCCACTCTACGGGTGGGATACCGTTGGAACGACCATTTCTCAGCAGGCATTAATGCCGACATCTCATACTTGTGCAACGCCGAGAAACGTCCTTCCCCCGTTGATGATCAAGGATTAGCATATCCTGCGTATACATATGCACAGAACATCTATCGTGCTTTCGAACACCTGAGTTGGAAAGCAGGATTCTGGCTGCGTTACGATCTCCACCTAACAGAACATCTGCTATTCTTCGCAAACCTTGGTATCGATGCAGGCAGCATGTATGGCCGACGTATTTCGGAAGACGTGGATATCTATCAGTTTGAAACCCGACACACCGAGAATTCCTATTACGGCAACCACAACAAGAGCCTCGCCAGTCTTGGCGCTGTCATTACCCCTGGTGTAGCCTACCGTTTCAATACTCACTGGACTGCCGAACTATGGCTCGACCTCCTGCGGATGTCCTATTCTCATCTTGTTATCAAAAACAAAGAAACTACAACTGCCCAGTACAACTTCTTTCACTTTGGCTCGCAATCGGAAGATGAATTCTATCTGGATATAGATTATCTCTACCAATACACTTTCCTGTCAAGCAGTAATTTCCGTCTTGGCTTTACATTCACTTTTTAAAGGAGACCTCAATGCTGGATGTGTTGACACAGGAATGAGGGAATGTATGAATTATTGCTTGAACGCTTGAATGTGTAAATGCTTGAGTGAGAATACTCAGACAATCAGTCAATCAACAGATTAACGGATTAACGAATTATATTATTTCTTTTTGACCACCGACGAGTTCATCCGAGACATTATCCCCCTTCAGCCTGCCATGCGGCGCATGGCAGAGATGATATTGCACGACGATGCCCAGGCCGCCGACGCTGTTCAGGAAACCCTGACACACCTTTGGTCAAAACGGTGGAAACTTGACAGGGTCGACGACAAGCAGGGCTATTGTATGCGTGCCTTGCGCAACGAATGTGTGGATATGCTGCGCAAACAACGGCCCACCGTTGAGGCTGACTCGCTTGCCGACACGCTTGCCGACACTTCGTCCTATGAAGCACTTGAGGCTGAACGGCGGTACCGACGGTTAGAAAAGGCCATCGCTCAACTGTCGCCCGTGCAACAGATGCTTGTCCGGCTGAAATTCACTGAAGGACACAGTACCAAGGAAATTGCCGCCATCACGGGTCTTTCTCCTTCCAATGTCGACACTATCATGAGCCGTGTTTATTCCCTATTACGAATCAAATTGCAATGAAAAATAACCCAAACCAGGATATAGAACAATTGCTTCGGCAATATGCCGAAGACCAACGGCGGCAGAAGGCCGCTGCCGAAAGGGTGCGAGCCATGGCCCGTCGGCAGCGCCGCATAGGCGGTGTTGCAGCCGCAGTCGTCCTGATTGCATTGTTTGCCGTCCCTGCGACGGGGATTTTGTCCCCCTCCGTTCATGACCGCCCGGGCAGTCCGATTGTGGCCGAAACCGAACCGCTCCGCCAACCCTGTGTTCCCCTTGATTCCACCCTTTTTGTCCCTTCCGCCACTCCCCTGCTGCTTAATACCGACAGGTTTAACGACCTGCATCATATCGACGTATCAACGGATAAGGGGACAAACTCATCAAGGGATAGACAATTCCATGAAACGGCCATGGCAACTGTCCCGCCGCAATTTGCCAGCGTCCAACCCCTCGCCAATCCGCCGATTGATGTTGACCGGTTTGATGCAGGTGTGTTTAACGACCCGCATCATATTGTCGTATCAACGGATAAAGGGACAGACGCATCAGGGGATAAACAATTCCGTGAGACCGCTGCCATCCATGCCGACTCTGTGTGCATCGTTCCCCTCCCTGTTGTTGACGAGCCGGAGACCCGCAATCCTGCATCTCATGGCTACCTGCATCTCACGGCACAGGTAGGCGGCACTGTATCGCCGTCCTACTACCAACGCACTTGCCTCAGTGCAGGGGTATGCCTCGGTGTTGCCGTAGCCTCCGCTCCACTTTACGAAATGGGCATAGGCATAGGCGTGGACGGCTATATCCGCACTCGCTCACTGCTCTTTGCGACAAAAACGGGTCTCTCGTCTTTTGTTGAATCCAATCATGCTGATAATTCCAATCATGCTGATAATATTGATGGATTCCATTGGGCCGACAATTTTGACGAAATTCCCGGATGGGTCTATCCAACTTTCGCCCTTTATGCGACCCTTCCTTTCACTCTCGACCTCTACCCTCGCGGGCATGACAAATCGGGACTGCTGCTCAGCTTTGCTCCGGGTCGCTCTCTCACTCCAGTCACAGGCACCGTCGGGGATGTCAAACTCAAAGGCATCAATCCTTGGAAACTGACTTTCGGAGTGGGCATTTCCTTCCCTAAAAGCATCTTCCGCAACATCACCCTCACTGCCAACCTACTACCCTCTTATATCGAAGGACCCCTCAAGAATGTCCATGAAGTGGGAATGTCTGTCGGATTCTGACCTCAACGGCCCAGTTCCACCGCGCTGAAAGCATTTTCAACATGCTCTATGCTGTACCCCTCCGCACTCGCCACCACCGAGATGATGTCGAAACGCACCTCTTCCTCGCGCTGGTGCTTTATGACATAGGCGTTGGCCATACGGATATATGCACGCTGTTTGTCGCGAGTGACAAACTCTTCTGGCTGCCCGTAGTCCACATTGCTGCGTGTCTTCACTTCGGCAAACACGATTAACCCCTCTTTATAGGCAATAATGTCCACCTCGTATTTGCCACGACGCCAATTGGTCTCCATAATGGCAAAGCCTTGCTCCTCCAAATGCCGACGTGCAGCCTCCTCGCCTTTCTTGCCTGTATCGTTGTGTTCCGCCATCTCCTGTATAATTTAAAGAAAGTGCAAAGATACACAAAAAAACAAGCATGTGTGATTTTTTTTGTATCTTTGCATCATCGTTCCGAGCGGAGGAACTCGTTTAGGGGTGCTGCAACATACTGTGGCTGAGATTACACCCTCGAACCTGATCCGGATAATGCCGGCGGAGGAAAAAACATGAAAAAACACAACAACACCCGTGGCCGCTATCAATTCAAGGCCACCAGTCCCCGTGCCAAGCAGATGATAGCCTGCTGTGCACTGACCGCAACCCTATTTTGCGGCAGCCTTGCCGCCCAAAACCCTCAGCGCGACACCGTGCGTACACTCGACGAGGTGATTATTCGCGACGTCCGCGCCAACAACAAAACACCACTCACCACCACTACCCTCAACCGTCGCACACTCGAGGAGAACAAAATCGCCTCGGCACTGCCCTATATGCTCGAACTTGAGCCCAGTGTGGTCACCTCGTCGGAAAACGGCACCGTGGGTGTCACCAATCTGCGCATACGCGGTGTCGATGCCACCCGTATCAACGTCAACATCAACGGCATAACCCTCAACGATGCCGAGAGCCAGACGGTCTATTGGTACAACATTCCCAACCTGGGCGGCATGAGCCAGAGCGTACAACTGCAGCGCGGCGTGGGAGCCAGCAACGGCGGTGCTGCGGCCTTCGGCGGTGCCATGAACCTGCAAACCCTCAACACTGCCTCCAAGCCCTATGCCACCACCGACCTCTCGTGGGGCTCGTGGAACACCCGCCAGTACGGCATTGTGGCCGGCTCCGGCCTCACCAAACACGGCTTCTCGTTCGATGCCGCCTACAACGGCCTAACCTCCGACGGTTTCATCCGTGGCGGTCAGACCGACCAGCAAAGCCTCTTTCTCTCTGCCAGCCACTACAGCGACCGCTCAGTGCTCAAACTCATTGCCATCCTCGGCGAACAGCACAGCGGCATCACCTGGGACGGAGCCTCGGCCGAAGATCTCGACGCCGACCCCCGCTACAACGGCCGCGGCAAAATCAAAGACCAGTTCGGCAACGTGACATACTACCCCTTCGAGACCGACAACTACAAACAGCAGCACTACCAACTCTACTACTCCTACCTCCTCAGCGACTTCTGGACCCTCAACGCCGCCCTCGACTACACCCACGGCTTCGGCTACACCGAGAGCTACAAACGCGACAGGAAAATTGACAGCTACGGTATGGACACCCTGGCCTTCGGCTTCCGCCGCAGCGACCTCATCTATCGCAAGCCCATGTCCAACAACGCCTATACCGCCAACCTCTCGGCTCGCTACGAACGCGGCTCCCTCGCCCTCACTTTCGGCGGCAGCTATCTCTATTACAACGGCGAGCACCACGGCGAGGTTATCTGGCTGCAACGCGAAATCGACCACCACGGCACCACCCTCACCGCCGACAAACCCTTTACCGACTGGTACCTCAACACCTCCGACAAGCACGATGCCGCCCTCTTCGCCAAACTCAACTACGACATCAACAGCCGTCTCAACCTCTATGCCGACCTGCAGACCCGTTTCATCAAATACACCATCGCAGGCACCGACGACGACTACGGCAAAATACCCTTCGACACCACCTATCTCTTCTTCAACCCCAAGGTGGGTGTCAACTACCTCCTCAGCAGCGAACAGCGTCTCTACGCCGTGGCCGGCATCTCCAACCGCGAACCTGCCCGTGCCGACATCAAAGAGGCCGTGGGAAACCAGCACCCCATCAACCCCGAAACCATGCTCGACATCGAACTGGGATATCAGTTGCAGAAACAGGACTTCCATTTCCACGCCAACCTCTACGCCATGCTCTACAAAGACCAACTGACCCCTAACGGCTTCATTACCGAGAGCGGCTACGCCCTCATGGAAAATGTCGACAAGAGCTACCGCCTCGGCCTCGAACTTGTGGGTGGATACCGCTTCGACAGTCACTTCTCGCTCGATGCCAACCTCACCCTCAGCACCAACAAAGTTGTCGACTACGTGGCCGACCTCTGGCTCACCGACTGGTCCGACCACCAGCAAGTGGCCCTCGGCACCACCGACCTCGCCCTCTCGCCCTCCGTGGTGGGAGCAGCCATCTTCACCTACCGTCCCGTCCAGAACGCCAAGGTGCAGCTCATAGGCAAATACGTAGGCGAACAATATGCCGACAACACTGGCCTCGACGCCGCCAAGCTCGATGCCTACTTCCTCCTCAACGCCCGCATTGCCTACACCTTCAACATGCGGCACGGGAACGAACTGGAATGCCAGTTGGCCGTCAACAACATCCTCAATCACAACTACCGCACCAACGCCTGGTGCGGCGCCTACTACGACCCGGCGGGACAGGGTGTAGTCACCGACCGCGGCTACTTCCAGCAACCCGGCAGGAACTTTATGGCGAGAGTGTTGTATAGGTTTTAGCTAATTAATTAGTAAAACCATCAAAAATGAACCCCATTGAAGTCATCGGAGCAGCCATCGGCCTGGCCTATATCATCAGCGAATATAGGGCAGACCGGTGGTTTTGGCCCCTCAGCCTGCTGATGTCGGTTTTCTACATCGTCATTGACTTCACATCGGGCATCTACGCCAACGGCGCCATCTGCTGCTACAACTTTGCCATGTCCGTCTACGGGCTACTGGTATGGCGGGGCATCGTGCAAAGCAAGGACAAAACCGAACGTCCCGTCTCCTCGTGCCCCACACGCTTCCTGCCGTGGATTATTGCCGTGGTGGCAGTCCTCTCGGTGGTGCTGTGGTGGGTTCTACGCACTTTGGGCGAAAGCCAGTATCCAGTGCTCGACGGAGTCTCCTCTGCCCTCTCCATCATGGCCATGTGGATGCTCTCGCAGAAATACTGGCAGCAGTGGATACTCTGGCTTATCGTCGAACCCATCATGATAACACTCTTCTGGCTTACGGACAACTACGCCTCTGCTCTCCTGTATGTAGTCTTCGAAGTATTCTGCATCATGGGCATCGTCCGTTGGCGCCGTCTATCCCTTAACCGACAATAGCGACGGTCCGTCACAAAGACGCTTGTCATAAACCCAGATCGGTCATTACTCCGTCGGAGGCCGTTCAAGAGCAAAGCGGAGATATGTGGAATGGAAAGTCTGATAATGACCGTTTTATTCTGTTTCCTGTCTCGATGACCGCTATAGGTTCGGCTGCTCTTCCGTCGCTCCTCAGTCCTCAGTTCTCCCATCGTTCTCCCATCGTTCTCCCATTTCAGAAGGAGAACTGAGGTAGAACAGAGGTCGAAGGGTGGATGAACGAATGAACCAAGGGCAGTGCGAAAGGGATTTGAGTGCAGGTTGGGGAGGATTCGCGGAAAAGGGTGTGCGCTGAAAAGGGATTACGGAAATGGCGGCACTGTTTTTGTTGTGCCTTGAAAACGGAAAGCCGGAGTAACGCCCTGAAGGGCATAACAAATATAGCCCAATGGTATTGCCTTAGGTATGCAAACCACGCTTTGCAAGTGCAAAGGCAAAATCGTATTTATATGAATAATATTAAGTTGAAGTAAAATGTGTCGGAGCAATATTTAGATAATGCCTAATGACCGATTGGGGATAGAGTTGATGTTCGGCTGTTCTTCAGTTATAACCGGAGAACAGCCGAATATCAATCATTCATCAATCGGTTTTATATCATCATCTTCAAGAGGTCCTGACCTATGTCGCGCCTGAAATAACAGTCCTCCCAGCTGATTTTGGCCAGCTCTTGGTAAGACTTAAGCAAAGCGGCAGGCACCGACTCGGACAGCGAGGTCACGCAAAGCACACGTCCGCCTGCAGTCAACAGGCTTCCGTCTGTGCCGCGTGAAGTGCCGGCATGGAACACCATACTTTCTTTTACATCCTCCACTCCTGTGATTTGCTTACCCTTGACGTAATGCTCAGGATAGCCACCGGCCACCATCATGACGCAGGCTGCCGCACGTTGATCCACAGTCAAGTCGACTTGATGCAAAGTGCCGCGCCAAGTGTGTTCAAACAACTCCACCACATCGCTCGTGATACGTGGGAAGACACTCTCCGTCTCAGGGTCGCCCATGCGGACATTATATTCGATTACATATGGATCCATTTCGCCCGTAGCCTTATCGGTCACGGCCATCAGTCCTGCGAAAATAAACCCTTTGTATCCAATACCGTCGCGGCTCAATCCGCGCACTGTGGGCGCCACAATACGTTCTTCCACCTTCTGCATAAAACGCTTGTCGGCAAAATGCACAGGGCTCACCGAGCCCATACCGCCTGTGTTCAGACCCGTGTCACCCTCGCCTATGCGCTTGTAGTCCTTGGCGGTGGGGAGAATCTTATAATGTTTGCCATCGGTTAGCACGAAAACACTCAACTCCACCCCCTCAAGATACTGTTCGACAACCACCTTCGCCGAAGCCTGGCCGAACTTACCCTGCAGCATAGCCCTCAGTTCGCGCTGGGCTTCTTCGAGACTGTCAATAATCAACACCCCTTTCCCCGCTGCAAGACCATCGGCCTTCAGCACATAGGGTGCCTTGAGGGTGCTAAGAAACACAGCAGCCTCCTGAGCCTGATCGGCTGTAAACGAACGGTAAGCCGCAGTCGGAATATTGTGTCGCTGCATGAACCGTTTGGCAAAATCCTTGCTGCCTTCCAACTGTGCGCCCTCGCGTCCCGGACCTATCACCATCACATCACGCAAATCAGCACTGGCAGCGAAATAGTCGGCCACACCGCCAACAAGGGGAGCCTCCGGCCCCACGACAACCATCTTCACATCGTTTTCCAGCACCACTTGGCGCAAAGCCTCGAAATCCATCGGGTCAACATTCACATTGCGACACCCATCCACATGTGCCGTACCGGCGTTGCCGGGAGCCACAAAAAGCGTGGAGCACCGGTTGCTCCCCGCAATACGGCAGGCCATAGCATGCTCGCGCCCGCCCGAACCAATAAGAAGAATATTCATAGTTGACAATTATAAACAAAATGCAAAAATACAAAAAAAAAACCACACCGCGACAGAAATGGACAACAAAAACGAAAAATTAAAACAAATTCAAAAAATCGCTTCGCCTAAAAAGACTGCACAAAGAAAAAAGAGTTGGAACCATCAAAAACATAAAACCCTTAAAACCCATGCCAATCAAAAAAAAAATCGTAATTTTGCAGACCGATAGCAAACACATGAAATGGATAAAAAAACTGCTTGACAGCTGCAAATCAGCTCCCTGCGAACAAGACAACATGAAATACCTCATAGCCGGACTCGGCAACGTAGGCGCCGAATACCAAAATACCCGCCATAATATAGGATTCATGGTGGCAGACGCTATGGCCAAACAAGCCGACGCACAATGGACGCTGCAACGGCGTGCCTACCGTACCGAATACCGACTGCGTGGGCGTACAGTCGTCATCATCAAACCCACCACATACATGAACCTCAGCGGCGAAGCCGTNNTTCGCTACTGGCTACAGGCCGAGCGCGTGCCACTATCAAACCTGCTGGTAGTAGTAGACGACATAGCCCTTCCCCTCGGCACCCTCCGCATGAAAAAACAAGGCAGCGGAGGCGGACACAACGGCCTCCGCAACATCGAGACCCTTCTTGGCACAACTGACTACTGCCGACTGCGCATAGGAGTGGGCAACAACTTCGGTCGCGGCCAACAAATAGAATACGTGCTCGGCACCCTCACCCCCGATGAAGAAACAGTACTGCTGCCCCGCATCGACACCGCCTGCAAAGCAGTCGAAACCTTCGTCACCCTCGGACCCGACCGTGCAATGAACCTCTACAACCAATGAACCTCACCCTCGACATAGGCAACACCCGCATCAAGTGGGCACTATTCCAAGGCGATACCCTTACCGACCATGGAGTAGTAACCCCTGCCGAACTTCCCGCCCTCTGCGCCCGACACCCGTGGCAGCGGGCTGCCGTATGCGCATCAGGGCAGGCTGACCTCACACCCCTCACCCAGACAGGCCGACCCCTACACCTACTCACCCACACCTCACCCCTTCCCATAACACTCGACTACACCACACCCCACACCCTTGGACCCGACCGCATCGCCTCGGCCTGCGGAGCCTGGCAACTCCACCCCCATGCCAACAGCCTCATCATCGACGCCGGCACATGCATCACCATCGACTACCTCGACGCCTCCGGCACATACCGCGGGGGAGCCATCCTCCCAGGAATAGACATGAAATTCCACGCCCTACATACTTTTACAGCCAAATTGCCGTTATTAGAAAATGTAGAAAGCAAACAACAAGTAGTGACAGGGCAAAACACGACCCAGTCCATCACAGCGGGAGTGCTTACCGCCACGCGATTCGCTGTGCAGGGATTCATCCGGCACTACTGTTCACACTACGGTTCGGTAAACATACTCCTTACCGGAGGCGATGCCGACCGACTGGCTGCCCAAGGCGACCCTCAACTACGGTCAGCCATCCGTCAGCCCAACCTCGTACACATAGGATTAAACACGATACTCAACGAAACATGAAAAATAAATACACACTAATCATCGCCCTCATGGCCATAGCCGCCCTCTGGCCAGCCCATAGCCCAGCGCAAAACGGCTTCAACATCCCTTTCTCGCAATACGGCATCGGACAGAGTGACCAACCCTACAACATGCCTGGGGCATTCGGCATGGGCGGCACCGTCTATGCCCGCGCCTCGCGCAACACTATCAACCCCTTCAACCCCGCTTCCTATGCTGCCATCGAACCCGAAAGTTTCGTACTCGACATCGGAATCAACCTGCAAAGCTGCGTGCTCCGTAACGACGCCAACAGCCTCACCGACGCCGACGGCAACCTTGCCTACCTCGCCATAGCCTTCCCCGTCACCCACTGGTGGAAAATGTCAGCAGGCCTGCTACCCTACAGCACCGTAAACTACGAATCCGTGCAAACACACACCTTTGCCGACCTTGCCGACGTGCAGACCATCTACGCCGGAAACGGAGGCGTGTCGCAAATCTACTGGGGCAGCGCATTCAACATCGGCAAACAACTCGCCCTCGGCTTCAACATCAACTACCTCTATGGCAACATCACCCGTGCCATCACATACAACTTCCTCGGCAACGACACCAACTACGCCCTCAACTCGCGCAGCCAGAAAAACACCTACGTCCACAACCTGCTCATTGACCTCGGCCTCCAATACAGCCAACCCCTCAACACCAAATACACCCTGCGAGTAGGAGCCACCTGCCGCCTGCCCCGCACCATGAACGTAGACGACCAGTCGCTCTGCTACACCTTCCACGGCATGACCACTACCGAATACCTATTCGACACCATATTCCCCGCCCCCGGCCAGAGCGACACCTACAGCAGCACCCTGCGCCAACCCTGGGCCATCGGCCTCGGCATTGCCCTCGAACGCAACGACCGCTGGGAGATCGACCTTGACGGTTACTATTCCCCCCTCAGCGGAATCGACTATCAAGAAGACCCCCGCTACAACCTTTTCGGCACCTCTGCCCTTCGCAACGCCCCTAACTACCACCTCGCCCTCGGTGCCGAATGGAAAGGCGACCCCGCCGCATCAACCTACTGGGGGCGCATCGGCATCACCGCAGGCATCTACCACAACCACGCCAAACTCACCCTGCAGACAACCTCCGACCCCACCCCCATCAACGAAAACGGCTGCGGCCTCGCCTTCAAACTGCCCATGCGTAAAGGTCGCTCACTCCTCACCGTCGGGGTTGGCTACTCCTCCATCGGAACCGCCAGCCTCCTGCGTCGCGATGTCCTTACCTTCGGTATCGCCATCGGCTCATGCGAACGCTGGTTCGTCAAACGGAAATACAACTAACGTTCTTGAATTCGTTAATGTGTAAACCGATTAACGAATTAACACGTTCACGAATCAACGAATTCAAAAGATTAACGAATTATCAAATTCAATTGCAATAAACGAAAACAAAATAACACTAAATAACAAACCCGATAACAATTTATTAGCCATGAAAAAACTGAAAATTGTCATTCTCGCGGCCGTAGCGCTCAGCCTTAGCCTCGCCGCCAACGCCCAAAGCAAATGGGGCGACACCCCCGACGACAGTGTAGCCTGCATCAGCAACGTCTCCCTCTATCAAGAATTCTACAAACAAAAAAGCTACACCGACTGCTACGAACCGTGGCGTCAAATCCTGCAACACTGCCCCCGGTTCAGCAAGACCGTATACCAGCGCGGCTCGACCATCATCAAATCCATGATCAACATCGCCCAGACCGCCGAAGAACGCAATGCCTACATCGACGAACTCATGAACATGTACGACCAGCGCATCCAATACTTCGGCGAAGAAGCCAAAGTGAAAGCCATGAAAGCACAGGATTTGAGTACCCTCCGTCCCAAAGCCGTAAAAGAGATTTACGAAATCTACGCCGATGCCGTGCGTGCAGACGCCCACCAGTTGGACGAGAACTACGTTACCCTCTTCTTCAAAGCCACCGTTGACTACGTACAAGCCGGACTGGCAGACCCAACCTTGGTTGTCGACAACTACGACATTGCTTCCGACCTACTCGACTCGCTTCTGACCCTCAACGTTGAAGCCGACGACAGCATCAATGCTGCGAAAATTCGTACATATATCGCCAGCGTCGAGTCGGTCTTCGCCCCCTATGCTTCATGCGACCAGCTGAATATTATATATCAGAAAAAATTCGAAGCCGATCCTAACAATGTTCCTCTCCTCAAGAAAATTACCGGCATCATGATTAAGAAAGGATGCACCGAGGACAACAAACTTTTCTTCGATGCCACCGAAAAACTCTATGAACTCGAGCCATCTCCCAGCACAGCCATGCGCATGGCTCAAATGTGCTGGAGCAAAAAGCAGTTCAGCAAAGCTGTTGACTACGTGCAGGACGCTCTCAAAGGTCTCACCGACAAGAAAGACCGTTACCGCGCCTATGTCATCCTCGGTCTCTCCTACTCGGGTCTGGGAAGCTACAGCGCGGCTCGCACCGCTCTCCTGAATGCTGCTGAGGTGGATCGCACTAAGGGCGAGCCCTACCTGCAGCTGGCACAAGTCTATGCTATGAGCAGCCGCACCATTGACGATGGCATGGGTGGACGTTCCGCCTACTGGGCAGCTGTAGACGAAGCACGTCACGCCAAGCAGGTGGAACCGACAGAAGAAATTATCAATTTCGCCGACAAACTCATCGGCACCTATTCTGCCTACTTCCCCAAGAAGAACGACGCCTTCATGCTCGACCTCATTGATGGACACGGGTACACTGTACCTGGTTGGATTGGACGTTCCACCATTGTGAGAACCCGCTAATCAACGAGAATGCTAAAGAAGGGCATTTCTCAACTGTTACAACATGCAGGAAACGGGGTTATGACCCTGTTTCTTGCTTGTTGTTTGGCAGCTTGTGGCAATGATATAGAAAAGACACGCATTTTCGAGTCCCACACCCTGCCGGATAGCACCATCACCAACGCCCATATCCGCCGTAGCGAGAATGGCCGTCTGCAGCTTCTGATGACAGCCCCCTTGGTGAGACAATACAGCAATCCCGAATCAAAGACAGAATACCCAAAGGGTGTTCACATGCGTTTCTTTGACGGCTACAACAATCCTACGGGTAAACTCACCGCTCGTTATGCGGTACAATATGACAAACGCCAAATCACCATGGTGCGAGACAGTGTGGTGATTATTGACCTCCGGAACGGTGACACGATATATTTACAAGACCTTACGTGGAATCAAGCTGAACACCGCGTGTTTAGCGACAAACCTCTTCGTTCAAAGAATGGAGACCGGATCACGTTGGGAGACCGTTTCGAGAGCGACGACGAATTCAGAGAACCCCGTATTTTTCACCAAAGAGGCACATTGGAATGGAAGGAGGAATGACACGCCGTCGCGGCTATGTGTGGCTAAGCATGCTGATGCTGGGCATAGCAATTGTTTTGCTGGCCATGCAGCCCAAGGGGAACAACCCTTCTCTATCCCCTGCGGTTCAAACCGATTCACTCCTCACACATGACACCTCTCCTGCATCCTCTCAACTGGAACCAACTCTTTACGAAACTGCCAGGCAAACACAACAATATGTGCACCTTCGGAAAAAACCGCTTGTGTTTGAATTGAACAATGCCGACAGTCTGGATCTTGTTCAACTTTATAATATCGGCCCCGTTATGGCACACCGCATTCTGCGTTATCGTACACTGCTGGGAGGCTACTACCGCATCGAGCAACTCAAAGAGGTATACGGCATGGATTCTGCACGTTACGCTGATATCACGCCTCACCTCACCGTCAATCCCACCCTTATCCAACAACTCGACATCAACTCTACAGACATCGACCAACTAAAGAAACACCCTTACCTTGACTACTACCAAGCCAAAGCCATTGTCCGCATGCGTGAAGAGAAAGGTCCCTTCAACAAAGTGTCCGACATACTGAACATCCCTATCATCGACAATGAAACCTATAAACGTATTGAACCATATTTGACATGCAATTTACAGCCAAACAAATAGCCCAGAAATTGAAAGGCACCGTTGAGGGCGATGAAAACGCCTTGATATGGAAACCTTGTCGCATCGAAGAGGTTGACGAAGGTGGCATCACATTCTTGGCCAACCCTAAATATACTCACTACATCTACGAACGGAAAGCAGCGGCCATACTCATCAGTCGCGACTTTGTTTTGGAGCATCCTGTCAACGCCACCTTGATACGTGTCGACAATCCCTACCTGTGTGTAGCCAAGGTGCTCCATATGTTTAATTCGGCCGACCGTCCCAAACGCGGACGCTCATTGCGCAGCAGCGTACACCACACAGCCCGGATAGGCAGAAACTGTTACATCGGCACCTTTGCAGTGATAGGCCGCAATGTACGGATAGGCAACAATGTCCAAATCTATCCACAAGTGTTTATCGGCGACAACTGCCAAATCGGCGACAACACTATCCTCTATCCCGGAGTGAAAATCTACCGCGAATGTCAAGTGGGCAATAACTGTATTCTGCATGCCGGTGTAGTGGTTGGTGCCGACGGTTTTGGTTTTGCCCCAAAAGGTGACGGCACATACAGCAAAATCGACCAAATAGGTAATGTGGTGATTGAAGATAACGTGGAGATAGGTGCCAATACCTGTGTGGACCGTGCCACTATGGGTTCAACCATCATCCACCAAGGAGCAAAGATTGACAATCTCTGCCAAATAGCCCACAACGTGTCGTTCGGCAAAAATACCGTAATGGCCTCACAATCGGGCTGTGCAGGCAGTGGGAAAGTGGGAGACAACTGCGTGATTGCTGGACAGGTAGGTATCGTAGGCCACATTAATGTAGGCGACCGTGTTACCATCGCAGCCCAGTCAGGCGTGACCCGCAACGTGAGCGACGACTCGATAATATTAGGTTCTCCCGCCATGCCCGCCGACCGTCAAAAGAAAATCTTTGTGTTGCAACGCAAACTGGAAGAAATGTACAATGATATCCAGGAGTTGAAACGATTGAATACGTGAATTCGTTAACATGTTAATGTGTAAATCAGATTAACAAATCAACGAATTAACGAATTAACGAATTCAAAATGAAAGGTTGGAGGATATTGCTGTTTCTGGCTGTTGTTATCGCTATGCTGGCAGGCATATGCTACTTCTTTCCAAAAAACCACGTACATATTGGGACTTTGAACCTCCGTTTCCCGACTCTCTCCAAAGTACTCAATCCCCAACAAAAACTCGACGTAGAGGCCTACCTGCGGCAACAAGACTCGCTTGCCGCATCATTGGACTCGTTACAAGACTCAATGGCAAGCTATCGGCAAATACTTGACAGCAGCGACATCCGTTTCTGGTTTCCTAATGACGACGACCGTTTCTTCGACACCCTCTTCGCCCAATTAGAACAAACGGGCAAGACAGGCCGCACTATCCGCATTGTGCATTATGGCGACTCCCAGATAGAGATGGACCGCATGTCAGACCGTCTGCGTTCACGACTGCAGACGATTTTCGGTGGCGGGGGTCCGGGACTTGTGCCTTTCTCCACGCTTATCCCCTCTTACTCTGTCAGCACCTATGGCTTCGGTTCTCTGGTTCGACAATCGCCCTACGGCGATAGTCTGGTGGTACGTGCAGGCGGCAACTACGGCCCCATGGTGCAAGATTTCCATGTAGCAGGCTCAGCAACCAGCAACATCAAGGCCACCACCCATCGCAACCGCGACAATCGCTTGACACGGTTCGGACGTATCCGACTGCTGTTCTGTAACCGTCCTGGTCCGCTGCAAGCCACCCTCACCGCTGGCGGATATAGCTATGAACAGACCGACACTACCGATGGCGTCCACCTCTTCGATTGGCGACTCGACTCCACCGTTTCCGAAGTCCGCATCGCTGTCCAAGGTGCCGCCGACCTCTATGGTGTGATGGTCGACAATGGCCCAGGTGTAGCCGTGGACAATATCCCCATGCGGGGCTGCTCGGGTCATCAATTCACTCAGATCAACCGCGACCAACTGTCCCATGCCTATTCTTTGATGGACGTGGGTCTTATTATCATGCAGTTCGGCGGCAATTCTGTACCTTATCTCAGCAATCAACGCGCCATTGAAGCCTATGGCCGTGAAATGGGAAAACAGATTGACCGTCTTCACCAATGCTGCCCGAGGGCTTTGATTCTTTTTATCGGTCCATCCGACATGAGCAAACGCACCGAGGAGGGCGACCTTCATTCTTACCCCTGGATTCCCGAGGTAGTGGAGGGGTTGCGCAGGACGGTATGTGCTCACGGTGCCGCCTACTGGAGCATCTACGACGCCATGGGGGGAGCCAATTCTATGGGTGCATGGGTAGACCAGGGGTTGGGTAGCGGCGACTATATTCATTTCTCCCAGCGGGGAGCCGATGTAATGGGCGACCGGCTGGCAAAAGCTTTTGAAAACATGTACAGACTTTACAAAATGCGGAGTCAAGTGTCCGCAGGGATAACCGAACAGGAGGTAAGCCATGCCGAATAGACTGTTATCCTTCTTCGTAATAGCGATGCTGTGCGTAGGCAGCTGCCACGCCCAGCAATCTGAAAACAGCGACACAAAGACCTATCCCTTTATCCGCTACCAAGCCAATAAACTGCACTACGACAGCACCTCGCTCACCATGCAGCATTTCTTCAACAAAATGCGGCACACCGCCGCCACAGGGCGCGGCACTGTGAACATTGTCCATATGGGCGGATCGCATGTCCAGGCGGGAGTGTTCCCCAACCAGGTGCGCATCCGCATCATGCAGCAATGGCCTCAATCCGTGGGCGGACGCGGCATGATTTTCCCTTACTCTGCTGCCGCCAAATGCAACAATCCCGACGATTACAAAGTGCATTGCAAGGAGAAGGTCGTCCTGACCCGCAACGTATATAAAGAACCCGAATACCCCTTAGGGCTCTGTGGCATATCGGTCACGGCTGTGGATACACCCACCCGCATCCAAATGCTGGCCACAGACAAACGGGTTGACTACAGCGTGCAACACATCGTGGTGCTGGGACACTCTCCGCAAGACGTGGTGCCCAAGCTGGGCTGCGACGACCGTGAAATCCCGCCGTCGTATATCGACACCGCACGCCATCGCTACGTCTTCAATCTGAACCATCCCATCGACTCGTTCGACATCGTCCTTCCTTGCAGCCAAGGGCAGACCTTCACTCTCACAGGCGTATGCCTCGGCAACCGTCATCCAGGCTTCTCCTACCACTCTATCGGGGTCAACGGGGCCGCTGTACCCGACTATCTGAAATGCCACCTCGCCGACGACCTCCGTCTGCTCCGTCCCGATCTCGTCATTTTCGGTATCGGTATCAACGACGCAAATGAGAAGGTTTTCGACACAGTGGCTTTTAAAAACAATTATCTTGCCTTGTGCGACTCCATCCGCAGGGTCAATCCCCGATGCGCCTTCATCTTCGTCACCAATAACGACAGCTACCGAAAGGTGCGCCGCCGCTACACGGTGAACACTAATGGCCTGCTGGCACGCGAGGTCTTTTATCGCTTGGCCGCGCTGACGGGTGGAGCCGTTTGGGATCAGTTTGAGATTATGGGCGGCCTCAAATCTATGGAGAAATGGCAGAAGGCAGGCCTCGCCCAAAGCGACAAGGTACACTTTACTCGTACCGGCTACCGGCTGATGGGCGACCTGTTGTTTGAAGCCATCTATAACGAACTATGACTGAATGTGTGAACGTGTTAATGTGTGAATGTGTAAATCGATTAACGAATTCAAAAGATTAACAGATTAACGTATTAAAAGGTGTCCGACCTCTTCACATATCTTGCGCGGCTTTTTGCCTTCAACTTCGACCCGGAACATCCGCTACTTTTCACCCAGTTCCATTTCTGGGCGTTCTTCTTTATCGTCTACACACTCTTCTGCCTTATCGTCTCGGTGGGGCAAAGGGGTCGGCACATGGGCAAGGTGCGGCGGCTGTGGCGCAACGGTTATCTTTTCTTGGTGAGCCTCTTTTTCTACTACAGGACGTCGGGCAAGTATGTCCTACTGCTTATCCTTGCCACGGTGGTGGGTTATTTCCTCGGCATGTGTTTCGACCGCTTGTCACAGCGTGAAGCCACCACAGGCAAAAGCACCGCTCCGCTCCGCAAAGCCTTGATGGTTACGGGTGTGGTGGTGAATCTGGGTGTACTGTGCTATTTCAAATATGCTTATTTCTTCACCGACATTTTCAACACTATTGCTTCTACCCACTATTCTATAGCCAATGCGATTATCCTGCCTGTAGGCATCAGTTTCTTCACTTTTCAGAACATTAGCTATATTGTGGATGTGTATAAGGGCAAGGTGCGCCATGCCGACAATATCCTCGACTTCGGTTTCTACACCACATTCTTCCCTCAGTTGGTGGCGGGGCCTATTGTGCGTGCCGACCAGTTTATCCCCCAGCTCTACAAACCCTTCTTCCTCAGCCGACGCCAGTTCGGCATTGCGGTTTTCTGGATTCTCAACGGTCTCTGCAAGAAACTTGTGTTGAGCGACTGGTTGGCGGTGTCGTTTGTCGACCGGGTGTTCGAGAATCCTCTTCTTTACACTTCGTTTGAGAATTTCTCGGCATTGTTGCTTTATTCGCTACAGGTGTACGCCGATTTTTCGGGCTACACGGATATCGCCATCGGTGTGGCGATGCTGATGGGTTTTTATCTTCCTCTCAATTTCAATTCGCCCTACAAGGCCACCAATGCCGCGGGGTTCTGGAAGCGGTGGCACATTTCGCTAAGCAACTGGCTGAAAGATTATCTGTATATCCCCCTCGGGGGCAACCGCAATGCAACCGCTGCCACTTATATCATTCCAGCGGTGATGCTCGTGGTGGTGCTGTTGATGGCCAAGACGCTGTGGATTACCCTCACGGCGGCTTTCTTGGTGTCGCTGTTAGTGTTGCTCTATGCGGCGGCTCCCGAGCGGCGGCGTGAGTTCGACACGAATCTGAATAATTTCGACACGATGCTTTTAGGCGGCATGTGGCACGGGGCTTCGTTCAATTTCATCACTTGGGGTGCACTGAACGGTGTCGGCATTTTGGTGTATAAATGGTGGAAAGGGAAAGGCCCTGTTGCCCGTATCGCGACGGCCTCTCTCGTCTACCTTGGGGTGTGGTGTCTCTACCGTCTCTTCCCCTGCCCCGCACTGAGCATGTTCCGTTTCGCTTTCATGGTGATTGCGGTGGCAATTGTCTTGCTCAATGCGGTGCCGGCTTTGCGGGGTGGCAGATACCGCCAGTCGGGGTTGAAGGGGGGATTGGTGACAGTGTGGAACACGTTGTTGACTTTCTTCTTTATCAGTTTTACCCGTTTGTTCTTCCGCAGCGGTTCCAATCTCGACCCTGCCGAGGCTAACGAGACGGCATGGCGGACGGCCACGCAGATGGTGGAACGCATCGGTGGGGAATGGAACTGGCAGCAGGTTCCCGCCATTCTCGACAATTATGCGCCTGTTTTCATTGTCTTTGTGTTAGGCATGGTTGTACACTGGCTTCCCGACCGCCTGAAGCGGCGCTACCGTCTGTGGTTTGCCAGCATGCCGCTGTGGCTTATGGCCATCGTGGTTGTGGCGACGGTGTTCGTAGCCTATCAGTTCATCACTGCCGATTTGCAGCCGTTC
This sequence comes from Bacteroidales bacterium UBA1208, assembly GCA_002309955.1. Taxonomy (GTDB): domain Bacteria; phylum Bacteroidota; class Bacteroidia; order Bacteroidales; family P3; genus Colimorpha. Next base: position 30,182 of record DBXQ01000118.1, read on the forward strand.
ATATATTTTCAGTTTTAATGTTACCAAGCCATGTCTGCATCCCGTCATCCCGTCTCATTGCTTCGCCTGATAAACAATCTGCTGTTGGTGTACTTGCTGTACATGTTATGCCGTGTGGTGTATGTCGGCGAGTTCTGGGATCTCTATGCCGAGGGATGGGAACGGCTGAGTATGTGGAGTCTGTTGAAGGGAGGCCTTCGGTTCGACACCTCGGCCATCCTCTACACCAACACGCTATACGTCTTTTTGGCGCTGCTCCCCTTGCCGCGCAGGTTCACTGCCCGCAAAGCGTGGCGCAACGCGCTCAAGACTCTTTTTGTGGCGGTCAACGCATTGATGCTTGTTATCAATCTGGTCGACACTGTATACTCCCGCTATACCGGGCGGCGCACCACATGGACTTTTTTTTCCGAGTTCAGCAACGAGGGCAATCTGGCCGGCATTGTGGGGGTGGAGCTGATAAACCACTGGTATCTTGTCCTCGTCGGCATAGCTTTTATCGCCGCCCTCATCTTGCTGTACCGCCATCCGTACCGCCCTGCATCGTCGCGACCGCTGCGCAGCTGGCAATATGTGACGCTCTCCGTTCTCTGCATCCTGATTTATGCTCCGTTGGCGATCATCGGCATGCGTGGCGGAGCTTCCACGGCCATCCGGCCCATCACCATCAGCAACGCCAACCAATATGTCAACCGTCCCTCCGAAGCCGCCATTGTGCTCAACACCCCTTTCTCTCTGATCCGCACCATGGGTAAGACCACTTTCACCGACCCGCAGTACCTGCCCGACGACCGTCTCGACGCTGTCTACTCCCCTCTGCACCTACCGGGGATTGAAAATGGAATGAATATGGAATTGCCTGTCCCGGCCTACGGCCACCCGTCTAAAGAGGGGAAGGCTGGCACAGTAAACAATTCTCGCGATTCGCGATTCAACGTGGTGGTCATCATACTGGAGAGTTTCGGACAGGAATACATCGGAGCCTACAACGACTATCCCGGCTACACCCCGTTCCTCGACTCGCTCATCGGCCATAGTCTCACTTTCCGCCACTCATACGCCAACGGACGGAAAAGCATCGACGGGATGCCCTCCATCCTTTCAGGCATACCCATGTTTGTAGAACCCTTTTTCGTAACAGGCTATTCACTCAACAACGTCAGCGGCATAGCCGGCGAGCTGTCCCGGCAAGGCTACACCACCGCTTTCTTCCACGGTGCCGAGAACGGCTCTATGGGGTTTCAGGCCTTTGCCCGCACCACAGGATTCCAGCACTACTACGGCCGCACCGAATACGAAGCCGACAGCCGTTTCGGGGGTGATAACGATTTCGACGGCACCTGGGCCATCTGGGATGAAGAGTTTATGCAATACTACGCAGCCGTGATGCAAGAGCTTCCGCAACCCTTCATGACCGCCCTTTTCACCGCCACCTCGCACCACCCCTTCGCCGTGCCCGCGCGCTACGCCGACAGCCTCCGCGCCGACGGCCATCCCCTGCACACCTGCATCCGCTACACCGACCATGCCCTGCGCCGTTTCTTCGCCGCCGCAAGCCGTATGCCCTGGTACTCCAACACCCTCTTCGTCATCACAGCCGACCACACCAATATCAACCAGCAGCATGCCTACAGCACCCTTTTAGGCACCTTCAGCGTCCCCGTCATATTCTACTCCCCCTCCGGCCAGCTGCCCACCGGCATGAGCCGCGCCGTGGCACAACAAACCGACATCATGCCCACCGTTCTCGGTCTTACGGGCTGCAGCCGTCCCTACGTAGCCTACGGGGTCGACCTCCTCCACACCCCCGACAGCCTCACTTGGGCCATCCACTACAACAATGGCATTTACCAATATGTGCAGGACAGTTGCCTGCTCCTTTTCGACGGCCAACATCCCGTCGGTTTCTACAATATCGAGTCCGACCCAATGCTGCAAAACAACCTCCTCACCACCGACGACCGCCGCATTGGCCGCTATACCGAGCGCACCATGGCCATCATCCAGTCCTATATGCAGCGCATGGTGAACAACCGTCTCACCCCCTGAAGGACTGATAATAACCGTTCTATTCTGTTTTCCGTCTTGGTGGCCGATATAGACTCGGTCGTTCTTCCTTCGCTCCTTAGTCCTCAGTNNTTCTCCCATCGTTCTCCCATCGTTCTCCCATTTCAAAAGGAGAACTGAGGTAGAACGGAGGTCGAAGGGTGGATGAATGAGCGGACCAAGGGCAATGCAAAAAAGCCCCTGGGCGCAAGTGGAGGGAGATTCGCGGGAAAGGGCGCGCATTGATAAGGTATGACGGAAATGGCGGAACCGTTTTTATTGTGCCTGACAAGGAAAAGCCGGAGTAACTAAAACGACCGTACAACACCCCTGCAGCCGCAGCAACAGAAACGATGGCATACGGCAGCCGTGGCACGGTTCTTGATACCACAAAACACATGGACAAGCAACGAATGATTTTCGAAATAGACCGCCACACCGTCACCGAAGGCGACGTGGTGGAAGTGAAGTGGGACTGCACCGGTTCCGAACAGACAACGCTCACGCTCGACAACGGTTTCCGAGCCACAGACATCCCTGTGGAACCTATCGGCACAAAACGTTTTCGTCTCAACCGCTCCAAAGGGCGCACACGGCTCACCATCGCCGTGACCATAGCGGGCAAGACCCATCGCAAAACCGTTGCCGTGCGCGTAAAGAAAATACCCACCGTGAAAGCGGAGACAATAGACCATCGCGGCCGCAGAGTGGGAGCCGTGGGGATGTGGTGGAAGCGTGTTGTGACAAAATGGCAGGACATACGTGCCAAGATCCGTTTGGCCATGCAATCCATGCCTGAGCGGAAACAGATGGCTCTGAAAATGCTGACTCTTATTGGCGTAGCATTGATTCTGAGTGCCATTTGGCCCCGGTTGTATGGTGCCGTACTGATGGTGGTGATTGTCTATTTGATGGTGGTGCTGTTGCGCCGTTGATTGGTGAGACAGACTATCGAGGGTTCCGGCGCTGCCCATTCCTCGGCACAAGGGTGTCCAAGTCCATCCTTTCCTCCCCGAAACAAAGTATACCCCCTTGCAGCAAAAGACGGCCATCGTTGAAAGCAGTGTCGGCAGGCAACACTGTGGTAGAAAGGGTGCGGCAATGGTTCAGCATCCCATCACGCTGGAAACGTATTCTCTCGGGATTGCGTGCCACCACGCTATCGCACACCAGATAGCTGTGACGGCCGTCGAAACATTCCACCGCCAGATGCCTATCGGCCTTGTAGACCACCACCGAGTGCTGGCGTACAGCCCACATGTTGACCACCGTGAGACACACAACAAACACAAGCAGCAGTGCCGAGGCCGCAGGCAATGCCCACCGCAGAGAGCTTCGGAGAAAGAGTGTGACAAACAGCAGAGCGGCAAAGAGAAGCACAAGCATGAAGGGACTGCAATAGAGGTTCGCGAACTCGGCGCAGGGCAAAGTGCCGACCCAAGCGGCAAGGCCGTCGGCAAAGTTGAACTCCTGCTGCGCCAGCCATACCGCGGCATGCCCTGGGAGAGAGGCTTGCGGCAACAACAGCACCAACAACACCGTGGCCAACAGAAGCCCGGCAAAAGGCACGACAAGCAGATTGGCTATGATGAACCAAGTATAGACCTGATGGAAGTAATAGAGCTGGAGCGGAAGTGTGAACATTTGGGCTGATAAGGAAATACAAATCAATTTCCATACATGGCTTACGGGCTGTCTCCACCATTTTTCGAAAGGCAGTTTGACAAGCGACTCCAATGGGTCTTGCAAAGCAAAAATACCCAACACAGCCATATAAGAGAATTGGAAACCGACATCGAAGAGCAGGTTGGGATTGATGAAAAGGAGCAACACCGCCGAAGTGCAGAGATTGTTGAGTACGGCCGGACGTTGCTGAGCCATGTAGCCAATACGCAGGAGGGTGAACATCACGGCGGCACGAAGAGTGGAGGGAGCCAGACCGGTGATGACGGTGAAACCCCAGATGGCCAAAATCTGAACGGTGCCTCTCAGAACACGGTGCCACTTCAGTTTGCCCAAAAAGAAAAAGAGCAACCCTGCCAACCATGCCACAATGCCCACATGCAAGCCGGAAACACAAAGGAGATGCACAATGCCCGCCTGACGGAAATGGAGAAGCGTGGTGTCGTCGAGGTCGTCGCGCCAACCCAATAGCAATGCAGCAGCCATGCCTTTGTGTTGGGGGCTGAGAGCGGTGGATTGCAGACGATGGACAAGCCGCCGTTGCACCTGTTTTGACCACGCCATAAACCCCGTTTGACGGGACAGGCCATCGGGACACACGCTCCACCGACCTGACGGGACATAGCATTGCCATGCAATCCCTTTATGCAGCAAATAGCGGCGATAGTCGAACTGATAGGGGTTGACACTGCTGTCCGGCCGTTGCGGCATGGCGCGGACAACAAGACGCTCGCCATAGCGCAAAGCGGCGGCGGCACTGTCCTTTTGGAGGTAGAGCAGGATGGGGCAATCGGCTTTGAGCCATGAATCGCCATGCCAGACAGATTCCACCCGGGCTTTTACCTTGTATGTCTTGGAAGCTTGACGAGGGGTATCGGCAATTCGAACTTGGAACGTGACTTTTTCACGGTCGTGACTCCCCCACCCCACCGAAGGGAGACCAACAGTAGGATCGGTACGATGGGAAGTGGCGAGAAAACATCCCAAAGCAATGAAAAACAGCCAAAGCGCAGGGAGATACAGCCGTTGCAACCACGGCACCCTGGCAAAAGCCCCCACCGACATCAACACCGCAGCAACAAGAAGAAACGACAACAGGAACGGAACACCCGAGACAGGCAGACATTCGGCACAGGCAATGCCGACAACAAAAGCAAGCACGACACGCAACATCGGAGCCCGACCCATAAGCATGGACCAGACCTCAGAGAGCGTGGCGGGAAGTTTCTTGTTAAGCATTGCGCTTGTTTTACGTTTTAGTGAATAGTGACAAATGATTAGTGAATAGGCAACTGTATTGTCGAATCACTAATCACTTGTCACTATTCACTTTTTACTTTTAAACCGTTCTGGATTCAACCGCGAATAACGGGAGAAACAATCGTTTATTATGTCAATGCTTACGCGGGGTTACTGTTGGAACAGATTATTTTTTCGCCATGTTGAATGATTTGTGTATCTTTGCAAAGTGAAAACGTGTGAATGAATGTGTGAACTTGTAAATGTGTGAATGTATGAATCGATTAACGAATTAACGAATTCAATTCACTTGTCACTAATCACTATAAGACATGAATATTAACAACTAAAAACAATATATTTGTATGAGACGTAACATTATCACAGTGTTGTTGCTGGCAGCAGTTTTCGCGCTGGCATCGTGTAACAAGGAATCTATCACACCGATAGAAGATACGCAGACTTTACAATGCGTAAAACCTGCATATCTGAAGGCAGGCGACAAGGTGGCGCTTATCTCACCCTCGTACTACACACCGATAGAGAACGTGAAAAAGGCTGCCGATGTGCTACGCGGGTGGGGACTGGACCCCATTATCGGCCCCAATGTGGACAAACTGTATGCCGGCAAGTATGCAGGGACGGTGGCAGAACGCATTAGCGACCTGCGCTGGGCGTTGAACGACACGAGTATCAAGGCCATCATCTGCAACCGCGGAGGATACGGCACCATCCAGCTTATTGACGAGATGAGTCTCGACGAATGGGGTGCTCATCCGAAGTGGTTGGTGGGGTTCAGCGATATTTCTACGCTGCATGGGTTGCTGAACCGCGCAGGGGTGATGAGCATTCACGGCACGATGAGTTCTTTCCTGGCCGCGGGAGGTACGGACGAGACGAGCACTTTGATGCGCGATTTGCTTATGGGGGGTGTGCCTCGCTACGAATTGCCTGCCCATCCACAGAATATCACGGGCAAGGCTACGGGTGTGCTGGTGGGAGGAAACATCTGCACTTTTGTCCCCAATCTGGGTACTCAGGCGGATGCCACGGCAAGCGGTAATCTTATCCTCTTCATAGAGGAGGTGGGCGAGTCGATGCATAATATCGACCGTCAGTTTAACATTCTTGCGATGAACGGTGTGCTGAATCGCTGCAAGGGTGTAGTGCTGGGTGAGTTTACAAGTTGCGGCAGCGAGTTTTCATACGAAAGTGTTGAGGCTATGCTGCACGAATATTTGAAGAAGTATGACATCCCCGTGCTTTGCGGTTTCCCTGCCGGACACGACGACGTGAATCTGCCTTTGGTGATGGGTGCTCCCGTCACTATTGATGTGCGCAACGATGGTGCCACCTTGCAGTTTAATATTGAGGGGCAGCAGCAGACAGTTTACACTTCTACTGTCACGGCACCTGTCAGTCTCCCTGTTGACACTCGCATGAGGATGGCCGGCAAACGGGATTGAATGTGTGAATTAGTGAGATGTGAAATAGTGATTAGTGATTGGGCAATACATTTGTCTATTCACTAATCACTAAAAAATTTTTCACGGAGTGTAAGAAAAAGGGCTTTTTTGCGTCTATATAGGTAAATTTAAAGGTTATAGGTTTTAAAGGTGAGAGTATAGTATAAGGTTTAACGTTTTAAATTCAATTGATAGGATGAGATTGTTATTGTTTTTTATGGCGTTGTTGCTGTTTGTTGCCTGCGAGCGCAGTGAGTACACTACCCGAATTACGGGCACTCTTTATACGGACAGCACACTAAGCACTCCTGTGGCAGATGATACGGTGTGGTTTTACGATTATACCTATCGTGGAGGCCGTCCAGACAGTACTTTCGTGCAGCCTCCTATCGGTCATGCACTGACCGACAAGGAAGGTCGCTTCGGTTTCCTCGACTGGAGCGTCGACGTGAGCAGTTACGACCCCCGGTATGAAAGCAAATTCCAGTTTGATTTTGGACAGTTTATCATTGTCCATTGGCCGGACACACTCTTTCGCGGTGAATATTCAGGCAAATACAATCAGTTAGTTCTCTATCCCGGCAAGTACAAAATCCAACAGTATTGATATGAAGAAGTTTGTCGTTATCCTCCTGCCCCTGCTGCTCTTGGTAGGCGTTCAGGCGCAAGACTCTGCAAAGGCTTGTATGGCAAATGCTGTTACTGTCAGTCTGCATCCGCTCGTTGGCGGGGCGGCACTTGTCGCTTACGAGCGTGCCCTACCCTTCCGCTCTTCGGTTGAAGTGGAACTGGGTGGCCAAGGTTTCCGTTGGGAGGAATGGCGGGGTTCTGCCTGGAATGCTCACACACGACCGGGCTACGTGGCCACGGTGGGATACAAGTTCTATTTCCCCTTCGATGAGGATGATTTGCCAAAAATGGAAAACGGCGGGCTGGCACACCTCAGCTGGTATCTCAAGTTGCGCCTCGCCTATGTCTACCAATGGAGCTCCTACGACATCTTTGTCGGCAACCGGGGCTGGGACATCCTCACCGAGCGCCACACTTACCATGAGCAGGACCTTACGCTTGCGTTTATATGTGGTTTCCAGTATGTGGGGAAAAGGGGCTTTGTGATGTCGCCTTTCATCGGCTACAATATGCCCCTGATAGTCGACGGCCCCTTCCATACCAAGGAAAACCCCGGCAACAGTGCCGCCTACGCAGCGTTGCTGACAGCCGGCGTCAAACTGGGATGGGCATTCTAACCTAACAATCGGTTCGGGTTTATTTTTATCCGATTGAGTATTAATCGGATTTTATTGTGTAATTTTGCAGCGGCAAATGGCGGTTGGAACATGCCACTTTGTACACAACAAGCGAGACTATTCACTAATATGATTCTTATGATACGGAATGTTTTTTGTATGTTTTTGATGCTGATGGGTGCAGGGTCACTGCTGGCATGCCGACCTGCGGCGCGGGAGTACACGGTGCATGGACCCGAAGGCGGGATTGCATTCAAGGTCACCCTTCCCAAGGGGTTTGACACCGCCACGGGGCACTGCCCGATGGTGATTCTGATGCACGGCATATTCTCGAGCAAGGACTATATCCCCATGCCCCAACTGGCCAAGGGACTTGCCAAGGCGGGCATTGCCTCGGTTCGCTTCGACTTCGACGGTCACGGCAAAAGCGAAGGACGTATGCAGGACATGACCATCGAGAAGGAGTTGGCCGACGCACAAGCCATCTGGAACTATGTACGCTCGCTGCCCTATGTGGACGGCATTGGGTTGTTGGGGCACTCTCAGGGTGGCGTGATTGCCTCGATGACGGCCGGACGGCTGGCTGCGGCTGGCGGTGCTGTGCCAGACGGCATGGTGCTCATCGCTCCCGGAACCGTAATCAAAGGGGCCTGCCAGGGAGGCAAGTTCTTTAACGCCCGCTTCGACCCTAAGAATCCTCCCGAATATATCCGCTGCTGGGGCACGATGAAACTTGGGCGCGAGTACCTCCTCACCACCCAGCAACTCGACATCTACGGCACCGCAGCAGCCTATGCGGGACCGGTGTTGCTTTTGCATGGAGACCACGATGGCATTGTCCCCATGTGGTGCAGCGAGAAGTATCTGCAGACCTACGGCAACAAGGCCAGCCTACAGGTGGTCAAAGGCGAGAACCACACCATCACCCGCCGCCGCAAAGTTGTCATTGCCCACATAGTGGGGTTTTTCAAAAAGGTCTTCAACCTATAGCCACACACGAAGTATTTTAAACAGAAATCCGAGACCGTTGTGGGTCTCGGATTTCAAGTGTATAGGGGTTTATGCAGATTAATAGTTCTGCTGGTTGATCTCGAAGTAGGCTTGCGGGTGGTTGCAGACGGGGCAGACCTCGGGGGCNNGGGGCTTGGGTGCCGACGACGATGTGACCACAGTTGCGGCATTCCCACACTTTCACTTCGCTCTTGGAAAAAACTTCTTTGGCCTCGACGTTATGCAGCAGGGCGCGGTAACGCTCTTCGTGATGCTTCTCGATGGCAGCCACACCACGGAACTTGGCGGCCAGTTCGGGGAAGCCCTCGGCCTCGGCGGT
>DBXQ01000118.1:39222-39359 GCA_002309955.1 Bacteroidales bacterium UBA1208
TCGTAGTTCTCGCCTGCGGCGGCAGCAGCCAGGTTCTCGGCGGTGGTGCCGATGCCGTTCAGCTCCTTGAACCAAAGTTTGGCGTGTTCCTTTTCGTTCTCGGCGGTCTGAAGGAAGAGGGCGGCAATCTGCTCAAA
>DBXQ01000118.1:39460-39680 GCA_002309955.1 Bacteroidales bacterium UBA1208
GTGCCAGCGTAGGGGTTGGCGGGTTTCGGCTCCTCGATAGGTTCGAATTTCTCCTTGCCTTGCTTGCAGCGCGGACATTTCCAGTCGGCGGGCAGCTGCTCAAATGGTGTTCCGGGGGCTATGCCCTGCGTAGGGTCGCCCTGAGCCGGGTCGTACTCATACTTGCACATGGTGCATTTGTATTTCATAATATCCAGTCTTTGTTTTTCAATAATATCCT
>DBXQ01000013.1:0-461 GCA_002309955.1 Bacteroidales bacterium UBA1208
AAGCGACCTTCTACAAAGCATTTGCGGCTTTTGTCGAAGAGTACGGAGGTGTCGGCGCGACTGCCCAGTATTAGCGACAAGGCGCCCAGCATGATAGACTTGCCGGCTCCCGTTTCGCCCGTGATGACGGTGAAACCCTCGTCAAACGTGATGTTTAGCGAGCGTATCAGCGCATAATTCTCTATTTGTAACGAGCGTAACATGGGAGATGGCTGTTGTGGCTATTGTTGGTTGATAGCGTTGTATTTCGACTGGTTGGAAGCGTCGATCTGCTTCATGATATTCAACACCTGCGTTTTTTCGCTGGGAGTTCCTTGTTTAAAGATATTGACAATCTCGTCGGATTTGGCGTGTACCAACATTTGCACCATGTAGATGTTCGATTTCTGTTTGTGGACATCTTGCAGCAGTCGCAAACTCTCGGCAATGACGGCACGGCCAGCATCAGGCGATTCGGCCAT
>DBXQ01000013.1:596-1565 GCA_002309955.1 Bacteroidales bacterium UBA1208
TTCTGACATTTAGAATAGTAGGGAGCACCGCCATTCATCGAGAAGGTGTCGAAATCGACAGCCAGGAAAAGGTTGAGGTAGAAGGCAATCAGCGAGGTGAACTGCGACAGGTTGGTGTTGTCGGAGTATTCCAAAGGATCCCCTTCTGCATACGTGAATTTGACGTTCTTGTCTTGGAAATTAAGAACGGTTGATTTATAGCTTGTTCCGTAAACGGGGCGCTGCAACTGGATAGTCATCGTACCCGTGAATTCATCGCCACTAACGGCATCTAAGGTTATCATGATGGCACACTCAATACGCTCGTTGGTCTTGAGGTTGTACTGGCACCATTTCCGGTCGTTGATGAAACGATAGAGCTCTTGTTGCAATGCGTTGTATCGGTTGCGGTTAGAGCCGGAAATCTTGCTTGAGTTGATGGAAATCTGACATTGAAAATCCTGTGCCATGCCGCTAAGTGCAAGGCAAAATATCAATAAGCATAATGCGAATTTTTTCATGTCAGCACAATTTATTTAGATTAATATTCTTTGTAGAAGATGTGTAAAATGGAAAAATCATCTCCTTTGGCTTTGTCTTTCGTCTTGACGATGGAAATGGGCAGACCATCGTCGTTGTAGTCGTGAACCCACTGGATGCCTGCCGTGATATAGGCTGTCATATTGTTGTAGGCCAATCCTTTAAGTCTTGTTACCTCGGGCATGGCGTGTGGATAGAGTTCTTCAGTAAACAGGTAGTCGGTGTTGAAATAAGGTTTGCGATGGTAGTCGTATTTGAACTCCAGCTTCTTGTCGGTAACATTTCCCGAAGAGTCAATCTCTTGCGTATAGAGTTGAGTGATGTTGCCGTTGCGGTCGTAATGAGCCTTGATGACATTGGTGTCGCCGCCGACGATAATGGCAGTCAGCCACATGTTGTTGTCGTACACAAATTGTTCCACCGATAAGGTATCATTGCCAAGTATCTCAA
>DBXQ01000013.1:1625-1761 GCA_002309955.1 Bacteroidales bacterium UBA1208
TCTTGGTATTTTACCGCTTGGATGCGGTTGTTCAAGTAGGAAAAATAGATGTTTGAGGTGCTGCCTGTCGAGTCGTTGACAGTTATCTGTGTAAGATGTTTGTCGCTGTCGTAAATGTAGTTGGCTGTGAAGGAGA
>DBXQ01000013.1:1879-3491 GCA_002309955.1 Bacteroidales bacterium UBA1208
TTGGCGTAAGCCGCATATTGCATTTTGTCGCCTAAGGCAAAAGCTTGGCATGTGCTCTTTTTCAGTGTGGAGGCTGTGTTGTCGTGTTTCCAGCCAGTGTATTCTATTCGGTCGCTGCCGCCTTTTTTGAGGTTCACCATCTTGATGGAGCTGATGCCTGCCGAGGTGGAAGCGGTGAAGAAGTAGGTCTGTGCCTGGTTGAGGGTGATTCTAAAGGTGTGGTAGCCAGCACCCAGTTTCAAACTCTTCTGCACATCTTCCTTGCCCAAGATATCGAAAATGGCAAAGTGGACGGTCTCTTCTTGCGGAAGATAAAGCGTTACGTCGGTGGTTCCGTAGAAGGGGTTGGGCACATTCTGCGTTAAAGTGGGCTTCTTGTTGGTATTGTAGCAGGCAACGCCGGTCTGGATGGCCAACTCGATGACGGAGTCGGGAGCCACAACGGTTTCCGACCACGAGCGTGTCAGGTTGGTGACCACTACGCTGTCGAGCGATACCCAGTTGAGGCGGTCTCTTCCTACAAATTTCACCTTGACAGGCTGTGCGTAGGTCGTCAGGATGAATAGCGGAAGCAGGGCAATAAGCAGGTATCGTTTTAACATCGTCATTGGGCGTTAGAATTTTGCAATTAAATGGTCCACAATGTTTTGCGCAACCTTATGTTTGTCTTGTAGGTCGAAGGGCGTAATCTTTCCGTCGCGGTCGATGATGGTTACTTGGTTCGTGTCGTAGTTGAAGCCGCTCTTCGGGGTTTTAGTGGAATTGAGAACGATAAAATCGAGGTTTTTATTATGAAGCTTGGTCTGGGCGTTGGCCAGTTCGTTCTCTGTCTCAAGGGCAAAGCCCACAATGTATTGGCCTTCACGTTTGTTTTTGCCGAGAGAGGCCAGAATGTCGGTGGTTTTGACCAGTTCCAGTTGTAGTGAAGAGTCGCTCTTCTTGATTTTTTCGGGTGCGGGTGCTGCCGGCGTGTAATCGGCCACTGCGGCCGACATGATGATGATGTCGGCGTCGGCGCTATATTTGAGGCAGGCCTCGTACATCTGGGCGGCGGTGGTGACATCCACACGGTGGATGTGCGACTGCTGGGTGGTCAGCACGGTGGGGCCGGTCACCAGCGTCACGTCCGCGCCTTTGTCGGCCAGCACTTCTGCCAGTGCGAAGCCCATCTTGCCCGACGAGTGGTTGCCGATGAAGCGTACGGGGTCAATCGGTTCGTAGGTGGGTCCTGCGGTTACCAATGCCCGTTTCCCTTTGAGTGGCAGGTCTTTGCTGAAATAGCGCATCACCTCATCAAAAATCTTCTCGGGTTCTTCCATCCGGCCTTTGCCTGTTGTGCCGCATGCCAAGAAGCCTTCAGCGGGTCCTATGATATGGCATCCCTGCTGTTGCAAGGTGGCCAGATTGCGCTGCACGGCCTCGTTTGCGTACATCTTGTTGTTCATCGCGGGGGCAATGAACAGAGGCTTCTTTATGGCCAGCAGCAGGGTGGACAGGGCGTCGTCGGCAATGCCGTTGGCCATCTTGCCGATGATGTCGGCAGAGGCGGGCGCCACAATCATGCAATCGGCCCAGTCGGCATGCGAGATGTGATGAACGTCAAATTGCTCTG
>DBXQ01000013.1:3533-4286 GCA_002309955.1 Bacteroidales bacterium UBA1208
GCGTGACAAACTCCAAGGCGTTGGTCGTAGCCACCACCTTGACCTCACAGCCGGCCGACTTGAACAGGCGAATGAGCGTCATAGTCTTGTATGCCGCTATTCCACCTGTAATACCGATAATGACATGCTTGGGAGCGCCTTCTGTCATGACTCGTTATTCTTTGTCTTCTTTGGGCTCTTCGCCTTCGCGATAATAGATTTCCTTGTTTTCGAATTCGTGGATGGCCAGCAAAGCGGGTTTGGGCATCTGCTCGTAAGTCTTGGCCAACTCAATCTGATCACGGTTTTCGAAAATCTCGTCCAACGAGTCGGTGGTGGTGTTGAATTCTTGCATCTTGGTGCGCATCTCGTCCTTCAACTCGGTCGAAATCTGATTGGCACGTTTCGAAAGGATGGCTACGGTTTCGTAAATGTTGTCCGTATCCGTGTCAAATTCGCGAATGTTGCGGGTTATGGCATTCTTTTCGATTTTGTCTTTCTGATAATCTGTCTTCATTGTTTTTATTGTTTTTTTGAACTGTTTATTCTTTCTATTTGTTTCTGTGCTTCGGCTGCAATTTTCTGCGCCTCAGGTAAATATGTCGATTCTGGATAGTTGGCCGATAACATCTCACAGGCATCTATGCAAGCCTGATAACGCGCTTCCTGCTTGGCTGCCACGCTCTTCTTGGCATATTTGAAATTGTTCTGCACCAAAATGTACATGGCCTCAGGCACGTAGGGACTGTAAGGATGGTTTTTGAAAAAGTTCTT
>DBXQ01000013.1:4365-6881 GCA_002309955.1 Bacteroidales bacterium UBA1208
TTGTTTAGCTTGTCTAACATTAGGTTGCACTCTTCAATATGCTTGCTTTCAGGATATTGCAGAATAAAACTCTTGATTTCCTCGATGGCATAGTAGGTGTCGGTCTGGTCTAAACTGTACAGTGGCGACACATTGAAAATGGCGTTCAGCGACATGAAGTAGGCAGTCTCGGCACGGTCGCTGCCAGGGTAACGACGGGCGTAATCCTTGAAGTGGAAAGCCGCCAACGTGTAATCCTGATTCTGGTAGTAGCAGTCGGCGAACATGTACAAGATGCTGTCGGCCTTAGGCGTTCCTAACGATAGCGGATACAACTCCTCGAACAGTCGTGCGGCAGAAAGATATTGCCCGTTGTTGTAGAAATCTACAGCCCGATGGTAATTGTAGTCGTAGGTTTCAAAGGTGACTTTCTTGTTGTTTCGCAGGGTGTTGCTGGGGTTGTCTTTTTTCTTTTTATCTTTTGAATTATAAGATGTTATGTCGGTTGAAGAGACAGAAAAACCCTTGAAAATGGGATATACCACACCCTCAGCCCTTGAAAAAGAGGTTTGGAGCGCGAGTAACACCATGAAAATCAAAGCTTTATATATGTATCTGTTCATTTTTCGCATTTTGCAAAAGTACAAAAAAAAATGTAATGTTGTCATCGTTCCCCGACCACCCAAATTTTTTGTACCTTTGCAAGATTATTAGTAATGCTAAATGCTGATGAAGAGAGTTGTTTTCGTTCTTCTTTTTCTTTTTGTGGGAATGAGTTACGTGCTGGCAACTCATCAGCGTGCCGGTGAAATCACCTATCGCTACAAGGGTGGTTTAACCTACGAGTTTACGATTGTCACTTACACTTATACGCCCAGTCCCGCCGACCGCCCCGAGATTGACGTGCTGTGGGGCGACGGCACCACATCGACCATTACCCGTACCCGCAAAATCAACATGGAGAACGAAATCAGCATGAACACTTACATTGCTGAGCACACTTTTCCTGCGGCGGGGCAGTACTCGATTACTTTTGAGGACCCGAACCGCAATGCGGGCATCGTCAATATCCCCAACTCGGTCAACATCCCCTTCTTTCTGGAAACCATTCTGATAGTCAATCCGTTCCTGGGCGGCAACAACTCGCCGCAGTTGCTCAATCCGCCTATCGACAACGGCTGTGTGGGCGTGCCCTACTACCATAACCCCGGTGCTTACGATCCCGATGGCGACAGCCTTTCTTACAGTCTCATCTCGTGCCGCGGCTATGATGGTGAGGTGGTGCCCGGCTACCAGTTGCCGACCGCCTCCTCCAGCATCACTATCGACCCCTACACGGGCGATCTGATATGGGACTCGCCGACGATGCAGGGAGAGTACAACATCGCCATCCTCATTCAGGAGTGGCGCGCGGGCGTGTTGATAGGCAGTGTGGTGCGCGACATGCAGATCAATATCATCTCGTGCAACAACCAGCCGCCGCATATAGAAACCATTGAAGACACTTGCGTGCTGGCGGGCACGTTGCTCGAATTGGATGTGACTGCCACCGACCCCAACTCGACAAGTGTAACACTCTCTGCCACAGGAAGTCCCTTCCGTGGAACGCAACCTCGTGCGATCTTCCCCGAAGTGAAAGGGAGGCCGCCCGTGACAGGCCAGTTTGTGTGGAATACGACATGCCACCATGTGCAGAAAGGGTGGTATTCGGTGCTGTTCAAGGCACAGGACAATGGTCCTCAAGTCGAGTTGGCATCATTTAAAACGCTGCGTATCAGAATAGTGGCACCGCGTCCCGAAAATCTGCAAGCCGAGCCAATAGGCAACGAGGTGACTTTGACATGGGAGAAGAGCGAGTGCGACAATGTGGTGGGCTATGACATCTACAAGCGGATTTCGTCGAATCCGTTTGAGCCGGAGCACTGCGAGACGGGCATTCCGCCCGAGGCGGGCTATCGCTGGATTGGCGCCACCCACAGTTGGCAGGATACGCTCTTTGTGGACGACGGTTCCGTATTTCCGTTACGGCACGGCACAGAGTATTGCTATCGTGTGGTGGCCTTCTTTGCCGACGGCGCCGAAAGCTACGTGTCGGCTGAGACCTGCATCAGCCTCTTGCAGGATGCGCCTATGATTACGAATGTGGATGTGGAAGAAACTGATTTACAGGAGGGTGTTATCAATGTGAAATGGCTGGCACCCGCCATCATCGACTCGGCCCGCTTTGAGCCTCCCTATAGCTATCATCTCTGTCGTGCATCAAGTCAGAACAGGCAGTTTGTGGTGCTCGACAGTTTGCTGACACTCGACGACACTTCGTTTGTAGATAGGCAGTTGAATACCGTTGAGGCATCTTATATCTACAAACTGGAAATCTATGGCATGGTGCGGGGTAAGAAAACCTACATCGAATCCTCCGACCAGGCCTCTTCCATTTTCCTGCGGGCCACACCGTCCGACCGCAAGGTGATTCTTTCGTGGCAAGAATCGGTACCGTGGATAAATACGGAATATACTGTGTATAAGTACAATGAAAC
>DBXQ01000013.1:6981-8147 GCA_002309955.1 Bacteroidales bacterium UBA1208
GCTATTTTGCCAACGACACTGTTTATCCTTTGTACAACAGGTCGCAGCGCGTGTGTGCCATTCCTCTGGATGATACGCCGCCAGAAGTGCCTGAGGTGGTCATCACGACCGATTGCCAAACGGTAACTTTCGAGTGGTCGTTCTCTTCCGATTCGGCCTATCAGGATGTGTATCAGTATTATATCTATTACAAGCCATCTTATAACGATCCCTACACCATCTTTGATTCCATTATCAATAATGGCGAGAATTGTTACGACAACCGCTGTCGCTATGAGCTGACGGGCTTGTCGTATGTGGTGGGTTGCTTTGCCATGGCCGCCATCGATACGGCTGGCAACCTGTCGGCTATGAGCGAGGAGAGCTGCTTCGATGTGGACGATTGCTTGTCGTATGAGTTGCCCAATGTCTTCACGCCCAACGATGATGGTGTTAACGACAAGTTGGTTCCCATCAAAAACGAGAACATCCACTCGGTGGACTTTGTTCTCTATAACCGCTGGGGCACAGTGGTTTATAAGACTACCGACCCCAATATCAATTGGGACGGCATCGATTGCCACACTGGACGCAAGTCGTCGGATGGAGTCTANNGAATTGAAAGTGCCGACACTGACGGGTGAGAAGAAGATACAACTTCAGGGCTCAGTGACGCTCATTTCGAAGTTCAAATAGTTGTTCTGTACAGAAAAGAAGATTTAAAGCTTGTCTATTGGCAAGTTTTGTATCAGTTCGTCAATGTGGAAATCCTCGCCTTTATAGATGAGGTGGGCGCGATTGTAGTACGCTTCTCTGACGGGGAGCGTCTTTTCGATGTAGGCCGCCACCTCTTCGGGCGACTCTTTGTTGACCAGCGGGCGGATGCGTTTGGAGTTGACGAGCCGTTGCTGTAACGATTTGGGCGCCATCTTGATGTAAATCGTAAAGGCGTTCTGCAGCAGCAGATCCATGGCGTTGGCGTAGCAGGGTGTGCCGCCGCCGCACGAGATAACCGTATAGGGCTGTTCTACGATGTCGCTCAGCAGGTCGTATTCGCATTTGCGGAAGATGGTTTCTCCGTAAGTTTTAATAAACTGATTGACAGGGAGTTCGTATCGTTCGCCAAAGAGGATGTCTGTATCAAGAAACGTATAGTCAAGAGCTCGGGCCAGCTGTTTCCCGACGGT
>DBXQ01000052.1:0-628 GCA_002309955.1 Bacteroidales bacterium UBA1208
TTGTAGGTCTGAAAGAGGAAGGCGTAAGCCACGGCGCGGTCCACGCCTTGCAGCCTGCGTGCTAAAAGGCTGTAGCGCATCAGGGCCGAGTCGGCGGCATCTTTGCTGTAGGCATAGTCGAGTGCCGTTAGGTAGAAGGCCGCGGTGAGCAATTCAGTGCCCTTGCCGTCGGCAAGGGCTTGGCGGTAATACCCCTGTGCCAAGGGGTAGGCTGTGGCGTATTTCGCCTCGCCGATAAGGGTGTCAAGGCAATCCCATCGGTTGTTTTGCGCTGTGGCAGTCAATGCAGTCAGCGCAACGAGGCATAGAAGAACCACTCTTTTCATTGCAGTATGAGATAATCGTTTTTAGAGATGCAAAAATACTTTTTTTTTTCGAATAATAAGAAAGTTGCCGCCTGGCAACCAGTTTTAAATTATTGATATGTTGGGTGAGATACATATCAACGTTTATCACGTCAACGCATAACGTTTAGAGCCAAAAAAGAGGCAAAAAGTGACAGCAGAAATAAAAAAAGCCTGCAGTACTGTAGTCAGTATTGCAGGCTTTAGGATGGGTGATGAGTATTACAACAGTTTCTTCTTCAGATTGAGAATCATGTCGTCGGTCATCTTCTCAAGGTCGTACT
>DBXQ01000052.1:654-3921 GCA_002309955.1 Bacteroidales bacterium UBA1208
TCCATCTTGTCGGGCCAGCTGTCGGCAATGGCTTGCTTGATGGGTTCGGGTTCGTAGACCATCTTGAAGTCGGGGTAGCGTTTCTTGATGGTGTTGTAGATGATTTCAGGGTCAAAGCTCATGGCCGTCACGTTGAAGCTGTTGCGGTGTATCAATCTGCTGGGGTCGGCCTCCATAATGTCAATCATGGCTTTCTGTGCGTCGGGCATGTACATCATGTCCATGAAAGTGCCTTTCTTTAACGGGCAGACAAATTTCTCACCCTTGACAGCGGCATAATAGATTTCGACAGCGTAGTCGGTGGTGCCGCCACCGGGAAGGGTCATGTGGCTGATGAGGCCGGGGAAACGGACGCTGCGGGTGTCGACACCGAAGCGGGTGTAGTAGTAGTCAGAGAGCAATTCGCCAGTGACTTTGGTCACACCGTAGATAGTGTTGGGACGCTGGATGGTGTCCTGCGGGGTGTTGTCGTGCGGAGTGCTGGGGCCAAAGGCACCAATGGAGGAGGGAGTGAAGACGGCACAGCCGAAGAGACGGGCTACTTCGAGGCAGTTGACTAATGAGCCGATGCCTACATTCCAGCCCAGCATGGGATTGAGCTCGGCGGTGGCGCTGAGGATAGCGGCAAGGTTGTAGATGGTGTCGATGTTATACTGCTTGACAGCAGTAGCTATCTGCATGATTTGTGTCGAGTCGATGCGTTCTACGGGACCGCGCTCGTAGGGATCGCCCTTCAGCGGACGAAGGTCGCTGCACACAACATTGTTGTCACCATAGATGTCTCTCAGATTACGGGTCAGCTCGGAACCTATCTGTCCGCCGGCACCAACTATAAGTATTCTTTTCATTGTGGTAATATTTTATGTTTTCTATTTGCTATAATATTGATAATAACCAATCATTCAAATTCTTGTGGCTATATCACCCAGTTGTTTGAACAAGCAAATATACAAAAATAATCTGAATTGTGAACGTTGTTTGATGAAATGGGAGTGGATTTTTGTTTAATGTTGATATGTTGATACGTGTATACGATGTGCATCGTTTAACATATAAACTTATCAACGTATCAACAGAGATTGTGTTTTTTTTCGTATTTTTGTAATCTTGAATAGTGCACTTGTTATATGACAACACCATGTGATACAGGTCAATTAGCGTTCCATCTGTTGACTGTTGCCGACCGCAGTGCGGTGCAGGAGGTAACGCTTGCCGCAGGCAGGCGCAACTGCAACTATACTTTTGCCAACCTTATCGGGTGGCGGTTCTGGTTCAACACCGAGGTCTGCCTGTGCAAGAAGACGGTTGTCTTCCGTTTCAACCTGCAGGGGAGGCGTGCCTATATGGTCTGTTCGGCGGAGGCTCCCTCGCCCAGGTTGGTGGAGATGCTGTGTGCCGATGCAGCGGCTGGAGACACAGACTTGATGATTATCGGTGTGGAGGATGAACCGGCCGCACAGGTGGCAGCTCTGTTGCCTGGGCGGGTCACGGTTGAGCCCCGGAGGAACCAATATGACTACATATATCTGCGACGAGAGTTGGCTGAGCTCAAAGGCGGCAGCCTTAAGGCCAAGCGCAACCACGTCAATAAGTTTCTTTCGATGTATCCCGACTTCACCTACCGCCCTCTGGAGCCGTCGCTCTTCGACGAGTGCCGCCGTTTAGCTATGCTGTGGCGTACCGAAGTGGATGAGAACGGACACGACACTGGCTATGACCTCAGCGTCGATGCCGAGGCAAGGGCTATGGAGAACGTTTTTTCGCATTGGGAACAGCTGGATGCAATAGGAGGCAGCATCTTCATCGACGGCAGGATGGTAGCCTTTACCTACGGCGCACCGGTGACCCACGACACTTTCGATGTGTGCGTGGAGAAAGCCAACCGCCGTATCGACGGGGCCTTCAACATCATCAACCAGCAGTTTGCCGCCCATCTGCCAGAGCAATATGTCTATATGAACCGCGAGGAGGACATGGGGTTGGAGGGATTGCGCAAGTCCAAACTCTCCTATCATCCCCATATCCTGCTCTCATACAACAGCCTTATAATACAATGCCGATAGAATACACATTGCAACGGATGACCCCCGCCGATGCTCCGACGACGGTTGCGTGGATGACCCGCCAGTATGGGTTCGACCCCAAGGAGGTGGAGGAGTGGGTGAAGCACCTGCATTTCAATTGGTCGATGAGCGTGAAGGCTTTAGATGTGGCAGGCGAGGTGATAGGGCTGTTGAATATGAGCGACTACCGCATTGAAGAGGAGACGGAGGTAATCCGCTCTGAGCAGCAGGAGCTGTTGGAGCGGCTGAACGGGCTGAAGTATATTGCCGTCTTTTCGTTTATAGTGGACGAGAAGTACAGGGGCACAAGCCTGAATTATGATATGATTATGTCGCTGTGGCCCGACTTGCAGCAGTACGACTTTGTCTTTATCCCTGTGATGCACCACCTGAAGACCCACAGCTATTGGAAACGCTGGGGGGCAGTGGAGTTTTTCCGCGACGGGATGTCGGTCTATTATATGCTGCCTCTCAGCACCAAAGCCAAACGGGAAGTGAAAATTGAAAAGTGAGAATTGAAAAGCATCTCCACCTATCCAATATACGTGAAAATACGAGTGATCCGTGGAGACTAATAAATTCAAGCTCCGTGGAGTTTAGAAAATAGAAGCAAGTCGCCTGGTTTCACTTCTCCTTTTTCGTTTTCGTCTTGGGTTTCGGCTCGGGGAGCTCGGTGCAGGTGGCCTTGACCAAAGCGGTCAGGTATTCGTGGTCGTCAACCTCCTCAATATAGAAATAAGGCTTGGCACCCTCGTAGGGTGGACGCATCTCCTCGGAGCGCAGCATCTGGCGTCCTGCCTCGGTGGGCTTGACGTAGAAGCCGCTGTCGCTGATGAGGCCGAATATCTTGCCGTTGCAGTAGATGGCGTAGTCGCCGAACATCTTGCGGGTGGTGATGTCGCCCGCCTTGGCGCACTGGTCGGCGATGAATTGTACAAAGTCGGGGTTGCTGGCCATAAGAATTGTTTGTTTTTAATTATCCGTTGAAATGATGTGTATTTTATTCCCAACAGCGGATTTCCTGATTGTAGTCAATGTCCTCTTTGGTGAGTAGTGTACCGCAGTCGGGGCAGCGGCCCATCGCGTCGGCATCGAAGGTGCCGCCGCATTCGCACTGCGGGGGCAAATCCCAGCCGCCGCCGAAATCCACAGCCTGTGCCTTCCCGCACCGGTCGCAGTAGAGCGTCCCCTGCCCGTTGTAGCC
>DBXQ01000100.1 GCA_002309955.1 Bacteroidales bacterium UBA1208
GCCGACATTCCCGGCATGGCGTTCATGCCCAGCGCGATGTCGGTTTTGCCCACCACACCGGCAAAAGGAGCGTATAACTTACAGTTTTCCAAATTCTTGCGGGCGAGCGCCTCCGATGACTTGGCCTGTTCCAACTTGGTTTGGATCTCCACCCACTGCACCTCGGTGATGCTGCCCTTGTCGTGCAGCTGCTTGAGGCGGTCGTAGCCGTCCTGCGCCTGCCGGAGAGTGGCCTGTGCAGCGGCGTAGCTGTCGTTGTACGAAGTCGGGTCGAGTTCGGCGAGGAGGGTGCCCTGCGCCACACGCTGGCCGTTTTTCACATAAACATTGGTCACATTGCCCGGGACGGCGAAACTGAGGACGGAGGAGGAAACAGCCTCCACCGTTCCTACATAGTTCTGTGATACAGACTCTTGCGTCTCCGTAATCACCGTCACCTTCACGGGAATCGGCTCCACTTTGTGCTTGGCCCGCTGCTGCCGGCTGCACGCACAGAGCAGCACCGCAAAGACCACAGCACCGAAAATTGTATATTTGGACAGGGACATTCTTTTACATATTTTAAAAAGACCAAATAATAACTACGCTTTAAGTTGCAAAATGTTTCAGAAAAGGAGAAAATTGTCACAGTCCCGCATGGCGGTTGGCCCACCGTTCCGTGTAGAAGTCGTCGTAGGGTTTGTGCGGCGCGAAACGGTTGCGGTACAGCAGATGAAGCCCCGACGGGATGCCTATGATCAGCAGGTACAGCGGGCCGAAGATTTTGGAGTCCACCGTGTGGCCGTCCACCTCGTGCCGGAGGGTACGCTCGTCGCCGGCACAATCGGCAGAGATGATGGCGAAGTTGCCAAGCGACACTCCGGAAGCCTTTTTCGGCAGTCGTCCCGAAAGAGCAATGCAGTAGTTCCGGTAGGCGATCTTGCGGACGCGCCCCGCAAACGGAAGCCAGCACAGAGCCACCAGATTCTGCGGAAGCTGCCACACGAAAAGAAGGCAGAATATCAGGATGTTAGCGAGTTTTTTCATATTGACTCACGATATCCGCGGAGGGGTAGCCCAAGGTTAAGGTGTCGCTTTTATGCTCTTGAATGCCCCCCAAATAGGATGATTTCTATAGGACTCTACAGCGTTGGCAGGTACTCGTAGCACCGCCGTAGGTGGCAGTTGGTAGAAAGTCGTCATTGCGGCTTCCGGTGGCACTGTTGCCAGCAACCACACTTCGCGAAGGTGGGTGCATTCAGTGAAGCTGTAGTTGCCCACCTTGCGAACATTCGGACCCATATACACCACTTGTAGATTACCGCAGTAGGCAAAGGCGTAATCGCCAACAATTTCAAGGCTATCGGGCAGAACAAGTGTGTCTATAGCTGTTTCGTAGAAGGCACCATGGCCTATTTCCCTCATCTTTTGCGGCAACACAAGATGGTGTAGCTGATGGCTCTTGGCTGCGAGATTGTGGACAGCGATACGAGTGTTGCCTTTGAACTCTATGCGTTTCAGTCCCGATACATTGCTGACAAAATCCACTGGCAACTGCTCTACGCCAGTGTCGATAATGACGTTGGCAAGGGACATACAGCGGTAAAAATAGCTGTATTGCATTATCGAGTCGTGATGCGCACCCAAGCAGTCGCGAGCCTTCCATATCAGTGTGGTCAGGCTTGTGCAGTCATTGAAAGCCATCAAGCCTATCTGCTGCAGACTGGATGGAATCACAAGCGTGTCGCGCAACGATATGCAGCCGATAAAGGCACCTCCCCCGATGCTGCGGATTGTTTCGGGCAGCTTGACCGAGGTCAGTTTCGTATTATCCTTGAAGGCATAAGTGCCGATAGCAACCACCTGCCACGTAAGACCTCGGTGGCGCACAGTAGCGGGGATGACCATATCGCCTTCGGGCTTGGTGACTCCTTCAGGCCATGACGCCCACTGGTTGGAGGTGGGCGGAACAACCTCTACCTGACGGTGAGGCACACGGCTTACTTCGCGCATCCATACCGTCTGTCCGCTCTCCAGTTGGACTTCGAAACGTTTGGACGACGGAAGCAGCATCAGTACAATCAGCATCACGACCAATACAACACCGAGTGCCCAGAGCGGCCACGTCGGGAACATCATCCTGCGTAGCGATGCCACAGACCGGGGCCGACGCATAGGGTTGGATTTTGTGGCGCAATGTAAAGCTATGGAATATCGTTTCCCGAAAAGGAGTTCCATCACACGCCCCAATGAATATATGTCTGAACGACTGTCTGTGGAGCATCCCTCGCGCTGCTCAGGTGAGGCATAGTTTTCTGTTCCAGATGCCTGCTTCAGGCTTGCATACTGTGGACCGTCACTCAAGCCGAAGTCGATGAGTTTCACACGTCCGTCGGAGGTGACGATAACGTTCGAAGGCTTGATGTCGCGATGGTAAATACCACGGCTGTGAAGGTAATCAACGGCATCGAGAAGCTGGTCAAACACATGTTTCAGTTCAGCCTGCCGCCTTCCGTTTTTCCACTGGTCGAGTGTCTTGCCGTCAACCCACTCCATCACTATGCAACGACCGGCAACGACATCGTCTTCCAGGCTCTCGACACGAACTACATAAGGGCTGTCAAGTCCTACGCCGATACTATATTCCTTATACAACCATTCCTCATAGATGGGATTTCCCTGAAATTCATTACGCAACCCCTTGAGAACATGCCATCGTCCAAAGCGACGTGCACGCCACAATACATGGCTCTCACCACGTCCTATCTCTTCGTATGACGAGAAAAAAGGCTCGGTGATGCCGTCACCACCCGATACAATTCCTGATGGAGCGTCGTTCAGCATTGGATACCTTCTGTGTTAATTTTAAGTGTGTTATATTGATTCATCGGAGTCTGATTCAATCTGTTTCAGCTAGCAAGGTATGTTTTTTTCATTTGCAAATTTACAACTTTATTTTTTATTTCCTAATGTCTGGTATAAAAAAACTGATGACGCTATTGCCCATAACCTTTACCCGTGAAAGTGGACCAAAACGGTCGCGTTTCGTATCGGTGATTTTTAGTAATTTTGCACGCAAATATGAACCATTCAGACAATAGTACCATCGACACTTTGCGACGTCTTATTTGTGAGGCCGCGGGCTGTGGAGCTGGATCACCTGCCGACCTCTACACACTTAAGCTTTTCATAGAAAGTCGCACCCGGGAGACCGTCGGACTCACTACCGTCAAACGTTTTTGGCAATACGGGGGACTAAGTTCCCAACCACGTCAAAGCACGCTCAATGTTATGGCTCGAGCCATCGGCTACCGCAGTTACGACGACTTCTGTGAGCATTACGGCGACTGTTCTCCTTCAAGCGACATCGTGCTTGGGAAAGGAGTTAAAGCAACCGAATTGAAGTCTGGTGAACGACTTATGCTGCGTTGGAATCCAGGACGAGAAGTTGTGGTGGAATACTTGGGCAACAGCACGTTTCGTGTGTTAAGCAGCGAAGGCAGCAAATTGCACGCCGACGACACATTCCAAGCAGCCTTTTTTGCCTTGGGGCACGCTGCAATGCTCGCCAATGTGATACATGAAAACTCATGTTGGCCTCTATACGAGATAGGCCAGCAGGGAGGTCTGACACTTGTCAGCCGCCTCTCCTCTATAGGTGAATAAACCACAAGTAATAT
>DBXQ01000077.1 GCA_002309955.1 Bacteroidales bacterium UBA1208
TTGCACTTGTAACTGGAATTTAGGGACTTTCTTTTCAGCCTCCGCGAATTATACTGTCAGACAATTACCTTGATTTTTGTTATAACATATTGCATATCAGTGTTAAAATATTTTTTATAGTTGTCTTGATATGCACTTTTCAATCCTCTGATTGCATGGATTATGAATCAATATGTGTAATTATTTGAGAAAAATGTGTAACTTTGCAATCGAATAATCACTAACAAAAAAATTGCAATGCGTTACAGTAAAGTGTCTCTCCGCCGACTTTTTGCCGCAGCCATGCTCTGCTTGTCGCTTTTCGCTGTGCCGCGTCAGGCGCAGGGTCAAGCTCCCACTCCGGGCATTGATTTCTTTGCGGGAGTCAGTTTCAACTTCAGAGACGTGTACTACCGTCGGCAGTATGATTTCCTTATTAACATTACTCCCGGTTTCCGTTGGGCAATGGGTCATGACTGGCAGTTGACAGGCCAGGTCTATGTTCCCATAGTCAACCAGTATGAGGAGTATGGAAACAACTTCAAGATAAACAATTTTGCTCTCAGCAAACAGTTGCATGTAGGACCTCTTTATTGCAAAGCCACTGCGGGACTGTTCAGCCTGAATCGCTATGGTTTGGATGTGAAACTCTTTTTACCCGTTGCCAGTTGGTTCGCTTTCGAGGCTCAAGGCGGCTATGTGGGGTGGTTGAACACCGACACATATTGGCGTATTACTGCGCCCGACCGTTTTGTGGGTACCGTTGGAGGCG
Source organism: Bacteroidales bacterium UBA1208 (assembly GCA_002309955.1). Taxonomy (GTDB): domain Bacteria; phylum Bacteroidota; class Bacteroidia; order Bacteroidales; family P3; genus Colimorpha. The sequence continues at coordinate 752 of DBXQ01000077.1, forward strand.
ATATATATCTAAGCCGGTGGAACACCCAGTTGAGGGGCGTGGCAGGTCTCTATCTCTATAAAGACTTTGGCTTCGAAGCCGAGGCCATGCGCCATTTCAACCATTCCACCATTTCGGTCTACGCCCATTGGAGTAACCTGTATAAGTATGATGTTGGCTTCAAGATTATCGCCATGATACCACCCTACCATCGTACCCGCAGGACTGTCAACATCCGTCCAGCATCCAACTTTAGGCTTTCCTACAGTATCATGACCAATATTGAAGGTAATCGCATGTACAAGACCGACCCCGAAGAGAACGAGCGCGACGGCTGGTTCGACCGCCATGTCCTGCCTTGGGGCAGTCACACCATGGAACCCGATTTCATTATTAACCAAAAGATTACTGAAGAATGAAACGATACGCAGCATTACTTATTCTGGCGGCCATGGCTCTGCTGCCAAATCCCTGTTCAGCCCAGCAATATACGGGTCTTTCAGGTCTGGTTCACGTCCCTTCTGCCGAAATGAACCATGAGGGTGACGCCTTCATAGGCATCCACTTCCTCAACAAGACCATGACTCCCGACACGGGCTTCCTTTTTAAAGGCGAAAAATACGACACCTACGACTACTACATCTCGCTAACCCCTTTCCCGTGGATTGAATTCAGCTATATGTGCGTTAAGCGCAAGAGTGCTGACAACGAACAGCTTTGGGACTATCACCGCAAAGACCGTTCGGCATCGGTCAAGATACGGCCTCTTAAAGAAGGCCGCTACCATCCTGCCATCGTGTTAGGAACCAACGATTTCGGTACCGAGGTTTTCATCAAAGAACGCACCAATGTCCAGCTTTACTTCTTCAACTACTACATTGCTGCCACCAAGCACTTCGATTTCAGTGGCAACGAGTTGGGTGTCACCGTGGCATACCGGCATTTCTTCCGAGGCTACAACTCCAAATGGAACGGAGTCGTAGGTGGTGTGACGTTCCGTCCGGCCTTCTTCCCGCAGGCAAGGGCAATCGTCGAATATACCGGCAATGAATTTCTGGTGGGTGTTGACGCTTTGCTTTGGCGTCATCTGCGGTTGCAAGCAAGCCTGAAAGATTTCAAATACCCCAACGTCGGACTCTGTTTCCAGATGAACTTGCTGGGCAAAAAATACACTTATTAAGTCCAATCCTGATGCATCCGATGTTTTTTCCACACTCCTTGTAGAAAAAAGTTGTAAAAAAAAGTTTGCCATCAAAAAATTATTGTTATCTTTGCAAAGTTGAAAGAAGGTGTCCTGAAAGGCATTTTCCGCTGTAAGGATCCTTTAATCAATATGATAAGTGAAAAATTAATAATTTGATAAAAACAAAATAATTAAAACGATGAAGAAAAAGAGAGTTATACTGTTCACTCTGGTGGCAGCGTTTGCATTGTTTGCAACATTTGGTTACTCCTCTTGCGCCAAGACCGAGACTGATCCCAAAGTCCCCGTAGTGTACGACACACTCCTTCCTCCTAAGGATCCCATGTTGACAACTGTTTGTCCGCACCATAACGACACCGACCCTGCCCGTTTTATGGTTATCGATGCTGCCGACCCCAGTGCTTTTGTGCACCACACTCACGAGTATCAGGAAGGTCAAACTTGCCCGATTGCCACTTGCGAATGGCAAGGCCATCACCACATCCACGAGGTCTATTTCTGGCGTGGACATTATGAGGACAACTGGGAGCATCTTGGTGGTTGTACCATTGACTAAGAGATTTGTTCCTGTTAATAGACTGTGAATTAAGAGAACCGTGTCCACGACACGGTTCTCTTTTTGTCTATACCTGTTGGCTGGCACGCCCCATCGTCGTGTCAGCCTCTTTTTTGCCCCGCTCTTCCTTTGCTCAGTATACCTCGTATATACCTCATTTATCCGTTGCTGGAGGAAGAACGATGGGAGAACGATGGGAGAACTGAGGTAAAAGTAGCGAGAGAAGAGCGAGGCTGCCGTAGCTGGGCAGCTCGGTTGGAGTTGGTCAGAAATGGGGTGGAGCCAGCCGAGGGGTTAGCCAATTGACGTTGTGTGGGTGGGCAGAGACGGGCTATTTGAGGGTGATTCCTGTCTGTTGGGCTGAATGAATGGTGAAGTATGCTGTGCGGACAGCGTCGTAGCTGTTGTCGTCCTTTGGACGGAGGACGACTTGATAGTCGCCGGGCATAAGTACTATGCGTTCATTGATGTTGGCAGGGTCCAAGTCGCAAACCCATTTGATGCTGTTGGCCTGCAGGACGAAGATGCTGCCTGTGGTGGGCATTTGGGGTTTGGTGAGTGCCAGTTGTCCGGGTAACGGAATCTGCATGTCAGTGTCGGAGCCGCCGCGGACAGATATATTGTCGAGGTGGATGACGGGCAGAGAGAGAATGTCAATGTCGTAGTTGCCTGCCAGATAGTGTGCTTTGGCGTTGAGGGGTTGGGTGGTTAAGAGTGTTGGGTCACCGTGTCGACGCACCAGGATGGTGTATTCGGGTAGTTGGAAAGCAGTGCGTTTGTTGGGGAGGTGGAGCCGGAGGCTGCCCTGAGGGGCGGTGATTTCGAGGTGGGCGTGGCAACCGGGTTTGAAGTGTTGGTTGACGAGTTGGACAGGAGGCTTGGTGGCAAGGGTGATGTCATAGTTTGTCAAGGGGTCTAAGGACAGGGTGTCGATAGGCGAGTCTGAACTATAATGGTATAAGGTGGTAAGGCGGGATGTATGGGTGGTGTGGTCGAAGAAGGCTAAAGGGATTTCGGTTTCATAGGGACGGCGGTCTTGGTCGAGCACGCTGACGGTGACAAGGGCTTTCTGGTCGGAGAGAAGGAAGATTTCGTAGAGCGTTTCGTCGAAGCGTTCTTCGTCGGAAAGGAGGGTAAAGCGTCCGGCACAGTCGAGTTGGTTTTTGAAGTTGTCGGGGTCGCCGATGCCGATAATGAAGGTTTGGACGACTGAGCCGCTTTGGTTCACCTGTTGGGCCACTTCGCAGACATCGCCGTAACATTCGTCAAGGCCGTCGGTGATGATGAGGATGATGTTGCGCGATTGGGGGTCGTGAGGGAAGTCTTTGAGCGAGTTGGTGAGGGCAGAGGCTGCTGTGCAACCACCATTGGGGACGAGGGTTTTGATTTTGCTGCGCAGTTTGTAAAAGTTGTCGTGTTCGAAGGGCACTTCGAGTTGGGTGCCGATGTCTTGGTTGTTGAGATGCCCGAATACGCGCAAGGCTACTTCCATGTCTGTTTGGCCTTGGATGCTGTCGAGGAAGCGTAGCAGAACGTGCTGTGTGACTTTGATTTTGGAATCGCTTTGCCATCTGTCCCACATGCTTTGCGAGCAGTCGAGGATGATGAGTATGCGGGTGGTTTCCTGACGGGGAGTGTGCTGGGCTGGTGCACGCCATGCCGCAACAACCATTAACGTCAATATTATGAGGGGTCTGAGTGTTTTCATTGTGGTCGATTACGGCTGCAAAGATACGAAAAATTGTCCATTCGGTAGAAATAAATTCACTTGGTTCATAATATAATATGGGTGACCGCGTTATTTTTTATAAATTTTCAGGATGGTGAGACGTTTGTTTCTGTACGCATGTTTGCTGTTTGCGACAGTCCCATTGCGGGGGCAGCAGATTGTGCCCAGTTTGACGGGTACGGACTTCTGGGTGGCATTTATGTATAATAATAACAGTACATATTCTGTTGTATGTAGTTTGATTATCGCTTCTGAATTCGAGTGCACAGCTTATATTTCCAGACCGTTGGATGGGTGGGATACTGTGGTGACGCTTAATGATGGCATTGTCAGAGTGGAAGTCCCGGCACGGGTGACATCACCTTCGTATGGCTACAGTTTGTGTGATGACGGCTGGCATATTGTCACTTCGGCTCCCGCTGTTGTCTATGCATCGAATCATCAGTATGGAAGTCATGATATGACAGCAGTCCTTCCTACACCGCTTTTGAGGTGTGATTATATGACCCAGACTTATGGAATGCAGAGTACAGGGCAGGAGGTGTATGTTGTTGCGCCTTACGATAGTACGATGCTTAGTGTTGTTTTGAACGATTATGTTACGACCTATCAAGGCGGTGTGGTTTATAGACCAGGCGACACACTTAATGTTTCGATGATGGGAGGTCAAGTGTGTAGGTTGTATTGCGGTTTGCCGTCAAGTTTGACCTCTGTTGGTTTTTGTGGCACACTTTTCCATTCCTCCAAACCTGTGGCTGTTTTTCAAGGGCATAAAGGCACGTCTGTACCTTTTGCCATTACGACTTTGGACCATCTGTACGAGCAGTGCATCCCTTCGGACTATTGGGGACGGCATTTTATAGTAATGCCAACAGTAGGACGTGTGCCCGATACGGTGGGACAACAAGGTGGTGAGTGTGTCGGGGATATGGTGAGGGTTACGGCACTTGAGGATAGCTGTGTTGTAATGATTGAAGGGCAGAATGTGGCGACATTGGCTGTAGGCGGGTCGTATACATTCCTCGTGGCCAACCATGCGCCCAGTGTCTCACCGTCGTCTTTGTTGCATGGCGAAGATTTGGCATTCTTTCAGTCGGATGCGCTCTCTATTGTTACATCATCACCTGCGCAGGTTTTGTTCTATATCTCAGGAATGGCTTTCGGTGGTGTTCCTGGCGACCCGGCTTCTGTGGTTGTCCCACCGATAGAGCAAGGCATAAGCCGTATGGTTGCAGCTGTTTATAACTCGGTCTTGGTGACGAATCATTACATAAATATCGTTACGGACACTAATGATGTCCCTATGATGACTCTGGACGGAGAAAGCATAGCTTCGAGTTTCATCCCTACAGCAGGGGGGTATAGTTATGCGCACCTCACCATCGGTGAAGGGAAACATCTTATTGATGCCGATACGGGACGTTTTCTTGCGGTGTTCTATGGCCTTGGCAGTGTCGAAAGTTATGCCTACATAGCAGGAATGGCGGTGCGAAGTGCTGAATACGAAGTGCGGGCCGACCGCCATGCGGTTTGTCTGGGTGATACGGTAACCATTGCTATTGCTAAGGAAGACAGTCTCGGGGTTGACTGGTTGTTGGACGGTCAGTTTCTTACTTCGGGTGTTGACACTTTGCGCATACCTTTTAGCACTGAAGGACAGCATTGTGTGGCTGTGGTTATTACGCCTGTGGGTGATACAGTGTGGGAACACATCACCGTTCATCCTGTATATCATAATGATGTGGTTGATAGTATATGTAACGGCGACACTCTATTTTGGAATGGGATGGCATTATCTGCCTCGGGTGCTTATCCTGTCCCGCTACAGAGTGTGGTAGGGTGTGATTCGGTTGTCACCATGCATCTCTCCGTATTGGGGAATGCATCTGTTCCCGATATCACGCTTGTGCCCGATTGCCGCAATTTGGGATACACAATCTGTTCTTCGGTTGGCGAGCATAGTGATGATATCATTGCTTGGTGGATTTCTTTACCTTCCGATAGCACGCTTGTATCCCAGCCATGGGACAGCATTGTTGTGTATCCTACGGTTGCTACAGATTACGCTCTCTATATTGATGGATGTCGCGCTTTCGACACGCTTTTCTCACTACAGCCTCTTCATCAGCCGCAAGCAAGGATGGAATACTCGCCTATGCGTATCAATGAGGATTATCCTTCAATTACGGCTATTGACCGAAGCGTCAATGCCGAAGGACACTATTGGTGGATAGATAGTCTTGTGCTGGGCGACAGCCCCGAGATACATTATACTCCTTACCTTTCCATCGACAGTTTCCGATTGACTCTTGTGGCATACAATGGCCCCTGCACGGATACTGTCACATGTGTTGTCCCCGTTGACCATTTCGGCTTTTGGGTACCAAATGTCTTTACTCCAGACAGGACGGACAACAATCTCATTTATCCTGTCACCCACGATGTGGTTGTCGAAGAACTCGTCATCTATAGTCGTTGGGGCTGCCGTATTGCCCGCATTGCAGGACCACAACCTGTCTGGGACGGCACGCTAAATGGCAAACCTTGTCAGGAGGGTGCCTATGTATGGTTGGTGCGTTACCGCGCAAACAGCGACCCCTCACACCTGTTAGAGGCTTACGGCACGGTGACGTTGTTACGGTAGGTTGTTTCTTGTTTAAGTATTGATATTTTAAAACAAACCCCATAGGAGCTTTTGTTTTGAGAATGACTCCTACGGGGTATTATTGTTTCGTTTATCAACAGTGGTGATTCGATGCGGGTCTTCCCCCTTGTCTATTTGATGGATAGGGAAGTGGTAGGCGATTTAGTAGTCGCCGAGTTCGGTTTCTGGAAGCTGTGCGAGGGCACGAGGCAGGTCGTCAGCGGAGAGGACGGAGCCGTGGTATTTGTTGATGCCCTGCATGAAGTCGACACCGTAGCCCATCTCGGTGGTGAGAATGACGCAGACGGGTTTGCCTTGGCCGGTTAGAGATTTGGCTTTGGCCATGCCGTCAAGAACCTGCTGCATGTCGTTGCCGTTGGCAATGACGACCACGGTCCACATGAAGGCTTCGAACTTGGCTTTGAGGTCGCCAAGATCCATGACTTGCTGGGTGGTACCATCGATTTGCTGATGGTTGTAGTCAATGGTGGAAATGAGATTGTCAACGTGTTTTGCACCGGCAAACATGACGGCTTCCCATATTTGTCCTTCCTGTAGTTCGCCATCGCCATGGAGGGTGTAGACAAGATGGTTGTCACCAGTCATTTTCTTGCCCAGGGCGGCACCGATGCCGACGCTGAGTCCTTGTCCGAGAGAACCGCTGGCCATGCGAATGCCGGGGAGGCCGTGTTCGGTGGAAGGATGTCCTTGCAGACGGGTGCCGAATTGGCGGAAGGTCTTCAACTCTTCGACAGGGAAATAGCCACGGCGAGCCATGGTGCTGTAGATGACGGGGGTGATGTGTCCCTGCGACACGAAGAGCATGTCTTGTCCGTTGCCATCCATGGTGAAACGGGCTGGGTCTTGGTCAAGGATGTTGAACTGCATGGCGGTCATCCAGTCTGCTGTGCCTAACGAGCCACCAGGGTGGCCGGATTTGGCGGCGGTGGTCATTCGGAGTATGTCGCGACGCACTTGCGTGGCGAGGGTTTGGAGTTCATTAGTGGTTTTCATTATTGCGTAAAGATTGGTGATTTGTCAAAGACGGAAAATGTACTGGCGGCTGTTTTGGTCGTAGCAGATGAGTTCTTCGCCCTGGCGAGTGCAGGTGACGGTGAGTGCATTCTCGTGCTCGTCGGTGACGGTGCCACGTCCTTTGTTGCCTTTCATGGTGATATGCCCCCATACGCGGCCGTTGGCGCCATGTCCGGAAATGTAGAGGACTTCCTCTTTCTGAGGCTCTTTGCGGACTACGGGGCGGGGAGCGGGTTTCTGCTCGGGAGCCTCAATTATTTCGGGTTCAGGCTCGGGTTCGGGTTCAGGCTCGAGGGCAATGGTGTCATATGCGGGTTCCTCAGGGGTTTGCACCTGCTTGCAGCCGTAGAACAAAATGGGCATAACTGCCAACAAAATGAGTGCTAAAGTGAATCTGTTGTTCTTCATTGTATACTATTTTTTGAAAATACAAAATTACACATTTCTTTTGAATAAAAGACTCTTTTGACGAAAAATATTTTATTTTATATTAAGTGTGAGAAAATAATCGTAACTTTGCAAATCCGTTAGTGATGCATTGTTTAGACGGATTTGAATGAATATTAAACAGATATGAATAAAAAGTCGATAGTAGGAATTGTATTGATTTTTGCCATTTTTGTTGGCTATATGTGGTGGGTTGCACCCAGCAAAGAGGAGATAGCCGAGCGTCAGCGTGTGAACGACTCGCTCCGGCAGGCGTATATGGACAGTGTGGCGTATGCCGACAGTGTGGCTGCGGTGAAGGCTCATTTGGACAGTCTGGCTGCACAAGGCGATACTAGCGCCCAGCGTCAATTGCAGCGTCATCAGCGCGGAGACATGGGCGTGTTCAACGGCAGTGCTTACGGCGATACGGTGAATGTGACTGTGAAGAACGAGAAGATGACGGTGTCGCTTTCGAATATGGGTGCCCAGGTGCGCGAGGTGGTGTTGAGCGAGTACACCACTTACGATAGCTTGCCACTGCAGCTTATCAGCCCAGCCGACGACAATATGAACCTCATATTCTCCACAGAGGATACGAGGGTTATCAATACCAAGGACTTGGTGTTTGTGCCATATAGGAAATATGGCAACAAACTGGTTGAGATTGAGGGCGACAGTGTGTTTGAGATTGCATCCAACGAGGCTGTTGATTTGCATTTTCGTGCCTTTGTGGGTGATAGCAACGGTCTGAGCGATGATAAATATATTGAGTTCCATTATGTCGTTGTCGGCGATGAGTACGATGTCAATTTTGAGATTAACTTCCATGGGTTGAAGAACGTGGTGCGCACCACCGACTATATGGATTTCGAATGGCATAACAAGATGAACCGCCAGGAGAAGGTGGATGCCAGTAGCCGTGGCAGCAAGAACCGAAACAAGGATCCCGAGAAGTTCTATTCGAGCATATACTACAAGGCAGCCAAGGACGATGTGGATGACGTGGGTCGAGGCCGCGATGGCGACAAAAATGTCAAGACAGCAGTGGAGTGGGTGGCATTCAAGCAGCAGTTCTTCTGTGCCATCTTGGTGGCAGACAGTACCTTCGAGAATGCTTACCTCTCTCAGACTACCGACAAGAGCAACAAAGATGCCAACTATCTGTGCGACATGAGCAGCACCATCGGCCTCACCTATAACAGCGAGCGCGACTGCTCCATGGGTATGCACTTCTATTTTGGTTCCACCAAGTATCGTGACCTTCATGCAATGCATCGCGGTTTTGAAAAGATGCTCCCGCTGGGTTGGTGGGTCTTCTCCAAGTTTGTAAGCCGTTATCTCATTATCCCGGTGTTCAACTTCCTGGAGACGTTCAACTGGAATTATGGTATTATCATCATCGTCTTCACCATCCTGCTGCGACTGGTTCTCTTCCCCCTTACGTTCAAATCGTATCAGGGTTCTGCCATCATGCGTATCCTCAAGCCCGAGATGGATGCCTTGAACAAGAAGTACCCCAATCCCGAGCAGGCAATGCAGAAGCAGCAAGAGATGTCCAAGCTGCAGAAGAAAGCAGGCTATAGTCCTTTGGCGGGTTGCCTGCCGGTACTCATACAGATGCCTATACTGACGGCCATGTTCATGTTTTATCCTGTGGCCATAGAGCTGCGCCAGAAACCTTTCCTCTGGTGCAACGACTTGTCCACCTACGACAGTATTCTTGACCTTGGCTTCAATATACCGCTTTATGGCGATCACGTGTCGTTGTTCTGCCTGTTGATGTTCGGCATGCAGTTCTTCTATACTTGGTACACCATGAAGGGTCAGAATATGAATGCAGGTATGCCCGGCATGAAGTTCGTGATGTATTTCATGCCGTTCATGATGCTCTTCATGTTCAACAGCATGGCAGCAGGACTGAACCTCTATTATTTCTGCTCGCTGACCATCACCATGTTGCAGATGGTGCTCATTCGTCGTTTCACCAGCGAGAAAAAAGTGCGCGCCCGCATGGCTGCATACGATGACAAGCACAAGAACGCTCCTCAGAAGAAGAGCAGCTTCCAGAAACGCCTTGAAGAGATGCAGCGCATGACCGAGGAGATGCAGAAACAGCAGCAGAAAAGAAGATAGCAAATATAATAACTTCAAAAAACTTATACGCTATGGTAGTTGTATTAATCTCTCTGTTTATATTAGGCTATACTTGTATAGCTTTGGAACACCCTCTAAAGGTGAACAAGACGGCTACAGCCCTTCTGTTGGGTACTGCACTGTGGGCTGTCTTCTCTTTCTGCCACGGAATCTTCCAGCCCGACCTGAACGAAGCGGAGTGGCGCTTTTTCATAACAGACAATCTGATTGATAATCTGGGTGAGACCGCCGAAATCGTCTTTTTCCTGCTTGGTGCAATGACCATCGTGACCCTCATCGAGGATTATCAAGGTTTCCGAATCATTACCGACAAGATTGTCACCACCAATAAGAAAAAGCTCCTCTGGGAACTGAGCATCCTCACCTTCTTCCTCTCGGCCTTGCTCGACAACATGACCACTGCCATTGTCATGTGCGCCCTGTTCAGCAAACTCATTGCCGACAAGAAGGAGCGGTGGCTCTTTGCAGGTATGGTTATCCTGGCTGCCAATGCGGGCGGTGCATGGAGCCCCATCGGCGACGTGACCACCATCATGCTTTGGATCGGCGGACAGGTGACCACCATTAATATCATGGTGAAAACACTGGTGGCTTCGCTCGTGTGCATGGCAGTACCTGTCCTCGTAGTGGGTGCCACTCTCAAGGGTGACATTACGAGACCCGAAAGTGAGCAGAGCGGAGTGGATGTGCCCGTGCATCTCCGTCGCCTTATCCTTATTATGGGTATAGCTGCACTCATCTTCGTCCCCATTTTCAAGACCATCACCCATCTGCCTCCCTATCTTGGCATGCTCTTCGGCCTTGGTGTACTTTGGGTGACCACCGAGATTGTAAGCCGCAAATATGAGAAGGACGGCCATAAACTGCCTACAGCAGTCTCCACACTGGAGCATATCGATGTTCCCACCATCCTCTTCTTCCTCGGCATTCTGATGGCTGTTGCCTGTCTTAAGGATGCGGGCATCCTTGCCAGCCTCGCTTCGGGACTTGACAACACGTTCCTTGGCATGAAGATGGGGAACGAGCCGGTGGGCTTCTTTATCATCGACCTCATTATCGGTGTTCTCTCTTCTGTGGTGGACAATGTGCCGCTGGTGGCCGCTGTCATGGGTATGTATCCAATCACTGACGGTGCCATCTTCGACGTGAACCATCCTTTCTGGGAGTTCCTCGCCTACTGTGCCGGAACAGGCGGAAGCCTTCTCATTATTGGTTCGGCCGCCGGTGTGGCCGTTATGGGCATGGAAAAAATCGACTTTATCTGGTACCTTAAGAATATCACCCTCAAAGCCCTTATAGGATACCTTGCCGGTGCAATCGTGTTTGTCCTTATGGATATGACTCTTTTTGAGAAAGTAGAATGGCTTCGAAATTTGGCATAGCTCTTCGCAGCTGGTGCAAGCGTAGTGCTGGGCGTAAGATTTTTGACATTGTTGTCGGTCTTTTTGCTCTTGCCGGCTTTGCAATCATTGGAGCCTGGGCTGTTTATCAGCTCGGGCTCACCAATAATAAAGGGGCGGAAGATCGCAACTCGCGTTATATGCTCTCTGTGTCGGAAATGAAGAGACTTGACGATGACGATTATACTCCCGAGCAAGTACAGCAACGTTGGATGCGACAATATCTCAAATTGGCTGTTTTTAGCAAATTTTTCCCGACCAATGCTCAACTTATCACCACGGCAGCTCAGTATGGACATGACCCTATGCTCGTAGATCGAATGATTGCTGCATCGGGTATCTATATTGAAGACATGTCGGAGTTTAATAGTCTGCTAAAGGAAGTGGAGGCGGTGATGAACCGTCACCCCCAACAGCAATCGCCCAATGTAATCCCATGGATGGGAGGAGTGGAGTGGCCGGCTTTGAAGAATGCCATTGTGCGCGACAAGGCTTTGATTATTGAGGCAGGTCGATTGACAGGTGTTGAACCCCGTTTGATAGTGGGGTGCCTTATCGGAGAACAGATTCGTCTGTTCAATACCAATCGCGAGAATATCAAGAAATATTTAGGCCCGGTCAATGTGCTGAATGTCCAGTCGCAATTTTCATATGGTGTCAACGGCATTAAGATCTCCACGGCTAAAGCGATAGAAGATCATCTTAAAGACCCTGCATCTCCTTATTACATGGGTTCCCGCTATGAACATCTGCTTGACTATACTGTCGAGGGGAAGGCTCAGGAAGATGAGCGATACAACCGTTTGGTAGATTATAGAAACCATTTGTATTCTTATCTTTATACAGCATGCATACTGCATCAAACCATGCTGCAATGGAAACGCGCGGGTTATGATATTAGCAACCGTCCGGATATCTTGTTTACTCTCTTCAATGTAGGCTTTGCCCAATCTGTGCCGAAACCTAACCCTGTTTGTGGGGGCAGCCATATAAAGATTCATGGCGAGACCTATACATTTGGTGCTATTGGTTTTGACTTTTATTATTCAGGTGAATTGGTTGAGGATTTCCCCTTTTGGCGCCAACATTTTATTCCCGGTGACAAGGAGTTGACCGATGAAGAGATTGCCTATATACAAGGTAGTATGAGTGACTGCAAACGTCCTCCCAGAGGTTGGGAGTATGTGAAAAAGGATAGTGTTTCCTCTACCCAACCTGTTGAGACTCCCTATTATGTGGAAGAAGAGGATGAGTATGCAGGAACTTATGCTAATGAGTAGAAGGTCAGATTAATATGCGCTATTTTTAACAAAACAGAAGATTGAGCACATGAAAAGAGGATTAAAACTTGATTTTTGGGTATTCATATAAAAAAATTAGTGACAATTGCGCGATTGTTTGTTTAAAAAAATTTTGTTGTATATATCTGATATTTAAATTGTTGTTGCTATAAAGTAGTTTTTTTAAGACAAAACGTTTGATAATTCAAAAAAAAATAGTAATTTTGCAACCGCTTTTAAGGTATGTATGGTGGATTGTTGATGCTCTTTTCATTGTCACAGACCTTGAGGCAAACAGACAACAGCACCGTTTATCGGTCGTTTCAAAATACAAAGAAGCAATAGTATACAAAAATGGCAAAGAAAAACAAAGACGCAAGAGTGCAGGTCATTCTCGAATGCACCGAGCAGAAGAATAGCGGTGTTCCTGGCATGAGCCGCTACGTCACCACCAAGAATAAGAAAAATACTCCCGAACGTTTGGAGTTGAAAAAGTACAACCCGTACTTGAAGAAAATGACTGTTCACAAAGAAATCAAATAAAAAAATAGGAGATAGATAACCATGGCAAAAAAAGTTGTTGCAACCCTTAAAACCGCTACGGGTAAGAGCTATGCCAAAGTGATTCGTATGGTTCGCTCTCCCAAGACCAATGCCTATACCTTCCAAGAGACTGTTGTCCCTTCCGATCAGGTTCAGGATTTTCTGAAACAGAAATAAGAATACGGATAAAATTAATATTTTTTTTCATACGCTTTTGTTTTACCCTCCGTTGTGAAACGGAGGTTTTTTTATTTCTCTGCGGTACATACTGCAATTGGATACGGAAGGCTCGTATGATGGTTTTCAGCGTGAGCTAAACGTATAATCCCAAACTCAATATATCAAACAACTCTCTGAAACAAAACGCCCCAACGCACTACTTCTGACCGTTGTTTCGTCTGCAAAGATAAACAATGTTGTTTCTAATAAAACATCTTCATATCTGTAACGCTCACAAGTTTCCTCATTCATCCCGCAGTGTCCCATATCATCTTTGTCTATCCTCACACACTCCATCCAATTTATCCCAAATCGGTCAATAGGGTTTATGGCAGATTGGTATTTGTTTCGAGCAGATTGGCCGCACCGCTGGCGAACGTTGCGTATGGCGAGAGCAGAGAAAGCTTGTTATGCCGAGCTATAGCAACGTCAACGAAGTTAAGGCGTAGCGGGTCACTGTTGAGTTTGTGAGAGTTCGATGGGAAGGATTGTGATGGGGGAAGGAATGGCTATGAAGCGGTTTGGGGGCGGGGCTTGCGGAGGGGTGTTGCGGACAAAAAGTCGTCCCCGCGGCCGTTTCTCAGAGAGGGGTGGCCGCGGGGACAGTGGGTGAGATCCCATCTTCCGATGGCGGGTTATTTCACGATAAGTTTCTCGGTGGCGGTGGTTCGGTT
>DBXQ01000046.1:0-3268 GCA_002309955.1 Bacteroidales bacterium UBA1208
GGGTGGCGCATTGACGAAGTCAGGAGCAATCCCAAATTGGGTTTGCCTTGCACTCCCAGAGCTGTTTTTCAGCGATGCAGACCGTACCCCTTTCTTTTCTCCAAATGATACCCTTGCCGACATGGCGGGTCAGTCCCTCTGCAGTTTCTGCCCCACCCCAGCCGCAAAGACAAGCGGACAATGATGAGCACAAGGTTAGCCCGTTCGCCGTCACTTGTGCCTTCGTTCCACCTTCAGTTTTCCTTCTGTAAAAGGAGAACGATGGAAGAACGATGGGAGAANNTGGGAGAACGAGCGAAGGAAGAGCGAAGGAAGAGCGAAGGAAGAGCGAAGGAAGAGCGGGGTGTGTTTTCCTGAAATCGCTTGACAGATTTTTGCTGGTTAAACTGATTGGCTTGTCAAATAAATCTTGGGTTAAACTGATTGGCTTGTCAAATAGGAAAAAGCAAGAGCCCCTGTTGGACAGAGGCTCTTGCAATGTTATGCTATCCCTATGCCGGAAGGGATCAGGGATTCTCTTTGGGGTTGACGCCAGTGATGATGAGCTGGACTTTGACGAACTCGTTGTCGTTTTTCTTCTTGGTGTCGAAGGCGGCGGTGGCGGCACGCTTGATGTCGGTGGGGGTCATGCCGGAGGTCTTGATGTTGGCTTCGGGCACGCCGTTTTTGACAAAGAATTCTTTGACGGCCTTGGCACGCTCGAGGGAAACGAGCTGGTCGTGCTCGGGGTCGACGCCGTAGGTCTGGACCCACCCTTTGATGGTGAAGGCTACATCGGGATGGTTCTTGAACATCTGGACGTAGTTCATGAGGTTGGAGTCGGAGGCGGGGAGGAGCTCGTATTCATTGCCGAAATAGATGTCGGAGATGGGATAGACGGTGCCCCGCTCGGCACGGTAGAGTTTCATGCGGAGGAGGGTGTCCTCTTTAAAGCGGTCGGCATTGAAGTCGTAGAAGATGGAGAAATAGCCGTTGCGCTTGGCGTAGAGGGTGTAGTTGAATCCGGGGACGAACTTGACACGGCCACCACGGAAATTTTCGTTGTGGACGATGACACGGTTGTTGGTGTTCTTTTCGAGGATGGTGAGGTTGACGTCGATATTTTTGCGGATTTTGGGGTCGTAGAAGGAGACGGGGACTTCGAAGGCTTCGACAAAGATGGAGACTTTGATGCTGTGGCCGGAGCCTTTGGGAGTGACGTTGTCGAGCATGATGTAGTAGACTTCGCCCTTGCGCACATCGATGGAGCGGATATGGCGATTGGTGGAGGCTTTGGTGAGGAGGATGTCGGTGGCCTCGTGATACATGCCGATGGTGCCTTTGGCGGCCTCTTTTTCGGAGGCCAAGCGAGCCTGGCGGGCTGCCTCGGCCTTGGCTTTGGCGTCCATCTTGGGTTCGTCGGCGGATTCGGCTTTGGCTCTCTTGGGTTTGGCCAAGAGGGCGCTGTCGACGGAGGAGAGGTTCACGGCGACGGGCAACACTTTGTTGCACTGGATGTGGTTGCTGAAGTAGGCATCGGTGTATTTATAGACCACCATGTCGTAGTCGTCGGCCACATTCTGCTGGGTGACAGCTATGTCGAGTTTGCCGTTGTAGGGGACGGTGAACTTGTACCAGACGGAGTTGTGCTCGAACTCGGGGAGGTTGGGGTGACGTTTGTCGGCCATCACTTCCATGATGCGGCCGGCCCCCTGGGGTGCCGTGGTGGGACCGAAGGTCTGGTCTACATTGAGGGGGATGGCGAAAAGGCAGTCGTTGCTGTTGTAGGGCAGCTGGACGAGATGCTCTTCGGGGGCAGTGTTGGCTCCCTTTTTGCCTTTTTTATTCTTCTTTGACTTCTTATCTTTGGCAGATTTGGAAGTTTTTGCACTGCTTTTCGTTTTGCTCTGAGCCTGCACGTCGGAATAGCCAAATATCAGTGTACAAGCGAGTAGAGCGATTAGAAAACGTTTCATTTCTCTGTATTGCAATTAATTTTAAAACAACATTTCGACACGCAAAAGTACGATTTTTTTTTTGAATGGAAAGTTTTTTTTCTAAAAAAGTTGAAAAATGGCCTCGGGGGGGTAGACTTTCTGTAACTCTGCACTGCGAGTGTGGGGATTATCAGGCAAGTTCAGCTCAGCGCAGAGGGGACTCTCGTTCTCAAAAAGTTTAGCATAGATTTAGCATAGATGTTATATACTGAAGTTTGACAAGTGGCTAAAAGGCCAAAGGCGTGATTCTTTGCCTTTTTAGCGTGTTTTAAAAAGTCCAGGGGACTGAAAGAGATAGGCGGGGGCGCAGCCCCCGTACTTATGGACGATAAAACAAAGCCCTGAAGGGGCGACAGATTGTTGGCATCATACGGTGTGGGGCACCCTTTCAGGGTTCTCTTTTCCCTACCATTCGTGCAGGGGTTTGCACCCCTGTCTGTGTTCTGTCGTCCCCCTTGGGGACTTTTGAGACACCTTTGTCGAGACCATGTACATCTCGAATTATATTAAAAAGAGCTTGTCAAACTTTAGTTATATAAAATAAGGAGGGTTCTATTTATTTGTTTTTGTGTCGCGTCCTTATCGGGAGGCATTCCGATACTCTATAGAATCACCGCACTGCGCCTACGGCTTGTATGGTGTTATTCATATCTCACCCTTGCGGGGGTGATTTATAGAAGTTTCCATAAAAAACAAAAAGCGGTGACGCGATGCGTCACCGCTGTAAGGATGGGCTGAAGAGAAGGTTATTTCTTCAGGTATTTGTCGAACCAGTCGATGAAGTTGCGATGCCAAAGGAGGCTGTTTTGGGGACGGAGCACCCAGTGGGTCTCGTCGGGGAAATAGAGGTAGCGGGCGTCGAGACCGCGGAGCTTGGCAGCATTGTAGGCTGCCATGCCTTGAGAGGCGACAATGCGGAAGTCGAACTCGCTATGGACGACACAGAGGGGGGTGTTCCATTTGTCGACGAAGAGGTGGGGGGAGTTGGCATAGGAGTGGGCGGTCTTGGCGTTCTTTTCCCAGTAGGGGCCGCCGAGGTCCCAGTTGGTGAACCAGTATTCTTCGGTTTCGAGACATTGCTGTTCGAAGTTGAACATGCCGTTGTGGGCGAGGAAGGCTTTGAAGCGGTGGTTCTCGTTGTGGCCGGCGAGCCAGTAGATGCTGTAGCCGCCGAAAGAGGCGCCGCAGGCACCGATGCGGTCGGCATCGATTTGGGTCATGTTCTGGGCAAAGTAGTCGGTGGCAGCCATGTAGTCTTTCATGCAGAGTCCGCCATAGTCGCCGCTGATTTC
>DBXQ01000046.1:3332-18911 GCA_002309955.1 Bacteroidales bacterium UBA1208
GGGTGCTCCAGAACTGGCTGACCATGCTTTGGGGACCGCCTTCGCAGAAGAGGAGTGCAGGATAGGTCTTGGTGCTGTCGTAGTCGTAGGGATAGATGAGCCATACGAGCATTTCTTTGCCGTCGGAGGTGGGAATCCAATGTTCCTCGGTGCGACCCATGCGGACTTGGGAGAGGACTTCGGTGTTGATGGCGGAGAGCTGCCGTCCGGTCTGGTTTTCGGCATTGAGCTGATAGTGGAAAATCTCGGAGGGGTGTTGCATGGAGACTTCATTGGCGTAGATGTCGTTGCCTTTGAGGGTGAAGCCGTTGATGTCGTGGCAGGCTTTGGTGACCTGACGGACGGCCTTGGTGTTGACATTGAAGGCGAAGATTTCGTTCATGCCGCGATACATGACGACGGCTGCCAACTGGCTGTCGTCGTCGCTCCAGGCGATGCCGCTGACACCGTAGTCGAAGTCGGCGGTGTAGTCGGTGCGCTCATTGGTGGCGAAATCGAGAACCATGAGGCGCAGTTTGTCGCTCTCGTAGCCGTCGTGTTCCATGCTTTCCCATGCGATGCGTTTGCCGTCGTGGCTGAAGACGGGGTTTTGGTCGTAGCCCATGATGCCGTCGCTGATGTTGACGGTGGTGCCGTCGGCGATGGTGTAGACAAAGATGTCGCTGTTGGTGCTGAGAGCATAGTCTTTGCCGGTTTTGGCGCGGCAGGTGTAGGCTATACGTTTGCCGTCGGGCGAGAAGTTGAATTGTTCAACACCGCCCCAAGGACGCATGGGGCACTCGTAGGGCTGGGAGCCGATAACGTCGACGACGTTGCCCAAGTCAACGGTTTTCTCGGTGAGGGGAGCGAGGAAGATGTGGGGGTATTCGTCGACCCAGTTGTCCCAGTGGCGGTACATGAGGTCTTCGTTGATGCGGCCAGTGGTCTGGGGCAGCCCGGCATAGAGACGGTCGATGGACTCGGGACGTTTGACGGGGAGGTCGCTGATGTAAAGAATCTTGTCGCCTTTGGGGGAGATTTTGAAGCCCTCGAGACCCGATTCGATGGTGGCGAGAACCTTCTCGGTCTTACGATCGACATTCATGGAAACGATGGTGTTGCCACGGGCGAAGAGGATGGTGTTGTCGTTGAGCCATACGGGGTTGAACTCGCTTTCGGCGGTGTTGGTGATGCGGACGGCTTGTGCGTTGTCGGAGACAGGGAGGAGGTAGAGTTCGGCATTGCCTTTGTTTTGGGCGATGTCGTAGTAGGTGTTGGCATAGACCAGACGGGAGCCGTCGGGGCTGAGGGCGTACTCGCCCATTTTGCCAAGTTGCCACATGAGTTCGGGAGTGAAGCGGCCGTTCTCTACTGTTGTCACAGGTTTTCCGATGATGCCGATGGAATCCTGCTGTTTGTGTTTGCAGCCTGCAACCAGAAGGAGTGCGGCCGATAGGAGGATAAATGTCTTTTTCATGTTGGTGGATGATTATATTTTTTTTGCAAAAGTACAACTTTTTTCAAGAACGATAAAAAAAACTTACAAGATTTCGTGGAAAAGTAGTATTTTTGCAGTTTGATAGAATAGCAGTAAAAAGGTTCTAATGTACACAAAAGGATTTGATATCCAAGACATAGCAACATTCGGGCAATGGATTGCGGAAGGGCAGAATATGCTGTTGGTTTCGCACATGAACGCCGACGGCGACGCATGCGGCAGTCTTTTAGGCATGACGCTGATGATGGATAGGGCCGCCCGCGAGGGATGCCGTATCACGCCGGTGCTGCCCAACGGATGTCCAAAGAATTTTGTGTGGCTGCCCAGTGCCGACCGCATTGTGAACGGCGAGAAGGAACGGGAGGAGTGGCGGAAGCGACTGGAAGAGGCGGATTTGGCCGTGTGTGTGGACTTGAATACACCCTCGCGCACGGATATGCTGGCGGAAGAGTTGCGTGCCGCCCAATGCCGGAAGGTGTTGATAGACCACCACCACAACCCTGACAGGAAGGAGTTTGACCTGATTTTCTCGGCACCGGAGATTTCGAGTACTTGCGAACTGGTGCTGTGGCTGACGAAGGCGATGTGGGAGGAACGGTTTATGAATCGCGATGTAGCCACCTGCCTATACACGGGATTGAACACCGATACAGGCGGCTTTGCGTTCAGCTGTGAGCAGCCGAGCTGTTTCGAAGCCGCTGCCGAACTGGTGAAATATGATATCCATCCGGCTGAGATTCACAACCGGATTGTGAACACTTTCTCGGTGGATCGCATGCGTTTCTATGGCTTTGCACTGAATGAACGGCTGCGGATTTACCCTGCCCAGCGAGTGGCGCTGATGGCTTTCTCGCTGAGGGACCAAGAGCGGTTCGGGGTGAACGGTGAGGATATGGAAGGGCTGGTGAACTACACGCTGATGATGAAGGAGATGGAAGTGGGAGCCCTGCTGAGAGAGGAACGGGGCCGCACCAAGGTGTCGCTAAGGGCAAAGTATGGTGTTGACGTGAACCTGATGGCCCAGAAGCTGGGAGGAGGCGGACACACCAAGGCGGCAGGAGCCACCTGCACGATGTCGTTTGAGAAGACCCTCGAAGAAGTGGAAAGGCTGCTGGGCATTGCGGATGTGGAACCTTTGCATTGGGAGACAGAAAGATGAAAGGCAAAGTCTATATAGCGGGATTGTTGATGGCTGCCGCCCTGTGGGTGGCGGGCTGCGGCGACCGCACTCCTACCATTGAGCTGCAGGGAGACAAGACCGCCTCGGTGAAGGAGAATATGATAAACGCCAACCGTGTGGTGATACAGTCGGAGGCCACCCAGATTGACGCCTATCGGCAACGGAGAGGCTGGGAGACGAAGGCTTTGCGCTGCGGGGCAGAATACCTGCTAAGAAGGAAGGGCGAAGGCGGCATGGTGGAACCTGACGACACGGTGGTTGTGACATACCGATTAGAAGCCTTGGACGGCACCCCTTTCTACCGTCACCAGACCGACACGCTGGTGGTGGGACGCCGTGAGGTGACTGTGGCGATGGATGATTTGCTGGAGCAGGTGCCTTATGGCAGCCAGGCATGGTTGATAGCCCCTTCGAACACGGCCTACGGAGTAGTGGGCGACGGCGACAGGGTGGGCTCACGCACCGTGATAGTTTATGACATTCAAGAAATAAAAAGGAAATAACAACATAAATAATTACACAAAAAAAAATGAAAAAAACATTATTCTTTGCCACTTTGGCACTGACAGTGGCCGCTTTTATGACGGCTTGCAACTGCAACAATTTCAAACAGACCGAGAACGGCCTCCTGTACCGTTTCGAGACCGAGAATAGCGAGGGCGAGCAGCCCAAGGCCGGCGACGTGCTGGTTGGCGAACTGATTCTGCGTCTGGAGGAGGATACCCTGTTCAACAACACTGGCAACCCCGACCGTATTTTCCAGGTTGCTGAAGCTCCTATGTTCAAAGGCGACATCGTTGAAGGTTTGACGATGATGCATGTGGGCGACAAGGCTATCTTCAAAATCCCTGCTGACTCGATTGGCAATTTCATGATGGACAACCAGATGCCCCAGCAGTACAAGAGAGGCAGCGGCCAGTTCTTCTACTATGAAATCTCGCTGATGGATCTCGTCACCAAGGACGAGTTGGCTCAGGAACAGGCCAACTTCATCGAAGAGATGAACCAGCGCAAAGAGAACGAGCCCGCCACTTTGGCCAAGTATATCGCCGACAACAACATCACAGTGAAGCCCACCAAGAGCGGCCTTTACATCGTGGTGAACAAGAAAGGCGACGGCGCCAAGGTTGCCGCCGGCAAAAAGATTGCTGTGAACTATACGGGTCGTCTGCTTGACGGTACTCTGTTTGACACCAGCCGTGAGGCCGATGCAAAAGAGGCCAACAAAGTAAACAAAGACCGTAAGTATGAACCCATGACCTACACTGTGGGTGCTCAGCCCATGATTAAGGGTTGGGACGAAGGCATTATGGGTCAGACCGCCGGCAGCGACATTACGCTGATTATGCCCTCAGAGCTGGCTTACGGTGCCCGTGGTGCAGGAAAAGACATCCTCCCCTACAGCCCGCTGATTTTCAACGTGACCATCGAGTCTGTTGAATAACATTGCATTCAGAATGGATGGCGGACATGAATCATTTCCGCCATCCATTTTATATCATTCACTTCACACCACTTCAAACACTCCCTTTACAAAATGAAGAACATTGTCATCTTTGGAGCTCCCGGTGCCGGAAAAGGCACACAGAGCGATTTTATTGTAGAGAAGTACGGTCTCACCCATATATCCACGGGCGATTTGCTGCGCAAGGAGATTGCCGACGGCACCCCATTAGGACTCCGCATCAAAGGCATAATGGATGCCGGGCAACTGGTCAGCGACGACATCGTGGTAGAGATGATTGACAACGCCATAGCCCGCGACACAAAGGGCATACTCTTCGACGGATTCCCCCGCAATGTGGCGCAAGCTGAGACCCTCGACCGTCTGCTGAACAAACACGGACGCACCCTCACCTGCATGGTGAGACTGGAGGTGCCCCGCGAAGAGCTGATACGCCGCATGCTGGAGCGTGCCAAGATTAGCGGTCGCAGCGACGACAACGAAGAGACCATCAAGAACCGCTTGGTGGAATATGAAAACAAGACCCTGCCCGTGGCTTCATACTATGAAAAGCAGGGTAAAGAGGTAAAGATTAACGGTCTGGGCGACATCAAGCGTATCTCGCAGGATATTGCCAATGCCATCGAAAACCTCTAAATAGTTAAAGACATAGTGATGGGCTGTCAGACCAAAGGCCGACAGCCCTTATTATAAAATCATTCAACCTACAACACATCAAGCCCCTACCTCGATCATGACATCCAACTTTGTCGACTACGTCAAGATATTTATCCGCTCGGGCAAAGGCGGCGCGGGCTCGGCACATCTGCTGCGTGTGAAATATAACGCCAAGGCGGGTCCCGACGGAGGCGACGGAGGCCGTGGCGGACATGTTATCCTGCGCGGTAACAGCCAACGCTGGACACTCCTGCACCTTAAATATACAAAACATGTGTTTGCCGAGGACGGCCAGCACGGAGGCGAAAACCTTTGCACCGGACGCACGGGTGCCGACCAAATAATCGACGTCCCGCTGGGATGCATTTGCCGCGATGCCGAGACTGGGGAAGTGCTGGGCGAAGTGACTGAGGACGGGCAGCAGGTCATCATTGCCAAAGGTGGTCGCGGAGGATACGGCAACGACCACTTCAAATCGCCTACCAACCAGACACCCCGCTATGCACAGCCCGGCGAACCTGCTGTGGAACGATGGGTAATCATTGAGTTGAAAGTGCTGGCCGACGTGGGTCTTGTGGGTTTCCCGAATGCAGGCAAATCGACATTCCTGAGTGTTGTTTCGGCTGCCAAGCCCGAAATTGCCGACTATCCTTTCACCACCCTTGTGCCCAACCTTGGCATAGTGAAATATCACGACAACCAGTCGTTTTGCATTGCCGACATTCCCGGAATCATTGAGGGAGCCAGCGAAGGGAAAGGCCTTGGACTCCGTTTTCTGCGTCATATCGAACGGAACTCCATACTGCTTTTCATGGTCAGCTGCGAACAGCTCGACATTGCCCGCGAGTACCAAATACTGCTTGAGGAGCTGCGGAAATACAATCCCGAGCTCCTTGACAAACAACGTCTGCTGGCCATCACCAAAAGCGACATTATCGACGAAACGATGATGCAACAACTACAGGAACACCTGCCCAAGGATGTGGACCACATATTTATCTCGGCTGTGACGGGATACCATATTCCCGAATTGAAAGACCTTATTTTCAAAAAACTGAAAGCCGATGCAGAATCTTGAGCAACTGGACACGACCGCTTTCTACTGGATAAACCAACACCACAATGTCGTGGCCGACTGGGTGCTTTGGATTGCCAGCCAACCCTGGTCGTGGGCTATTGTGCTCGTCGTGGCCTTTTGCTTTACCACCCTCCGCAAAGAGCCACAGCGATGGTGGCTTGTGCTGGCAGGCATAGGCTTGTGTTTTCTTCTCTCTGACCGCATCTCCGTGGTCTGTTTTAAAGATGTTTTCTGCCGTCTGCGCCCTTGCAATGCCCTTGAAGGAGTCAGGATGTTCCGCACCTCGTGCGGTGGACTCTATGGGTTCGTCTCATCCCATGCCGCCAATGTCTTTGCTTTGGCCGCTTTTCTTAGTCTTCGCTTTCGCAACAAGTCATCACGTTCATGGCTCTTCGCCCTGATGCTCTTCCTATGGGCTGCGGTGGTGTGCTATTCCCGCCCCTATCTTGGCAAACATTATCCCGGCGACGTGATATGCGGAGCACTGTTGGGGATTCTTATCGGCACCGCTGTTTTTTTTCTTGCCCAATTTATTGAAAACATGCTTTCTAAACAAAAAGAAAGAAAAAAAATTGCTCAAAAATGAAACAAAAAAACAACATTTGCGTATATTCGAACGTGCTTACTTATTTCAAAGATGTATTTGACGGGACGTCTCCGATGTGGGGGCGTTCTCGTTTTTTATAGACTACTTTATTCCTTTATTCATCAATAACACAACAACATGACATTCTTAGACATCATCATCGCCATTCCGCTTGTCTTCTTCATCTACAAAGGATGGAAACGCGGCATCATATTCGAAGTAGCCACCTTGCTCGGCATTCTGGCCGGTTGCTGGGCAGCGATACACCTCTCCACATGGGTGGCCGAATCGCTCAAACTCGAAGGCGAAGGCTCCATCCTTATTGCCTTCTTCATCACCTTCATGGGTGCCATAGTGCTTGCCTATTTCCTTGGCAAAGTGGTTGAAGGTCTTTTCAAGATGGTCAAAGCCGAATTCCTTAACAAACTATTAGGCTCTGTGGTAGGCATGCTCAAATGCCTCATCGTCATCAGCATCCTACTCAACTTTATCCTCCTTATCGACAGGAACCATGTGCTCATCACCCCAAAACTACAGGAAGAAAGCATACTCTACAAGCCCACCTACACCATCGGAAACAAACTCTCCCAGTCGCTCAAAACCTATATAATAGAAAAGCGTAACGAGTTAGCCGAACAAAACAAAGCCAAAGAGTCATGCTGATACTCGCCCCCATGCAGGGATTAACCGAACTGATGTTCCGGAAAGTATATCACCAATGCTTTCCCGGAGCCCTTGATGCTTCCATCTCCCCTTTCCTTTCGCTCACCCACGGCAATCTTGCCGATGCATGGAAGAAAATCGACGACGTACTGCCTGAAGCTAACCGCGACTCGTTACCTGTCGTTCCCCAGATTCTCGGCAAGGAACCTGTCGAATTTGTCGACCTTGCCAATCGGCTCCACGATATCGGCTACAACGAAATCAACTGGAACATTGGCTGCCCCATGCGCCGTGTCACAGCCAAACACCGTGGCAGCGGCATACTCCCCTACCCCGACGAAGTACGCAGCCTCCTCGACTACATCATCCCGCGCCTGAAGCCCGTCCTCAGTGTCAAAATGCGGTTAGGTCTGCACAACCCCGATGAAATATTCCAACTCATTCCCATCCTCAACGACTACCCTTTGCTCAATGTCACCATCCATCCCCGTACAGGCAAACAGCAATATTCCGGCCAAGTAGACCTTGACACCTTTGAACAGGCATTGCCCCTGCTCCGACACAAGGTCATCTACAACGGCGACCTCTGCACAACGGCCGACTACCGTCGCATCCACCAACGTTTCCCCAAAATAGAAGACTTCATGATTGGCCGGGGAATCCTTTTCGACCCTCTCCTGCCTCTTCGAATCAAAGACAACCACCCCGACGACCTCCAAGCCACCCTTCGTTTTGTCCTTGCCCTGAACGAAGCCATCGGCCAACTCCCCATCCGCGATGAAAGCCGTATGCGCAAAACAAAAGAATACTGGTGCCTTGTCCGTCGCAGCCTACCCATTACCGAGCAGCAATCACTCACCGTGCTCCGCGCACAAACCCCTGCCGAAACCAACGCTCGACTTCATGCCATACTCGACTCCATATAACCGCAACTCCTCACTGCAAGAAAAAAAACATCGCCTATATAATAAAAAAATATTATTATCGTTACACATCATAATGAAACATCGAATCCTTATACTTGCACTCCTTGTGCCACTTTTTGCTGCATTGACCGGATGCAACAACAGCACCCCCACCGACGAGATGTCAAACGAAGACATCCTGAAAGTGCTTGACATCAAAATCCACAAACATCCCAAAGACGACAACCTCTATTACGACCGCGCCAAAATCTATCTCGAACTCAATCGAGTCAACGAAGCCATAGCCGACCTCTCGCGAGCCGTCGCCATCAACGACAAAGAGTTTAAATACCACATGCTCCTTGGCGACGCCTATTTTGCCAATGGCGACGTCGAACATAGCTACAAAAGTCTCCAACACGCCCTCGAACTCGAGCCGGAGAGCCAAGAAGCCTATCTCAAACTGGGCGAAATAGCCTATTACAGCCGCGACTACGACCGCGCCATGGACAATCTTGGCAAAGTCACCGCCAAAGACCCCCAAAACCGTACAGCCCTCTTCATGAAAGGATTCATCTACAAAGAGACTGGCGACACCACCAATGCCATCATCCTGCTGCGGAAAGTCTGCGACCTGCATCCCGACTATGGTCCCGCCTTCGAAGAACTGGGCATGCTCTATGCCGACCACCACGACCCTCTGGCCGTCGAATATCTCAACACCGCCATCCGTATCGACCCCAACAACACTAACGCCCTCTATGGTCTGGCCATGTATTACCAAGACCTCAACAAGCCTGAACAGGCCGAAGAAATATACAAACAGATTCTCGACATCAACGCCAACCACAAAGAAGCGTGGCACAACCGCGGCTACCTACAGATGTTCACCTACGGCGACTATCCCGAAGCCATCGAACACCTCACACGTGCCATACAATGCGACAGCAACTTCATCGAAGCCTGGACCAACCGCGGATGCGCCTACGAACTGCTTGGCGACAAACAACATGCACGCGAAGACTTTATGGCAGCACTACAGATAGACCACACCTTCCAACCTGCCATCGACGGTCTCAACCGCATCAAATGATAATAAACAAACAATCAAAATATACCAATATGAGCACATTAAAAGGACGCAACCTCATCTCCATCACCGACTTCTCAAAAGAAGAATACATCGAGGTGCTGGATATTGCCGAAGGTTTCGAACAGAACCCCAAGCAGCGCATTCTTAGCGACAAAGTTATCGCAACACTTTTCTTCGAGCCCTCCACCCGCACAAGGCTCAGCTTCGAAAGCGCAGCCAACCAACTCGGGGCACGCATCATCGGCTTCAGCGACCCGGGTGGCACCAGCGTACAGAAAGGTGAATCACTCCACGACACCATCGTCATGGTCTCCAGCTATGCCGATCTCATCGTCATGCGCAACCCAAAAGAAGGTTCCTCACGCTATGCCTCCGAAGTGGCCACGGTGCCCGTCATCAACGCCGGCGACGGTGCCAACCAACACCCCACCCAATGCATGCTCGACCTCTATTCTATCCGTAAAACCCAAGGCACCCTCGAGAACCTCAACATCGCATGCGTCGGCGACCTCAAATATGGCCGCACAGTCCATTCCCTCGTCCAAGCCATGTGCAACTTCAACGCCACCTTCCACTTGGTCTCCCCCACCGAGCTTAAACTCCCCTCTTCCGTCAAGATGAGCATCAAAGATGCCGGCCTCAAATATTACCAGTACACCGACATCCAGAGTGTGATTCCCATGGCCGACATCATCTACATGACCCGTGTACAACGCGAACGCTTCCCTGACCCCCTCGAATACGAGCGTGTTAAAGACAGCTGCATCCTTACCGCTTCCATGCTCGAAGGCTGCAAACCCAACATGCGTGTGCTCCATCCCCTGCCCCGCGTCAACGAGATTACCACCGATGTAGACAAAACACCCTACGCCTACTACTTCCGTCAGGCACAAAACGGCGTCTATGTCCGTCAGGCACTCATGGCAGCCATCCTCGGAGCCAAATAACATAAATCACATATCAACATATCATCATAACAACAACATCATGGACACAAAGAAAGAACTTGTTGTATCCGCCATCGAAAACGGTACAGTCATCGACCATATCCCCACCGAATCCGTCTATCGCGTCATTCGCATCCTCGGCTTGGAAAATTACAAAGACGAAGTCCTTATCGGCAATTACCTCCAAAGCGGCAAACTGGGACGCAAAGGCATCATCAAAATCAAAAACAAACACTTCACCAAAGACGAAGTAAGCAAAGTGGCGCTTGTGGCACCCATGGTTACCATCATCACCATTCAGGACTACAAAGTTATTGAGAAATTCGCCACCGAAATCCCCGACCATGTCGAGAACTTCGTCAAATGCGCCAACCCCAAGTGTATCACCAACTGCGAAGCCGTCCCCACCAAATTCGATATCGTCGACAAGGAAAACCTCAAACTGCGCTGCCATTACTGCGAAAAATTCACCACCAAGGAGACCATTCACTTCAATCTGATAAACTAATCTTCCATTCGTCATTTTCATGAAAAAATACTATATTGCCCTCATCGTACTGACCATCGTACTGATACTGGCCGCTTTCTGTACCCTATGGTTCGCACAAGGCGTATTCCAGACCATCATGCCGGTCATACCACTCTACTTTGCAGTCATCACCGGACTCCAACACTATGTTGTCGTAAAAAGTTTCAACAAAGACCCGCGCACCTTCGTCAAGAACTTCCTCGGGGTCACCGTCGGCTCCCTCTTTCTCCATCTCGTCATCCTCTGCACCTGGGCATTCACCCACATTCCCCAAGCGCGCACCTTCATCCTTGCCTTCTGCATCTGCTACATCGCCTACCTCGCCTTCGAGACCCTCGCCCTCATCCTCTACGTCAAAGGCAAACGAAACAAATAGACACACATTCTTAATAAAAAACACCCGCACCTCTTCGATGCGGGTGTTTTTTTTGGAAAGCAGGGAATTGACTTCGTAGTGCAATCTGTTGCTTACCTCACCACCACACGCTGGGCGGTGCCGTCGCCTACCTGCACAAGGTAGACCCCGGCAGCCATCATGCGGAAACGCTGAATCTCGGCAACGCTTTGATTGGTGCTGAGCAATCGGCCTACCACATCGAAGATGCGCACCCGCTGTCCTGTGGCTCCTTGAACGGTGATGACATTACCCTCAGTAGTTATCGTGGCACCTGTGGCCTCCACTTCCGTCACACCCACCTCGTCGGCAGCAAATATAGCCGTCAATGTTATATCCTCACGCACCAGAATGTGACGCGGGTTCTCTGTATTGCTGTCACTCCATTGCACAAAATGGTAGCCTGTGTTGGGTGTAGCAACTATAGTAGCGGTTGGTTCCGCACAGGTAGGCTGTGTGACTACTGATGCCGTTCCCATCGTCACGTCAATCGACGACACACTCACTGTAGCATCAAGTACCTCGACAAAGTTGTTAAAGTTACTCCAACGTGCCGTGTATGAAGCAGTACTCCCACATGGAATATATACTGGGATAGAGTCTGGGACGTTGTAAAAAGCGTTGGAACCAGTCCTGGGGGCGACCGTTGGCTTTGCGGTGATGCTTGTCAGCCCTGTGCAACCATTAAAGGCTCCGGCTCCTATCGAATCCACAGAATTACCAATAACCAAAGATTCTAAGCTGTCACAAGAATTGAATGCTCCTTCACCAACATATTCTACCGAATCTGGTATTATAAGGATTCTTACTCCCCTTGAAGACTCAAATGCATAATCAGGTATTGTTTTAACATTATTACCTATATTAATTGCATTAACGCCACAATTAGCAAATGGGCAGCAGTGTCTATGCGTATTAGTATCATAACCCATATAGGTACAGCTATCGGCATTGAAGTTTACGGTTGCAAGGTTACTACAACCATAGAACGCATAGTCTCCGATACTTTTGATTCTTCTGGGGATAGTAATCGAAGTGAGGCTTGTACAGTTAATAAACGACAGAATGCCTATCGATTCCACCGAATCTGGGAACGTGATCGACTGAAGTCTCGAACAGCTACCGAATCCGCCATCAGGAATCATCTTGACATGGCTGCCTATGTTTACTGTACTGACATTACAATTACCAAACGCCGAATACACACTATAATTTCCACTGTACCCCATATCCGTGCAGCTGTCGGCATTAAAGTTTACGGTTGCAAGATTGCTACAATTATAGAATGCTTGGCGACCAATGCTTTTGATTCTTCTGGGGATAGTAATCGAAGTAAGATCTGAGCATCCCCAAAACGATTGGTTCCCTATCGATTCCACCGAATCAGGAATAGTGATGGTCTGTAGATTCGTACAACCGCAGAATCCCCCATCTGGAATCATCTTGACATGGTTACCGATGTTTACTGTGCTTACATTACATTCACCAAACACATAGTATGTAATATTATTATCGCTATCATACCCCATATTGGTGCAGCTGTCGGCATTAAAGTTTACGGTTATTAGGTTACTACAACCATAGAACGCGTTGAAACCAATACTTTTAATTCTTCTGTGAATAGTAATTGAGGTAAGCCCAGTACAATCAAGAAACGATAGGTTACCTATCGACTCCACCGAATCAGGAATCGTAATAGACTGTAAGTTTGTACAACCACTGAACCCACCATCTGGAATCATCTTGACATGGCTGCCTATGTTTACGGTAGTGACACTACTCCCAAACACAAAGAACACATAATTACTATCGCTAACGTATCCCATGTTTGTGCAGCTGTCGGCATTAAAGTTTACGGTTGTTAGTTTAGTACAACCCCAGAAGGCATTGTTTCCAATACTTTTAATATTTCTCGGTATCGTAATCGAAGTGACACCTGTACATCCGTAAAAAGCATGTTCTGGAATTATTTTCACATTCTGACCTATATTGATGGTCGTAATATTTGTATCTCCATTGAATGGTGATCTCCCAAAAGTTGTACAACTATCAGCATTATAATTCACAGTAGACAAACCAGTACAATTATGGAAAGCGTATGAGTATATTGAGGTGATGGTGTTGGGGATAGTGACAGAAGAGAGACTGTTGCATTCAAAAAATGCCGCAGAATCGATACTTACAACAGTATATGTAATTCCCCCGTATGTGACGGATGAAGGAATGGTCAAGGCTCCTGAAGGTTCGGTAAAACTATTCCAACCGTTCCAAGGATCATTACTATTCGGGAATGTCACACTCACTGTAGTTGATGATAAGATATCGTAATACAGTGTCTGCCCAGTTGGTGCCACAGCACTAAAGTTGTAGGCATGGGCGGTGGTAAGAGCTGCAAGGAGCAGAAGCACGAGAGATAGTAGTCTTTTTCTCATATTGGATGTCGTTTTGTTTGTGTCGTGGCTCGGAGACACGGATTTGCACAATACAAGAAAGTGGAGCCATCCATGATTACCCTATTTTCATTAGTAGGGCTTCGACTCCCCTTGGTATAAAATATGGTTCAGTGAATTGCTCCACTGCGGGATGTATCATGTGGTATGAATACAATCCACCAGGAGCATTCATCTTCCCAATATTCCTCGTACTTATCTGTGAAGTGTCGAAGTTCACCAATGTAGGAATAGAGCGAAAATGCGCTTTCTCAATCTATTGCAGACAATGCTTCTCGTTGCCTGCAAGTGCAAATATACATAAAAATCTTGAATTACATGAAAATATATGAATAGCTGTGTCTTACGGCTGCCGTCTTTTCTTCAAGGGGGCAAGGGTACATATCTTACTGACAGCAAACGAGGCCTTCACACATCATATCCCAACAAAAAGAGAGGATGCCATGTTGTGGCATCCTCTCCTTTTATTTTATAGTTAAGCGTTACTTGTTCACCACCTTCTTGTAGACAATTCCCTGCGGGGTCTGAAGAGCCACAATGTAGATACCTGGACGCGGCAATGTCACCTTGACACTATTACCCGAAACCTTGCGGGTATCCTCCACCTTTCCAGTGACATCATAGAGCGTAACCTGACTTACAGCCACCCCGCCAAAATCAACCTCACAATACCCCTGTGCTGGATTGGGGCTTAATGTCACCGCCTCAGCCAACACATCGTTTATCGAATGGGGTGTCAGCGAATCGGTAGTAAACTGCAAATAAGCCCATGTGCTCGTCGATGTGTCGCCACACTCGGATCGCACATAAAAATCATATGTGGTGTTCGGTGTCAACTCCACAATCGTGGCCACACTGTCGGTAACAGTGAAACGGGTGCCACGTCCACGCACAAAACCTGCCTCGCCAACCTCGACCATCCACTTGTCGGGCACCACCGTGCTGCTCCATTTCACCACCGCATGAACCGTCGAACGGGTATCGAGCCACACATCTGTAATACGGCCGCACGAACCGTCGCGCTGCACCAGAGTCAAACTGTCAAGATACAGCTTCGATCCCCGGGCACGATGCTTCCCATTGGTGGAGGAGATAGCTATCACCACCACCGTGTCGGCCTCCACAAATGCATATTCAGCCGGATAATACTCGTTCAGCGTGAAATATTCCATCTCGAAAGGCTCGTACAACACCGTGTCATAGAGCTGGAAGAGGTCTTTCGAACCTGCTCCCACAAGCATCCTTTTTTGCAAAATGGGGTCATAATAAGTACCCAATGCCACCACCGTGGCATTATCGTCGATATCACCAGCGCCATTCCCGTCATGATACTTATACATGCCACGCAGCCTGTTGAATTCAAATCCATTCAATGGTGCGCCACCCCTCATCAGCTCGTTCAAGTCAGTTGTATCAGCCATGTCAAGCAGCCACGACAAATCGGTAGTGCCTTCAGCGGCACGCTCCATCAAAGGCAGAATCTTCATAAAATCAACCTCGGCATTGGTCACTATCGAGGGAATCACCTCCGTAGTCAAAGAAGAGTCGAGTATCTGACCAACCAGCAAATTGGCCACCGGGGTGAGCACATCACTCAACAAAAACGATTCGGCCACCAAGCCCGACCTGCCCTGCGGTGCATTCACCGAGTCGCGCGACACCTTCGCCACAGGCAGCGACAAATTCAGCGGTAGCGTAAGCCCCATATAATCTATCGTGTCATTCACCACAAACATCGGGGCATGCCAGCCCTCGGGCAGCGTGTAAGCTTCATTTACGGGAATCGGAATCATCACCACCACCGTGTCGCCAGGATAATCAATCCACTCCTCAAAATTTCCGTATTGTACAGGAATAATCGAATCGGTCGACTGGGCATTGGCGCGTCCCCCCATGCCGATGGCTGCTAAAGTGACCAAAGTAAAAAGAACAAACTTTTTCATAATCATATAAAGCATTAATTCTTAATATTTAAACATTCAAAAAAAACATTGTTTCAATATGCAAAGGTACTACTTTTTTTGGTAATTCAAAAAAAAGTAGTACCTTTGCATCACCAAACAAGAGAACAGACCACTTGTATCACATTGAATATCAAAGGAGAGGTGCCGGAGTGGTCGAACGGGGCGGTCTCGAAAACCGTTGACCAGCTTGC
>DBXQ01000020.1 GCA_002309955.1 Bacteroidales bacterium UBA1208
TCGTTGTTCCAGTTGAGGGTGACGCTACTGGTGGTCACGTTGCCGGAAGTGAGGCCGGTGACATCGGGGCAGGTGGCGGTGCTGAAGGTGACAGTGTTGCCCCAATCGCCTTCAATAAGGTTGACACCGCAAAGAGGACGGACAGTGGCGCTGTAGGTAAGGCCGGCCACAAAGCCACCGACGGTGGCAGGATGTGTGTTGACACGGTAGATGCTGTCGAAACCGCCGGTGAACCAGACGTGGATGTCCCAGTCGGTTTCATTGCCGAGGACATTCCAATCGAGGGTGGCGGTGGAGTTGGTCACAGCCAAGACGTGCAGACTGTCGGGAGTGAGGCAGGGGAGGCTGTCGGTAAGGAAGCTGTTGACTGTCCAGTCACTGTAGCCGAGCGTGTCGGCGGTGCAGTCTTGACGTACACGGAAGGTGTAGTTGGTGGCGGGATTCAGGCCGTTGAAGGTGTAGGTGTTGCCGCTGACAGCGATGTCGGTGGCGGGCCAGTTGGGAGCTGCACTCTCCTTGATGTTGACCTCGTAGGCAGAGCCAGTGCCAGTCCAAGTGACGGTGGCGGAGTGGTAGTCCTGCGTTATAGAGGAGATGACAGGCTTGCGACATCCGGCGCCTACACAACTGACAAACTGCATGACAGGACGGGCTTGTTCATAACTTGTGTTGCCTTCGAATGATGAGGGATTGGTAACATCGGGGTTATAGCTGTCGGCATAGAAATGGATGGTCTTGTAGCCTGTGCAGGGTTGTGACTTGAATACGTATGAACTGCCATCGTAGCCACCGCTATTGTCGTCGACAATGACTAACAGGTTGCCGGTGCCATCGTAGTGATAGGCGGTGTCAAGACGGAAGTAGTTCCATCCCTGTGTACAGTTGAGCGGACCTGTGTAAACTCTGGCGCTTGTGGTGGAATCAAGAGCCACCATATCGCTTGAGCTGGTGAAGACGGTCTTGGTGGTGGGCTGGAAATAGATGGTACAGTTGACCTTATCGGTCGAAGGTGAGGAGTAGTCGTAGTAGTAGCCAATGTATTCGATGTCCATGGGACCATTGAGTTCAGCACTGTCGATGATGGTCTCGGTGAGGGAGTAGTACCAGTAGTTGTTGACCGGGTAATTATAGGAGGTACCCGAAGAGGCACTGGAGCCGATGGCAAAGACCTGTGAGTTGTCGCACATGGAGGTGCTGAGGGCAACAGGTCTGCTCCAACGGCCAGTATCGGCACCGGAACAGATAGGACGGACGTAGAAGTCGTATTGGGTCAGCGTGTCGAGGCCACTGATGTGGACAGGATGGCTGGTGACATTGAGGAGTGTACCAGTGCCACGGCTGTATCCACTGAGGCCGTACTCAACCTGCCAAGAGACTGCAGGAGTCAAGTCGGTCCAGTCGATGTCCATCTCAGTGGCACCGATTGAGTTGGAGTAAATGTCCGCAGGGGCGGGGCAAGTGTTCAGATAAACCTCGACATTGTCGATGGCCACAGGAGGATTGTTGCCGACGCTACCATCATTACCCCAGTAGAACACAAGGTGGTAGCTGCCAGGATTGAGGATAGTGACATCACAACTAATCGTCTGCCAAGAAGTGTTACCGGCAAGCGGAGTGCTGTTGTCGAGAGAAATCCATCCAGAAGGTGTGACGTTCCAGAAGTTGTAGGACGATGTGGTACCATCGGGGCACTGACCAGCAGTGAATTCTGCATTGGCAGGAGCCAGGAAGGCACGGCAATAGTCATAGGCGTAGGTGGAACCGCTCTCACCATAAGCCTTCCAATTGAAGCTGATATTGTAGGAGCCGGTATTCATGCTGAAGGTGCGATAGGCATAGGTGTGGCTTACGGAAGAACTGTTGTAGGTATTGCTGGCGCCATTGTCGCTAGAGATATAGAGGCTCTGGTTGTCGGCAGAACCGTAGTAGGTGGCGGAACCCACATACCACTTGTTTGCCTGGGAGCCGTTGACAGGTTCCCAAGCGTTGGCTTCGGTACTATCGGCAAAGGTGCAGACATAGGGGTATGAGGTGACGGGAGCGCCACGGAGGGTGGTGAAGGTGAATAGGGTGGTGTCGCTGGTTTCAGCGGGGCTGCAGACACCGGTCAAGTAGACATCGTACTGTGTCAAGGGCGACAGGCCGGTGAGGCTGACGCTACGCGTAGTGCTGGAGACAGTGGTGCCGGTACCGGGAGTGAAGCCGTGGACGCCATATTCAATAATATAGTTAGAGGCATTGCTGAACTGCCAAGCCAGATCGGCAGAGACGTTGGTCAGCGCAGTGGTCTGCACACGCATAGGAGCAATGCAGTTGGGGATACGGCTGATGACGAGATTGTCGAGATACTGGTCGGCATAGGCACTGCCAGCAGTGTTATAGGAGGCAATGGCTATGTGACGGGCAGTGCCGGTGTATCCATTCAGCAAGGAGACCACATCGAATTGGTTATCGGTACCACCGAAGGGGATGGTGTCGATGGGCTGGAAGCTGGAGGCGAAACCGGAATCGGTATTGTCGACAGCACCAATGATAAGTCCATAGTTGTTGGGGTTGCTGTTCCACTCGTGGAAGGTAATCATGAGCGAATCCAGCGGCACACCCATCTCAGGCAGAGCGGCAATACCGATACCTTCGAAATAGAAGCAGTACTGCGGCGAAGGAGCGTGACCGAGGTCGGTGTTGTAGAACACATGAGGCACCTCGTGGCCAGCGCCTGCGGGCAGCAAAGCGGAAGCCCAGCAGTTGGGAACGACGTTGGCGGAGTTGTCGCCGGGGCTGAGGACGTTCTCGAAGTTCTGGACATAGGGCAGATTGGTGATGGCACCGCAACTGGTGACGAAGTTGCACACCTGCGAAGCAATGGAAGTGTCGCCAGCGCAGACGGCATAGACATACAATTGATAGCTGGTGCTGTTGTCGAGACCAGTGAGCGAGATGCTGGTAGTAGCAGAGGTAACGGTGGTACCAGTGCCGGGAGTGAAGCCACGGTAACCATATTCAACCAAATAGCTGGTGGCAAAAGTACTGCCGGTCCAGCTGATAGTGGCGGAGTTGGTTGTCACGTTGCTGGCAACCACATCGGAGACATTGGTACAGTTGGGGATGTATTCCACCACGATGTTGTCGAGGAAGCTGTAGTTGTCGTTGAAGGCATCCCAGAAAGCGAGATGACCCACGGTGTCGCTGATGCCGTCCAACGGATAGATGACATAGGCGTAAGCCGAGGTGTCGTAGTCGGAGCGGATGAGCGTGTCGATAGGATGGATGGTGGAAATGGGAGCTGTGGGATCGTCCATAACACCCATGATGAGACGCACATTGTTGCCACCCTGAACAAAGTTGAAACGGATCTGCAGCTGGTTGAGCGGAGCATCCATTTCGGGCAGGATGACATAAGCGCCGTTGTAGAGAAGGAGCAACTTGTTGGGGTTGCCTTCGAGGTTGACGACAATGGGGTTGGGATAAGTCGAGCCGAGGTTGGTGCTGCCGGTGTACCAGCAGTTGCGGCTGAAGAGACCATTCTGGTTCTCGAAGTCCTCGGTGTAGGGCAGAGCCACAGGAGCGCAGACAGCGCGGCTCTGAACGGTGCCGGTGAGGAGATCGCCATCGCAGTCAAAGCTGACGCGGAAGGTGTAGCTGTAGCCACTCAACAGGCCAGTGACGCTGCAAGCACCAGTGGTATTGGTGGAATCGAACACTACCCAGTTGGTGGAATTTTCGCGGAGATATTCGATGGTGTAGGTTCTGCCGGGCTCGTTGTTCCATACCAAGTTAACCTGTGTACCCTCTGTGCTGGCAATCATTACCACAGGAGTGTTGCATGACGGAATATGGCAGGAGGCAGGATTCAGCTTGATTTGATTGACGTAGCTGGCAACACTGTAATAGGTGGCACTGGGTGAGGCAGGATTAATGTCGGTACCATCCTGATAGAAATAGATGGAACGGTTGGAGGCCGATGTGGCGGCAAACGGGATGCTGCTCACCCAATTGCCGGTATTGTCGTCCATTGCCACAACCAGATTGCGGCCGGCAGTGCGGACAAAGGGAGTGTCGAAGTTGAGGGTAATCCAGCCAGTACCGCTAAAGGAACCAGTGTAGACGAGCGTAAGGCTGTCGACCGGGATGTAGTCGTTGACACTGGAGAATGAAGACTGGTTGGTGTTGCCCAAATAGAGCTGGATGTTGCGCGACGAGAGCGAGCTTGAAGTATAGAATGAAATAGCAGTAATGGTGTCCATTCCATCACCTATTTCTGCATCATAATAAATCTGCTGCGTGTAGCAATAACCATAGTATATATATGTGGGCATGTAGCTATAGGTAGTGCCGCCGTTGGTTATCATACGGGCGCAACCCTGAGTGGTGACCGAACCGCTGACAACAGCACTTGTCAGGGTGTCGCAGATGGCGGTGACACGGTACTGATAGGTATGATTGGTGTCCAGTCCGCTAATATAGTAATAGAGGTCGGTGACGGTGTCCGAAATCCACGAGGTGGCACCAGAGAGACGGTAGCTGACGATGTAACTCGTGGCAGGGTCGCCAGCGGTGGAAGCCTCCCAGTTGAGACCAAAGGCGTGGTAGTCGGTAGCCACGACGCGCAGGTTCTCAACCACAGCGCAGTTCACATCGGTGGTGAACTCACAAAGGATCTCGCGGCTGCTGGCGTCAGAACAATTAGCCTTGGCCCACACATAATAGTGGGTGTTGCCATTCAGGCCGTAGAAAGTGTAATTCGTGCTGCCTACGCTGACCAATACGCTGTCGAAAGCCAAGGCGATATTGTTGGTCGTAGCGATATAGAGCATCACATCGGTATGGGTAGTGCTGGTGTCGGTCCAAGCAATGGAAGCCTCGTGGTTGGTGTGAGAGGTGCAACGCAGGTTCTCGATTGCGGGGCAGCTGCTGGCACGAGTGATAGAGACATTGTCTAACCAATAGTACCAGATGGTGTTTCCAACCTGATGCCAAACCAGATAGACGCTGTCGGTGCAAGTGTCGTTCGAAAGGTCGAATTCGTAGTGATAATACTGATAGGTATTGGCAGGATCGATGGTTTGAAGCACAACCATGTTGTCGACCGAGTTGGGATCGCGTGTGTAACCGAACTCCATGACGCCGGAGCTGCTTGATTCTTTCTGCAGGTCGAACTCGACAAAGAGGGTGTTGAGCGGAGCAGGGATGCGGGGGGTGATAGAAGAAGCATCACCACCGGACTGGATGCTAATGCCGTAGCTGGTTGTGATGTAGGGATAGCTACTGCTGTTCTGGATGCGTGTCCAGCAGTCGGGGAAACTGGAAGAAGAATAGCTGTCGAAGTTCTCGCTCAAAGGCAGAGGACCGAATTCACTGCAAGGAGTGCGGACAGCCACGGTTGCGGGAAGGCTGGTGTCGCCACCATCGCAGAGAGAGTAGACATAGAAATTGTAGTTGGTGGCAGGCATCAGACCTTCGAAGAGATAGGTGGTGTCGTACACATCATAGCTGTTCACACCGTCGCTGACAATCCAGCTGCTCTCGGAGCCACCAGGCTGCCAAGTGATAACGACGGTGTCGTTAGCAACATAGGAGGCTGTCAGATTGAGGGGACCAGGGCAGGTGTTGTGTGTCAAGAAGACATTGTCGACTGCCATGGGAGGCTGGCTACCGCCACTGGCGTCGTTGGCCCATGCAAAGACAAGGCTGTAGGTGCCGGGGGTGGTGATATAGAATGTACCCGTGACGGTTCTCCAGTTGTTTGAAAGAGACATGGTGCGAGGAGAAGAGAAGTTCTCGGTCAACTCAATCCAGCCGGAAGGCATTGACCATGATGCGAAGGCATTGGTGGAACCTGCAGGATTCGAGCCTGCAGTCCATTGATAGGAAGCAGGAGCAAGGAATGCACGGCAGAAGTCGTAATAGTGGCTTTCGCCCTGGCACTTCCAGTCATATCCGTAAGCATATTCGCCAGAGTCGGTCAGGTCGAAGGTACGGATAGCGTAGGTGTAAGAAGTACTGCCAGTGCTATAGCTATTTGAAGTGCCACCGTTGTCGGAGATATAAAGGCTCTGGTTGCCGCCATTGTTGGTGGCGCCGCCTACATACCATTTGTTGGTCTGCGAACCATTGATTAGGTCCCAACCATTGGGGCCATCCTGCTCGAAGTCGCAGCTGTAGGGTACTTCGGCGGGAAGAGCTGCCAGGGTGGTAGCAGTCATAGAAACAGCATTGCTGTAGTCGCCACCACAGTCGGCATAGACATAGAAATAGTAGGTTGTAGCGGTGTCAAGGCCATTAATGGTCGTGTTAGGCACACCTGTCACTGTTTCTTGACCGGCCACACCTTGACCCAATTGCGAAGCGGGGATAGGCACTGTGTCGTATTCGACCACCCAGGACGTAGCCTCACCGTTCTCCTGCCAACTAAGGGTAATCCAGTCAACACTGCTGCCTGTTGCAGCGAAGTTGCTGGGGGCAGGGCAAGTGGGAGGAGTGTGGACATTGATAGCTATCGGCAAGCTGGTGTCGCCGGCATCGCAAAGAGCACGCACAACAAAATGATAGGTGGTATCGGGGGTGAGACTGTAGACAGTATAGTTGGTGTCGTAGGCAGTCTCGGTCATATTCCCATAGGTGATTTCCCAAGACGTTTCCGAACCACCGGGATGCCAAGTGAGGGTCGCCTCAGTGGGCATCACATTGGAAGATGTCAAGCCATAGGGAGCCGGGCAAGAGTTGGGATAAATGGCAATATTGTCGATAGCAGCAGGGCCACTACCGCTGGAGCCATCGTTACGCCAGAGGTAGACCAGTTTGTAGGTACCGGGGGTGTTGATGCGGAAGGTACCCGACTGGGTCTGCCAAGAATTAACACCATTTAAGCGATAGGCTCCATCGAGAGCGATACCGCCTGCAGGCATTCCCGAAGTGTTGTTGAAACCAGAGTAATCGCCGGCCGTCAACACGGTGCTGGCGGGTACTAAGGCCACACGGATGAAGTCGTATTGGCTTTCGCCATAGCAATTCCAGTCGTAGGTGTAGACATATTCGCTCGCCACACTGAAATTGATTGTGCGGACAGCAAAGACATGCGAAGTACTTGAATTGTTATAACCGCGGGTAGCACCGTTGTCATTGGATACATACATACTGCGGGTGCCACCGTTGTTAGTGGCATTGCCAACATACCATTTGTTGGTCTGAGTGCCATTGACGAACTCCCAGCCATTGGGACCGTCTTGCTCAAAGTCGCAGCTGTAAGGTAACGCAGCAGGGAGACCTGCGAGAGTGGAGGCAATCATCTCGACTGCATTGCTGTACTCAGTACCGCAGTCGGAGTAGACATAGATGTAATAGGAGGTGGCGGTGTCAAGACCGACCAGGGTAGTATTGGGTGTGCCAGATACATTAACCGTGTTGGCAATATTCTGACCAAGCTGAGAAGCGGGGATGGGTGAAGTGCTGTACTCTACCACCCAGCTCGAAGCAGAGCCGACCTCTTGCCAATGCAGAGCCATCCAGTCAACGCTGGCGCTATCCATTACCAAGTTGATAGGTGCGGGGCAGGTGGGGATATAGTCGACTGTCAGGTCGTCGATCATCAGTGTGTAGCTGGTGCTGCTGCTTGGGGCGGTAGCACGCATGGCGATGCGGTTTCCCGTGCCGGTGTAGTTGCTAAAATAGACCGTGTAAAGGTAGTATGAGCCATGCCAGTTGCCACCGCTGCCGACGGTAAAGGCAATGGTGTCCAGCGGGACGAAGGTGGTACCCTCCATCACGCCCACCTCGAAGAGGAAGTTGTGGTTCATCACCGAGGCATAGAACGAGAGCTGCAACTGGTCAAGGTCGTCCATCTCGGGCAGAGCGGCAAGCTCTGTCTGTCCCGAGTTGCTCTCAAACTCGAAGTACACACTACCATTGCGGGCATTGTTGGCGTACTGGTACCCTGCGGGGAATGTGCCAGCGCCGCTGCTGCCTGACTGGAGCTGTTGCCAGCCAGTAGGCAACTGACCCGTGGTCAGCCCCTCGAAGCCCGTGGAATACGGAAACGTAATCTGGGCCATAGTCACTCCCGAAGCACATAAAAGCGCTGTCAAGAGCAACCATTTGCGTAAGTGTTTAAACATGTTATTAATGAATTTAGTTAATAAATAAAAAAATTGTCTGATTTTTTTCAATATAAACAATTAGTTATCCCTGTACTTTTTGCCAAACAATAAGTACACTGTGCCGCTTTTGCGGCATGCAATAACATACAACTGCCTATAAACGAAACCATTAGTCTTAAAACCAATTATATGTAATAAATGCAAAGATACATTTTTTTTACCAATTAATGCGGTTTAATCGACAAAAACTACATGTGTTCATACTTTTTGACAAAAAGGAAGCACTTTTTATCATTGGTTTTAAAAGTGTCATTCCGCCATGCATACAGAAACGCTCAATTTCATAACTGCGACCATCCATCTCACCAGACAATGACAGATGTGGGTTCAACAAAAAGAGAGGATACCCGACAAGGGTAACCTCTCTTTTTAGAAAATGGCCACAGCAGCTGGTGCGGATGCAACCTTAATCTCAGTACTAACGGACAATCAACTTACGCACCACATTGGTGTTATCGGCTGTGATACGCACGAAGTAAGCTCCTTGTGCCAGCAGCGAGGCAGGCAGCACTGTGGTTTCCATTCCGGGAGCCAATTGCTGGCTGAAGCGCACACGGCCGGTGAGGTCAATGACTTCCACACGGACTTCGCTATTGGCAATGGGAACGGTGAGCGTGACATCAGTGCTGGTGGGATTGGGCACGAGACGTACACCGCCATCGTCGGTAATGTCGTCAATATTGCTGAAGGGTGTAGTTATTGTAATGAGATTGGACCAGTGTTCACTGAAGAAGTTGTCGCCACAAATTGCACGGACATAGATATCATAACTGCTTTCGCCGACAAGGCCTGTAAGCGTGTAGGGATGGGTGTCGGTCTGAACGACAAAGCCTGTACCTTGGTCGAATCCAGAATATCCATATTCGATTTCCCACCGAGAAGCACGGCCTCCCTCAGTCCAGTCGAGGACTACGCTGTTGCCCTGCAGGTCGGAATAGGTGAGGTTGGTGACATCGGGACAGAAGTCGGTGGTGAAGGAAATGGTGTCGCTCCACTCGCTGGGATCGTCTATATCCTGACACGAAGCCTGAACAGCGGCGTAGTAGACCATATTGGGATCAAGACCGGAAATGGTTTTGTGGGCGACATAGCTGTTCGAATATCTGTCGGTATAGCTGTTGAAGAGGTGAACACGGTAGCTGTTGTTGTTCTGCTCAGGATCCCAACGGAGGGTTACTTTGCTGTTGGTCACTTCGTCAACACGAAGTCCATTGGGCGACAGACAGGGGATATCGTCTGAATTAAAGGTACGGACTTCCCAGTTGGAAATACCTGTGCTGTCGCAGATTTGACGCACTTGATAGACGTAGTCGGTTACCGGTAGGACATTGTTTATCACGTAGAAAGTGTCGTTGATAACGTAGTCGTTGGTTATCCAACTGGAAGTAGAGGCTAAACGGTAACCAATTTGGTAGGAACTGCCGGTGTTGCGCCAACGGAGAGTGACGGTGTTAGGCCTGATAACAGGATTGAGTACAGTCGGTTTGGGACAGGTGGAGGGAGGACAGAATTCGAAGGCCATCAGGTTACGATAGGCATAGACAACACGTGTACCGGTAAAGGCTGGAAGTGCGTTAACATTGGGATTCTGGGAATCGGAGTAAAGAACCAACGATTTTGCATCAGCGGTATTGGAGACATAGAAGAAATAATCGGAGCCGTCGTAGGCGTTACTATTGTCATCAATGGCGATAACAAGATTGCTGGCCCCATCGTATTCGAAAGGATAGTTAAGAATAAAGCGATTCCACCCCTCTGCGCAGTTGAGGGTTCCTGTGTAAACAAGTTGCATACTATCGGGGTTAACATAGTCATTGCTGGAACTGAAAGAAGAGAGTGTGGTGTGACCCATGTAGATAGTGCAGTTGGTCTTCGATGACATAGCGGTAGTATAAGCATATTTGAAACTGATGGCAGAGATAGAACCTGCACCGCTCAGTTCGTCGCTGGTAATAATTTGCTGACTATATGTGTATCTGTAGTAGTTGTTAACGGGCAGGTTATAGGAAGTAGTAGTGGTGGCTGTGCTGCCAATGGTGTCGAAATAGCTGTCGTTGCATTGTTTGGTCATGAATTGATAGCTGAGAGAAAGGGTTGAACTGTCGTTCTCGCTACATATACGACGTACATAGACGTTATAGCGCACACCGGGGGTGAGGCCAGTGACGTGAATGTGATTTGTGTTGAGACGTTCGTTGGCAACCACATTACCTGTAGCTGTGCGGCAAAGGAAATGATAGTTGGCTTCTTCCGGCCCGATCCATTCGACATCGGCAGTAGTCATGGTGGTATGGGTAGCCTGGACTGCAACAGGACGCGGACAATCGACATAGTCTATCCTGACATTGTCAACAGCAGCAGGACCTCCCATATAGGGGGTGCTGGCAGTGGATTGGTTGAACCAGAAGAAGGCCAGTCGATGAACACCGGAGAGGGTGTCGAGAACAACGCTATAGGTGTTCCAGACAGTGTTTAGACGAACCATGGCCAAGGGAGTAAGGTCATTGACCATGCCCCATGGGGAAGTGATGTTGCTGTTAGAGGCAACAACAGGGATGTTGGGATCGACGAGGAAGACCATTAAGGCATCCCATCCTTGAGTAGGAGTACCACCGGCGGCAGCACGGAAGGAAAGAATAAAGCTGGAGTCGTTAGTGCCGAAATCTATATCGCGATAAGCGGAGGCATTGACGACCTGATTAAGGTCAGTACTATAGGTACGTCCTGAGTCGGCCGACACGTACATGGCATAGCTGCCGAGATTAGTGTAGCCGGGAGTGCCGTCGCCAGCACCAGTGCCGCGGTACCAGTTAACGGTCGTGTTACTATTGGTCTGCCAGTTTTCCCATTCGGTGGCACTTTCGAAGTCATAGAAATAGGGAACCGAGGCAGGCACCTGCTGGGTGTTGAAATAGCCCACAGCAACAGCCCAGGCCGAGGTGTCGCCGATACCACAGATTGTCCGGATGTAAATGTCATAGAAACTGGAAGGTGTGAGACCTGTAAGAGTGACAGGGTTAGTCGAGACGACCATTCGTGTGCCTGTCCCGAGCATAAATCCATGAGGACCATATTCCACTTGCCACTGGGTAGCATATGACCGTGGATTCCATCCTATGACTGCAGAATTATAGGTAGTGTTGCTTACTGTGAGACGGTTAGGTGTCTGGCATGCCGGTATCAAATCAATGTTGACACTATCAATATAAAACGGATTGTTTGACATGCCAGCAGGGGTTACGCTCACAAAAGTAATATACTTACCTGCATCAAGAGCCTCCTCGAACGACACCTCGTAGAGAGTGGGATTGTTATCAATAAGGATGGTATCAACAGGGGTAAAGGTGCTCAGATCGCCCGCAACAGAGCATACTCCTACAATACACTGGGGAACGGTAGTGGTCTGATTAGTCCATGCCTTGAAAACGGCCTGAACCATATTGACGGGATAAGATATGCTGTCGAGTTCGGGCATGGAGGCATACACCTGATTGGAAGAGTATGTATACATGTACAGTGTACGATGGGTGGTATGGTCGGCATTGCATGTCACATCAATAATATAGGGATAGGAGCTATAGCCGCCATAAGTCCAACAGTAGGGATGGACGGAAGAACCCACATGAGCAGATGAGCCAAAGCTGACCGAATAGGGCAATGAATCAATAATGCCGCAGAGCGTATTGAAATAGGTTGCAAAAGACCAGTTGGAGGTGTCACCTATGCCGCACAATCCACGAACATAGACTTCGTATTGGGTCGAATGGTTAAGACCATAGAGAGTCACACTATCCACCACACTGGTGACCAACATTCCTGTTCCACGGCTGAAACCGACAGGGCCATATTCTATCTCGAAGAAGTTAACACCAGGAGCATCCCAATTGACCGTAGCGGTGTTGGCAGTGATTGTGCTGACCGTTACATTTCGGGGGCGAATGCAACTGGGAATATACGTAACTTCGATATCGTCA
The DNA here is from genome assembly GCA_002309955.1 of Bacteroidales bacterium UBA1208. Classification (GTDB taxonomy): domain Bacteria; phylum Bacteroidota; class Bacteroidia; order Bacteroidales; family P3; genus Colimorpha. The sequence continues at coordinate 12,128 of DBXQ01000020.1, forward strand.
AGGTATGGATAACTGCTGGCTCCGTTGCAGGAAAAGGCAATATACTGACTATTGGAGTCGGCATTGGTGAGGGGCACCTCAAAGTTTTCCCATGTGCTGATTGTCGAAGGTGTAACCATTGCCACCTGCCTGAATGTGGAGAAATCGTTGGGATCGGACATTACACCCACTTGAATGTTGTATGAACTGCTGGTTTTATAGAGTGCGAACGACACCTGAAGCGAATCCAAGGAAATACCGATGGCGGGAAGAGCCAAATAGGAATAATAAGTGGAGGAAGCATAGAAATACATGCTGTGGCTGCCACTGTTGGAATAGCTGGTACTAAGGTATGGATAGGAAGAACTACTATTGGTACCACGAGTCCAACAGGGGGTGATAGGTGAACCTGCAGTAGAAGCCGCTGTGAAGTTTTCAAAATTCTCGGTGAAAGGCAGGGTAGTAAGAGGTACGCAGGGAGTGGTGGCCGTAAACATGGCATAAACATCACTGCTGTCACAATCGGGATAGATACGGACCTGATAGGTGGTCATGGGAGTCAGGTCACCAATGGCATAACTGTTGTCGGTAGTATTGCTGACAGCTGTAATCCAGTTGGTGCTATCCTCTGCCTTATACATGATGGTCCACATGGTTTCCCGATAACCCGGAGCCCAGATGAACTTGATGGTGTCGGACAATACCTCGGTGACAATTGGATTGGGTGGCACACAATTGGTAAGTGTGTCGAGGGGCATAATGAAACTTACATTAGGACGCGAAGTGCTGTAATAGATTGACGAGGAAGTGAGATTACTGACGGTGTAGGCCGTATTGTCTTTGTAAGCATAAATGGAACGATTCACGCCACAACTGGTGCTGTAGCCGTTAAATCCCGAGCTGTAGTGTGTGCTACCTGAAGGCTGATTGACAAAGGAGGTAAGGACAATACTATGGATACCGTCCCACACAAACGGGGTGGTGAAGGGGTATTCAATCGTACCGACATCGGAGGTGGTGCGGGTCCCGGAATAGACCTGAGTCATGCTGCCGGTGAGCGGAGTGTTGGTGGAGAAAACGGTATTGGTTGTATGTCCCATAAAGATGACAATATCCTTATTGTATGAACCGCCGGAAGCCCATGTATAGGTAATGCCTTCAATCGGACCGGGAGCAACACCCATGGAAATCAGTTCTGCAGGCGTATAAATACTTTGACAGAACGAGTTGCCATAGCTACTCATAACGGGGACACCCGATGTTTGCAACGTTCCATTGCCCGAGGGTAATGAAACACCACCGGAAAGCGAACGGGTGGTAAATGAAATTGAATCGCCAAAGACAGTGTCACCATTGCATATTGAAGAAATTGTTGCCCTATAAGTGGTAAGCTGATTGAGCCCTGAGAAGAAATAGAAAAGGTTGGAAGTAGTATCTTCGAAAGAGCCGAAAGCAGGATTTGTCAGATTCTCAATCCTGACCACATAATACGAGGGTATGGCGGTGCTTCCAACCAAATCCCACTCCACGAATGCCGAGGCTCCCGCGATGTGCGATATCTCGGCATGATTGACACTACGGCACGGGGGAGCAGCAACGCAAGAGACAGACAAGGCGAAACCACTTCTGACAACGCTACCGTCTGAAATAAAACGGATGGTCAACGGTCCGGAGTATGAACTAATAGTAGGGATAGTGGCCGCACCATGGATTTGAGACAATAATGCGCCAGACGTACCGATTCCATCATATATATAAAGAAAGTCGTAATTGGTCTCAGAATTGATCGTACCACTTATAGTTACCAACGAGTCGGGTGATGTCGGCATGATGACAAGAGTAGAATTGCAGTTGACGGAATAGTCTCCAGTAGCTCCGCCATCGTCATAGATGGTACCACCACAGGCATATATCGTGTTATAACCTGATACCGGCATATTGTACGAACCGGGAGTGACAACCACAGGCCCCACCCAAAAACTCTGCTCAGAGCCACAATCAGTACGCAGATAAGCTTCATAAACGCCACCTGCAACCATTGTAGAACACACATATATGGTGTCGGTATAGTACTGGACAGTATTCTGCATACTGTCAACAGGGGTGCCTACAGTATCATAGCGCAACTCCCACATATCGGTGTATGGAGCCGAATTCCATGCAAAACAGACACTATCGGGACGTGAAAACGAACGGCAAACAAAATTCAGCGGACGAAGACAACTACGTTCGTCGCGGACAAACGATAGTGTCAACCCTTGAGCAGGATAGTCGGTAGATGAAATTTCAACGGGTGAAATATTTTGAGACACTACAGGGTTACTCCATGAACCACTCAACGAAAGGGCTTTATTGGCACCATGCTCACGCACAAAAATCCAAAAATCCCCAGCCACGTTTTCGTCCAACTGGCAAGTATCATAGATGAAATCAATATCGCCAGTTTCCCACAGCACCACTTGAAATATCAATGTATTCGACATTATATTATTGATAGCAGGGTCGTTATATTCAATGACCACGCTGCGGCTCGGAGCCGTACCCCTCGTTTCATAATACACATGCCCTGAACCACCATCAGAAAGATTATATGATGCACCCAAAGGGGAGATAATGCTCATGTCATTGATATGAGCGGAGTAATAACCTCCAACGCACGGGTCGTTGGTACCAATTCCTATCTGGCCATTGGACCCTACAGTTATTACCGAACATGTATCCTGACCGAAGGGGAAGACAAAAGGTAACGAAAGTTGCTCAGACACATTAAGTCCACTACGCAAACTGGTCATCTCTGTTCCCGTCAGCGCAATCGAACTGAAAGTCGATGGATATGCGCTGAACACCAAATCGGAGACATACACTTGTGCACCTGCCATAAACGGCAACAATGCCATAGCCATTGCAATAAATAATCTAAGTCGTCTCATATTCTTTAAAGTTTTATTTTTATTACATAACAATTATCCTGTCAAATCAATAGCACTCACCCCGCACAATAAAACCAATAGACAAACACCTGTTAACCATCGCTCTATTTGTACATCAACAGATTTGCTATGTTTGAGGATGCATATTCATTGACATTGCAAAGATACAATTTTTTTTTATTATATTGCATTTTTTGTCTATTTTTGCATTTTGAAAATGGAATCACGCTGTCATCTCAAACATTTACTGACCCTCGTCGGTACCATTCTGGTTGCCCTCTCAACATGGGGACAACCATACGTCACCAAATCAGGTACAATTGTCACACCGGCCGACAAAACAATGCTTTCCACCCCCCTATTCCCATCTGCCAAGACACCCATTGCCGACTCCTCGGCAGGTCTTTTCCTGATAGTCACCACACACGACCTCCTGCCTTCACTCCACCCTTTTGTACAATGGAAATGTCAACAAGGATTCCGGGTAAAAACGATAACCCCTACCGAGCCTCATCCCGACAGTATCCGTACCACCCTTTCGCACCACTATGCAGCCAACTCCAGCATACCCATGTACATACTCCTGGTTGGTGATGTAGACCGCATCCCGGCGTTCACAGGCAAACACACACCCGCTGGGCTGAGCGGTCATTTCACCGACCTCTATTACGGTGAATTCTCGGGCGATTATGTTCCCGAAGCCATGGTGGGACGCATTTCCATCACCGACACGGCACAACTCCTCCCCGTACTCTACAAAATCATTGCCTACGAACAGGGGATTTTTGCCACCCACTACAATCAATTGCTACTCGTAGCAGGCAACGAACAACGCACACCTGCTCCCTTAACCACCAATGGACAAGTCAACTACCTTGCACAACTTGCCACCCTCTTCCGACCCGAAGTCGACACAGTATGCTTCCACAATCCTGAATCCGGTACACAGCGCGACAGCATCGTTGCAGCTTTGCGACAGAACAACACCTTGGTAAACTACACTGCCCACTGCACTACCCGGGGATGGACCAATCCGTCCTTCTCCATTTCCGACATCGACTCACTCAACAACCCCATCCCCACACTCTTCTTCAACAACTGTTGCCGCGCCAACGCCTTTGCAGGCCAGTGCCTGGGCGAAGAACTGCTTCGCAAACCCCTTGGAGGTGCAGTTGCCGCCATCGGAGCCTCGAATGAGACTCTCTGGGACGAAGACTACTATTGGTCCGTAGGAGCCAAATACCCCATCACCACCACCCCGCAATACGACAGCCTCCTGCCGGGAGCTTTCGACCATATTTTTCTCCGTCCCGACATTGAGCCTGCCTTTACAACCGACAACCACACCTTGGGAGATCTGCTCATCCAAGGCTGCCTTGCTGTCACCACGGCCGGCTCCCCCTTCGACGCTTTCTATTGGGAAATCTACAACCTACTCGGCGACCCATCCATGACACCCTACTGGACTCATGCCGACACCCTCTCAATCTCACTCGATGACAGCATCCCTGCTGGCAACACAACACTCCACCTGCTTTGCACCCCCCATGCCCGCATCACGGCGACAGCCGACACCCAACTACTTGGCACGACAATTGTCCCTGCAAACGGTGAAGTCCACCTTCAGCTTGACCACAGCATCGATGCCGACAGCATCACGCTCACCGCCACCCGCCACGAAGCCCTCTGCGCCACCAAGCATCTCAAAGTCTACCATCCAGCCCAGCCCTACCTTGCGGTCACTCAATACCGCCTTGATGACACCCTTCTCTTCCTCCGTATCAAAAACCAAGGTCTCACTCCGGCCCGTCAACATCGCATCTCGCTGACCCGATACAGCGAACAAGGTGTCATCCTGCCCACAGACCCCTTCCTCGACATACCATTCCTTCCCAGCTTGGCTGACACCCTTGTCTCTTTCAATCTAAGCAACTGCTATCCAGGATTTGAACCCCTACTCTCCGTCATCATAATGATACAAGACAGCGACGGCACCTACTACAACACCTTGCCCGTCAACATCCCTATGCCCGACCTCCGTCCCGTACTCACCCAACTGCAAATTCTCGAAACCGACACCACTCCTTGTCTCCACCTCATGCCCAACCACACCTACTTGCTGTCCGTCACACTGGCTTACCCTGCCGATTCTTTAAACCTATCCATCACCCCATACGAATCCACGTCACTCACCCCATGCCCTCAACAATTCACCACCCCCTTCAGCACCCCCGACAACCCATCCTACCTGCAAATAACTCTCACACCCCATTACGGCATGTGGAACCAGACCTACACCTACTACCTTACCGCCTACAACACCCTTGAACCATTCGAATCAGCCGATTTCACAAACCTGCCTTGGCAGCATCCCAATCTCTATCCCTGGCAAATCGACTCCCTCCTGCCCCACAACGGCCACTATTGTGTCCGTTCCGCTCCCATCGACCACGACTTGCAATCCGTCCTCGCACTCAATATCAATGTCCTCTTCGACGACACTCTTTCGTTCTACTACAACGTCTCCAGCGAAGAAAAAGACTGGCTCTACTTCTATGTCGATGGTCGCAAACGGGGCTACTGGAGTGGCAACAGCGGCTGGCAACGCCATGCCCGGCTCATCACTGCCGGTCAACACCGACTGGAATGGGTCTATCAAAAAAACGCCTCCATAAGCCAGCGCGACGACTGTGCCCGCATTGACGACATCCGCCTGCCCCTTGCCCTTTGGCAACAGCCCAGCGGCACCCCTGTACCCGACACCCTGCTCTCTATCTCTCCTCAGCCAGACGTCGGCTCCCACGATTATTTCACCATCTTTCCAAACCCCGTATCCACCCACACTAACCTGCACTACACTGAAAGCCCCGAAACCAGCACAATCACTGTCTTTGACAACATCGGGCGACCCATCGACAAAATAAATATTGCACCTCACACCACTTTCACACAATATTCAGCCACCCATCTACGTTTTGGCACCTATACTCTCGTACTGCACAGCAGTACGGGCATACATGTACAAAAAATGATAGTTATACGATAGTCCATGCTGCAAATAGACACATTGCCACCCTATGCCTCCTTGGCCGACTCCACAGCCGACAGCCTCCAGATAATCTGCGCCTACGACACCCTCTTCACCCCCATAGGACGTGTGGAACCCACTCTGCATAAAAGCCTTTTCTCCCACCACCTCCTCCCTGTCGAGAACTCCCACGAAATCTCCATCATGCACCAGGGTTCCCCAGGCTGGCTACTTGCCTTCATCGCCTTGTCCATTTTCCTCATCTGCACTTTCCTCCGCAACAAACAAATCTCCTTTCTCGATCTGCTCCACTCTGCCATCGACTCTCGTGCCATGGACCGCCTGTTACGCGACTCCAACCTGACCCACGCCACCGACCAAGCCATTATCGCTCCCCTCATGCTCCTTCCTCTCGCGCTGGTAGGATTCCACTCCTTCATCCCCCATGTCAGCAACCTTTGGCTAAACATCCTTCACTACATCCTTCTCCTCATGGGATGCTGCATCATCTACTACTCACGCAACGGCATCATCAGGCTCCTTGGCAACGCCTTCGACAACACCGACTCCGTCCACCTCTACCTCTCCAGCAACTATATCTATCACCTCCTCTACGGCATCGCTGCTACAGCCATCTCCTTCTTCATCTTCTACACCGACCGCGTCGGACAAACCTTCCTCTACATCCTCTTCGGCACAATTGGACTTCTTTTCATTATGCGTCTCTTCCGGGGCATGCAACTATTTTTAACAAATTCAAAAACACCCAAATTCTTTTTATTTTATTATCTTTGCATTCTCGAAATCGTACCGATTATCATCGTTACAAAGCTTGTAATATCTTTATAGTAAGAGAGTTGAGTAAATAGAACAAGATTCATGAAAGTCAAAAAAATCCTCGTTTCGCAGCCCGAACCAGCCGATTTAGAGAAATCGCCCTATAAGAATTTAGTGACAAAATATGGTGTCGACATCACTTTCTATAAATTTTTCGAAGTCGTCGGCGTAACTGTATCAGAATTCCGCAAATCACGCATCCACCTCGCCGACTACACGGCTGTTATCTTCAACAGCAAAAACTCCGTCGACCACTTCTTCCGTCTTGCCAAAGAGCTCCGCGAAAGCATCCCCGACACCATGAAATATTTCTGCTCCTCCGAGGCCATCGCCCACTACCTGCAGAACTACATACAATACCGCAAACGCAAAATCTTTTTCGGCAACCAATATTTTGCCGACCTTATCGAGATCCTGTCTAAACACCGCGAAGAGAAATTCCTCTTCCCATGCTCCGACGAAAAACAGACCGAATACACCAAGATGCTCGACAAGGCAAAATTCAAATACACCAAGGCCACGATGTACACCTCCGTACCCCGCGACTTGACAAAATTCAACCTCAAAGACTACGACGTCATCTGCCTCTTCTCCCCCATCGGTGTCCGTTCCCTGCTGCAAAGCTTCCCCAAGATAGCCGACAATCCCGGCACTATCGCCGCATTCGGCACCTCAACCCATGCGGCTCTCAAAGCCGCAGGCATAAAGCTCTCCATTGCCGCCCCCACAAAAGCCTCCCCATCGATGGCCATGGCCATCGAAAACTACATCAACGGTAGAGGCCAAGACGAAGCCGTCATCTCACGACCCTCTTCTCTGAAAAAAGACGGCTCCCACAAAGGCACCAGCACAATCTCCGGCTCCACCAAGAAACCAAAATCGGTTTTCGCCAACAAAGCCAAATACAAACAACTGCAAGAAGAACGAAAAGCCCAGGCCGCTGCACGCCGTGCCGAACGTCTGGCTGCCAAAGAAGCCGAAATGAAAGCCCAGGCCGAGACCAAAGTCAAAGTCGAATAGCATAGCATGTACTCTTTCGGCAAAGAGGAACGTCTCTGTAGCAAAAAGCTAATAGACTCCCTGTTCCAATCAGGTCAACGATTTATTGTCTTCCCCTACAGCGTACACTGGATGACCTGCCCTCCCGACGCCCTCCCGTCAGGCATACCTGCACAGGCTCTCATCGCAACCTCCAAGAAAAAATTCCGCCACGCCGTCGACCGCAACCGCATCAAACGGCTTACACGCGAATGCTACCGCACACACAAACCCCAAATCTACCAGTTCCTAAATAGCCACAATGTCACCATCGTCTTGTCACTGAATTATGTGCACAACGAAATTTTTGACCATAGCACACTCAACCACAAATTCGACCGCATCACCGACACTTTAATACAGCACATTTCCACCCACCTTGATTCCCACCCCAGCCAACAATCATGAACGCTCCCTCGCTCATCTGGAATACCCTATGTAAAAGCGCCTACAGCTTTCATCAACTACTGCTGAAAATCCTGTCAAAGGTGATGCTCGCCCTCATCTGGTTCTATCGCAACTGCATATCGCCCCTCAAACCACCCACCTGCCGCTACACCCCCACCTGCTCTCAATACGCCGTTGAAGCCATCAAGAAACACGGCCCCATCAAAGGCGGATGGCTTGCCTTTAAACGAATTCTTCGCTGCAATCCCTTTGGTGGCTCTGGCTACGACCCAGTGCCTTAACCAATCCCCTGCACCGACATCTGTCGAGCCATCATTCCAGATTGAAGTTCATTCTATATACGCCTGTTCTTCGGTATTTGACCAAAGAACAACCCTTTCTGAAGTGAAGAATGGACGCGGGAATGAATTTGGGTTTTTATGTATCCGTAACAGCATGGCACACCTAAACCCAATAACTGATTTGGGCTAAACCCTTCTTCAAAGGCATAACAATAGAGATTATAACAACTGGATAGCAATAGCTGCACACGCCTCGGCATCAGCAAGGGCATGGTGGTGGTTCTCCAGACAGAAACCGCAAGCCTCGGCTACCGTGTGCAACTGATGGTTAGGCAAGTATTTCATCTTACGGCGGGCAGCGCGACATGTGCAATAGAACTTATAGTCAGGCCAGTCCATCTGATACACCCGCATCACAGCCCTTAGACACCCCTCATCGAAAGGCGAATTGTGTGCCACCAACGGCAATCCCTCAATCAGCGGTGCCACCCGTGCCCAAACCTTCGGAAACACCTCAGCGCTGTCGGTATCCCTCGGCCCCAACCCGTGCACACGCTGGCAAAACCAACTATAATAATTTGGCTCAGGCTGGATAAGACTGTAGAACGTGTCGCAAACCTCGCCTCCGCGCACTACCACCACCCCGACACTGCACACACTGCTACGCTCACCGTTAGCCGTCTCAAAGTCTATAGCTGCAAAGTCCTGCATAGTATTATCCTTTTGATTCTTCGTTTGGGCGGTCGCCACAAAGGTTCTTGTGCCTGCAGCGACCGCAGTGACAGCTTTGCCACACTCCATCCAGATGGTCGGCAGCCGCATCAACCAAGGCAGGATCGTCGGTAAGGATTCCCGCCTCAAAATTGCGTCCGTCGACACTCTTCATGCCCATGCCTGCACCCGTCAGGTTCGCGGAACCAATATAGGCCGTCGTGCAATCAAAAATCATTATCTTGAAATGCACACGCAGGCAAAGTCTCCTGTCCAGCTTCGACCACAGACCAGGATAGCGGTCAAAATCCTCCCTAAACCGTTCTCCAGGCTCCTTGGCGTGCAACAAGCGCACTTCCACACCTCGGCACAGCAGACGGTTCAACACTGCAAGGAACGGCTCGGAATCCCGTCCCTTGGCGACGTAGAGATCCTTAAGATCTGCCGTCGCAATCCAAAGGTCGTGTTTCACGCCCTCGCACCGCGACAGCACCTCCGTGTAATGCTCCTTATCTGCAATATATTTCAGCATAACCGAATGAATTTACAGCCTGCAAAAGTACACATTTTTTACCAATCAACAGCCTTTTTCTGCCATCAAATATAAAAAAACGCGCCGTTCTCAATCCACCCCTATACGCTTTTCCCAGCACCTCTACCTCCTACCATGAAACAAAAAGTCTCCAAACCGAGAAATTTTATTATATTTGCAATTATTAAAAAAGTAATAATCATAAAAAGCATTCTATAATGCAAATGCTCATGAACGAGTTGTTTGCCCTTACTGGACAAGGAAAGACCTGCACACTGGAACACCTTGACATGGCACAGAAGAACATCATACAGGTGCGAGAAGGGTCATACCTAATGCAACTCAACATCCTGTCGTCCAAGCAAAAGAGACTGCTACAAGCCATTGCCAAGAGGGTTGTGCAAAAGCTGTCACATCGCAAGCATTTGTCAAAAAGCATGCATTAGATTCTGCCAGCACCGTCCAATCGCCACTGCGGGTGCTACTTGAAAAAGACATCGTGACAGCGGACAACGGGCAGTACCGCGTCAGCGACTTCTTCTTCGTCCACTGGCTACAGGAGAACTACTAACAAAGATATTGGTCTATTTGATTTTCCAAACAACCTCGGAGAATGCGCAGGTTTTTGAATGCAAAAATCTCGGAGAATGCGCGGGTTTTCGGGGTTGGACTGGGCTTAAAAGGGAGAGCCGGACGGCTGGGTTGGGTCCCAGCCTGTCCAGCTCATCAATTCATGAGACTGGTTATTTCAGGAATGTCTCGTAGTAGTCGAACATTTTTTCGTAGAGGTGAATGCGGTCGTAGCCACGGACGTTGTGCTCGTGGTGGGGATAGATAAAGTAGTCCACCTGCTTGCCGGCTTTGATACAGGCATCGATGAACTCAATGCTGTTCTGCCAGACAACGGTGTTGTCCTCAGCACCATGGATGACAAGCAGCCGGCCCTGCAGGTCCTTGGCTTTGCCGAGGAGGGAGGCCTTGGCATAGCCCTCGGGGTTCTCCTGCGGCATGTCCATATAACGCTCACCGTACATGATTTCGTACCACTTCCAGTCGATAACGGGGCCACCGGCGCATCCCACCTTGAAGATTTCGGGGTGAGCCAGTTTCATGGTAATGGTCATGAAGCCACCAAAGCTCCAACCCTCAACACCCATGCGGTTCTGGTCGACATAGGGGAGCGACTGGAGGAAACGAACACCTTCCATCTGGTCGGCCATCTCGATGGTGCCGAGCTGACGGTGGGTGCAGCTTTCAAACTCGAAGCCGCGATTGTCGGTACCACGATTGTCGACGGTGAAGACCACGTAGCCCTGCTGGGCAAGGAAGAGGAAATAGAGGTTGGCACCACCCAGCCAAGTGTCAGTAACCAACTGGCTGTGAGGACCACCGTAGACATAGACAAGCGTAGGATATTTCTCGCCAGCCTTTCTGTTCGGAGGGGTGATGAGTCGGTAATAAAGGTCTGTCACACCGTCAGCAGCTTTGATGGTGCCCATCTTGATTTCAGGCATCGCATAGTCGGCCAAAGGATTGTCCAGTTGATAAAGTGTGGTCAAGATTTTGCCTTTCTTAATATCAATAACCTGCGCGCATCCAGGGTTCTCCACACTGTTGTAAGCATCGATGAGCATAGTACCCTTCGAATTGACAACCACAGAATGGGTACCCTTGGCAGGAGTGAGAAGGACCATGTCTCCCGTCGTCAAATTGACACGATAGGCGGCAAGACCAATAGCACTTTCCTTGTTAGCGTACACATAAACATTCTCGCCTTTGGCATCAAATCCGATAATTCCTTGCACCTCGTAGTTACCTTTGGTAACTTGACGGAGCAATTGACCATCGGTATTGTATAAATAGAGATGTTTATAGCCATCACGCAGGCTGAACCAAAGGAACTGGTCGGGATGCCCGGGTACGAAAGTCATTGGATCGCAAGGCTCCACATAGCGGGAATTAGACTCAACAAAGAGGACAGTGTCAAACTCGCCGTCACCCACATAGTAACGTTCTAACCACATGCGATTCTGCTCGCGGTTAATTTTGGCAATGTAGAGATACTCCTCGTTAGGATCCCAACTGATGTTGGTAAGATAATTCTCTCGCTCAGCGACAGACGACTCATCACGACGGGTATCAAGATAAAGTACCGACCCTTGCGACGCATCATAAATACCCACAGTGACTTCATGACTCTTCATACCAGCCATAGGGTATTTAAAAGGCTGTTCGCGGGCAATACGTGCGGTGGTGTTCACCAACGGATAGTCCGTCACCATGGACTGATCCATGCGGTAAAAAGCCAAATAGTTACCCATGGGTGACCAGAAGGTACCTTTCTCAATACCGAACTCATTACGGTGCACCGACTGCCCGAAAACAATGTCTTGGTCTGCCGACTCTATGGAGAAGACTTTACTTCCGTCTTTAATGTAGAGATTGTTACCCTGGGTATAGGCCGACTTGTAGCCAGTTTCCTCCATGTCAAGGTTTTTGGCATCTTCTGTAGGATACTGCGCCACAACCGAGAGCGTCTTCTTGGCCATATTATAAAGAAGGACTTTCCCGTTGGCATTGAAACGGAACTCTTTATCATTTACAATTTTACAATAGGGGAAATAAGACAACGCCTCTTCTCCTGAAGCAACCATAATCTTATTCAAAGCTCCAAGAGTGAAACGGGCTTTCGTCTTGCCTGGATTGCCCATGTAGAGAACCGTATCCTGCACATAGGCTATTTGGTCGGTGTTGCCTACAAACTGGAATCCCCTCATATTGGTCTGAGGATAGAGACTTCTTGACATCAGTTGTTTCGAACTGAGCATCTTGTTTTGAGCGGCCAAACTACAAGTAAGTATCAATGCCGCAGCTAAAAAGATAATTCTTTTCATATCAAATAATTCAATAATTTGAATGCACAACCGTGTTGATGTTCAAGTATTACACCAGCACAGATACACATACATACAATCAATAATTTTTCCAATTACGAAATCTGAGATTGAATACACCGAAGAATGCCTCTTTGAATATCTTCATACTCATCTTCGAGGTTCCCAACACGCGATCAGTGAAAACAATAGGCACCTCATAGATCTTGAATCCCAACCGGGTTGCCGTATACTTCATCTCTATCTGGAACGCATAGCCGACAAACTTCACCTTGTTAAATTTCATTTTCTCCAGCACCCTGCGACTGTAACACACAAAGCCTGCCGTGGCATCCATCACCTTCATGCCAGTCACCGTGCGTACATAGACCGAGGCATAATAAGACATCATCAGTCGTCCCATCGGCCAATTCACCACACTGATTTTTCCATCCACATAGCGCGAACCTACTACAACATCGCCTTTGCCCGTGGAACAAGCCTCGTAAAGCCGCGGCAGGTCGTCGGGGTTATGCGAAAAGTCGGCATCCATCTCAATCATATACTCATAGCCGTGTTCCAGCCCCCAACGGAAACCATGCAAATAGGCCGTACCCAATCCCAGTTTCCCCTTTCTCTCCTCGATAAAAAGACGATTGGGGAACTCCTCCATCAGCCGCTTCACTATGTCGGCTGTACCGTCAGGCGAATTGTCCTCGATGATGAGCATATCAAACTCTTTCTCAAGCGAGAATACCTTTCGGATTATGTTCTCAATATTTTCTTTCTCGTTATAGGTCGGTGTAATTACAAGTGTATCAGACATAATAATTAAGTATTCAAGGATATTATAGTTCAGTTATTTCGGATGACGCTTCAGGAAAGGCAATATGGCGATCCAGCCTATCAAGTTTCCAAGACAGTTCGACACCAAATCGTTGACATCAAACCCTCTGAATGGCAACAAATATTGCACAAACTCAGTAAACAGGCCTATCAAAATAGCCACACCGATCACCAATCCCTTGCGACGCTTCAACAAATCCATCAAGAAGAACGGACACGCCACATACACCAATCCGTGCAACAAGTGGTCAAACCGCAACCCGAACACGAAATTATGCAAAGGCAACCCCAATCCGTTCAAAGGAGCCCACATCAGCACTGCCAGCAGTACAAAATATACCACCGACCATTTGCGACGAGCCTTACGGTTTGCCACCCGCGTGATGATATTTTTCACCGTCCGCCGAAGCACCACCTTGCGCGATTGCTTGCGCCACCATTCTCCATGGCAGTCCACCTCTGTCCCATCGGGACGGATAATGGTCATAAGCTCCGCCAACACATTCTCGCGATGCACACGCTCATGTTTATAGCAGTTATCGCCACGGAATTCATACACCCCCTTGCTGATTCGCAACAATCTATGGATAATATAGTGATAACCATCGAAAAAGAGATACACCCTCCCGGGCTTACACTCCTCGTCATTCTGGAGTGGCCGCAGCGTAATCTTGTCCCCGTTGCCGTTTATCAAAGGCAACATACTGCAACCGCCAAAAAGCATCGTCACCGTCATGCCGGCTTTCAACCGCTCGCACATCTCCACCAATAAGAAATTGTCGGGGCTATTAGGCAATGATATCTGGATTGTCTTCACTGGTCTTACCTCTTGTTCTCTGTTACAACTGCTGCGCCTTAAAGATGGCATCGTGACTTGTCCATGCGGCATCCTCGTCGGGCAGACATTCCAAATGGAACATCGGCACCTTGGAGAGCACCTCCGACAGCAAATCCACAATCATATCCTGATAGCGGTCGTCCTGTGCCAAAGCCGGAGGACACGACGGATGAATAGCTGAAAAGGCCTCTATTATATTGAGCTGGCGAATACTATTGTACGGCGCCTGAGAAAGACGCACCACCCCCGCAAGGGGAAAACGCAACTGATGGTAACAGTGAGTCTTGCCGCTCCATGGAGAACCATAAACAACCACCTCGTCATTTTCAACAGCCAACACTGGGCTGTCGTCGTTGAGCAGATGGGCATCGGGAATACTCTTCAGCCATAAACGCGTATGCGTACTCTTACCCGTTCCCGATTCACCGAGGAACATCACTGCACGTCCTTGGTGTACGATGGTGGAAGAATGGATAAGTGCCATCTTGCTGGACAAGGAAAGTAGGCTCAATGCAATCCACAAAGCGAAACGCAACATGTCGCGGTCGGCTCCCACCGTAGCCTCAACCACATTGCTTCCGCTTTCATAGCGCATCAACAGTGCTGGCGTGCTTTTGTCGTACGGATCCATGCTGAAATAATAGGCCTCGTCGGTCTTGGCAAACACACACTTCATAATGTCTGCCTCAAACACAAAATCGTACAGCACAGTCCAGTGTTCCGGCTTCGACAATTGCTTGCCGAACACCACCTGCCATTCCGGTTCGTCATACTCGGCCACAAACACCGGGAATCCCGGCATCGTTCTCAACAATGCCGCTTCGCCATCACCTACCACGCGAAACTTATGTCCCGCTATCAAGAATGAAATACTGTCGGGCATACTTTTCGGTTTTATTCAGGCAACAACAAACCGTTCTCACGGATAGTCTCTACCCATCTCTCTGCATCGGTACGGGCAGTAGCCTCGTCAACATTGTAATTCTCCAACAACACTGCCACTGCATCGTCAATGGTGAAATCCTTGCCTTGCAACGAATCCCACATCAACAGGGCTGATTCATTGAATGCAACAACACGGGTCATGTCCCCATTGGTCTTTCCTTGTAAAAGGATAATGTTCTCGCCCGCCACTTTGCGGACCTTAAAAATAGGATTGATTTTCATGCTGCAAAAATACTAAAAAAAAATGACATAATAGAAATAAATCACAAATATGAGTATCCCTCTCCCAACATCACGCTCTCTCCAACGCCATCGACATTACTGCTACTGCCTAATGCTATGCAACTTGTAGCCCGCTGTCCGACATTATTGGAACCTATTCCACAGCCTCTTGAGCAGGTTCAAACGTCACCTCTATCTCGTCTCCGAATGTCTTTCCTGTCTGTTTACGTATAGCCTTTGTAACGCCTATAATGTAGCAGACATTTCCCTGTTCATCCTTCACACCCATGTTCACAATGCTTCCGCTGTATGGCACCCCGTCGAAAGTGGCTTCCACCTTCAGCCTGCCTTTGCCAAATTCCTTGCGGATATCCATCGGAACCACCACATAGGCGGCATCCATCCCCTCATTCTGTATCAACGCTGCTTTAAAACGATACATACACTACTTGGCTGTGATAATCTTATACGTGTCAATGGCAATGGCCAGCTCCTCATCGGTGGTCACCACAGCCGTGGTGACACGGGCTCCCGGCACCGAAATAATGCCATCCACACCCGAAGTGTGGTCATTCAACTCCATGTCGATATCAATACCCAGCCAATCCATATCCTGCAGGATGGCATGGCGCATAAACCAGGCATTTTCGCCTATGCCGCCTGTAAACACCAGCAAATCGCAGCCGTTCATCTGCGCCGCAAAGGCACCGATATACTTCTTGCAACGCTGTGCAAAGACATCAAAAGCATAGATACAGCGCTGGTCACCGTTATTACGTCCAGCCCAGATGTCGCGCATATCCTGTGCTCCGCCGGTCAGACCCACCAGTCCGCTTTTCTTATACAAAATGTCGTTCGTCTCCTGCACACTCAGATTGGCCTTCTCCATCAAATAGAGCAGCGCACCCACATCGATGTCGCCACACCGCGAGCCCATGGTCAGTCCCTCCAACGAGGTCATCCCCATGCTGTTGTTCACACTCTTGCCATGGTCAATAGCGCAGATACTGGCTCCGCTGCCCAAATGACAGGTGATAATCTTCAAATCCTTCCAATACTTGCCTATCATCTTGGCACCCTTCTTGGCCACAAAACGGTGGCTCGTGCCATGGAATCCGTAGCGGCGTATGCCGTACTGCTCATAATATTCATACGGAATACCGTACAGATAGTTCTTGGGCTCGATAGTCAAATTGAAAGCCGTGTCGAACACCGCCACCTGAGGCACACCGGGCAGCACTGTACCCATAGCCTCCACACCCATGATGTTGCCGGGGATATGAAGCGGCGCCAAGTCGGTCAACGAACGGGCCTGCTCTAACACCTGTGGGGTAATGAGTACACTCTGCTTGAAAAACTCGCCTCCATGCGCAAACCGATGCCCCACTGCCGACACCTCCTTTATAGAACCGATCACTCCCGTCACAGGGTCCACCAAGGCATTCATTACCATCTGAAGCCCCTCGGTATGCGTGGGAATCGGGCATTCTGTTACATGCTTCTCACCCTTGCTGGTGTATGAGAAAATGCCGCTCGCCAAGCCAATCCGCTCCAACAGACCTTTGGTCAAAACAGCCTGAGTATCCACATCAATTAACTGATACTTAAGCGACGAACTTCCACAATTGAGTACCAATATTTTCATATTGCAAACAAAATTTTTCCTAAATAACGCCATTCTTTTACTTTTATTGTGCGACAGGGCTTGATTAACCACTATTGCCACCCGACACACTGCCTTTGAGCAAGCAAAAACAAAGGCGTCCCCGCGGAGACTATCCACTTGAACGCCCTGTAGAACTTTGTTCCTTAACTATAACAGTTATGCCTTGGGAGTTTTCCAGTTGAAATAAATCTGGATACCGGCCATCTGATACACCTGCCAGTGACCCCACTTGCCCATGCCACTGAAATCGGTGTCCCATTTCAGATTAAGGCCAAAATTAGCTGAGATAAAGCTCGAGAGACGGTAGTCCAACTTCAGTTCGAAATCCAAGTCGGTTTCAAAAGCGCGCTTGGCCAGCCAGTTCTTGCCTTTCAGGTCAGCCCATGTCTCACCGTCGGAAAGCGAGTAGTCCTTGGTGGGAGCCAGATCGGGATTCTCCAGGTCTGCCACAAAAGCGTCGATGGCATCCCATGCCATATGCTTCGGCTTCTTGTAATCATAGAAGAGCTCTGCACGGGCGTAGAGGTCGAGGTTCGGCAGCACATCTTTTTTCAAGTACTGGAGTTTCACATAGCTACCAAGAGCAAAGTAAGCGTGTTTAAACGTCGAGGGGTCTTTCTTGTTGAACTTTTCCGGATCCTGAAGGACACCATAGTTACGTCCTTTTGAGATAAGCGAATCGTTATATACGAAAGTGGTCTTACCTGTCAAGAATGAGAGGGAGATAGACCAATCGGTGCGCTTGTGTTCGAAGGAGAGAGCCGTGGTCAAGTAAGCCGGGGCAAAGAAATCGGAGATAACCTTCTCGGTCTGGTTGGCACCCACGCCCTTATACTCAAAACCTCTTCCGAACTGGGTCTTCAGATTAGCCGTGAAGCTGGCGCCCCAGCCCTTATACGCATTCCACGAAATGACGCTGGTGAGGTCAATCTTATCGTTGCTCTTGCGGCGGGTCTCGAAGAAAGGAAGACCGGGAGTGTCGTCAAGGTCTTGCCATGCGTAGCCATAAGCCAGATCGACAATATTGTCCCACACATACCTGGGATGGGTGTACTTGTAATTGCCGAAGAAGGTGGCGGTAGCGTCAATCTGCGAGTTACCGGCGGTAGCCCAGTTGTTGAAGAAAAACTCGCTGATCTTCAATGCCGGGGTCGTGGTAGTGGTCCACGAGCCACCAGTCACAAGGGGTGTGGATTCATCTTGGGCCGAAGCCATGGTGGCAACCATCAAGAGGGTTGCACAAAGGGTAATGACTCTTTTCATTGTTAATGCTTTTTAATAATTATTCTCTTGTCCTGTTGTCGAGAATGGGTGTTTACTCGCTTGTTACACACCTGTCTTCATCCTCTGCCCATTCCTAACAAAATGCAAAAATACTATTTTTTTTTCAATTATCACGAAATCGTTTAAACAAATTTACGAATGGTCATCATTCCAATATACCAACCAAAATAATCCAATGTATTTCACACCACGTCCTGTAATGGCGGGAATAGAACCCGTATCAGTCATTAGTACGGAATCCCTACAAACAGCAGAAAGCTTTGTCCTTGCCATCCCACTCTGACACAAACCCAAATCGGTCATTAGACCAACTTTTATATCCTTTCTCGCTTTTTAAGGTCTGTTTATGCCACATCAGCATTTTTTTCGGCATCTTGTCCACATCCCTGTCTCGCCGAAGCTGAAAGGCATTCACTGGATGCCTTTCTCAA
>DBXQ01000015.1 GCA_002309955.1 Bacteroidales bacterium UBA1208
AAAGTTTTATCGGACACCAATAAAAATAAATAGACTCGTTCTCATAGTTAATGGCCTCGATTTGGGTTTAATGGTTGAACCTTTACTGGCGGTTTGAGAAAATGCGTATCTTTGTCCATCGGTTTTTCTTTATTTGTGATAGCGACTGCATAGATAAACCAAAAGGCTGGCGTTGGGAGATGCCAGCCCTTTCGTTTCTCAATTCGGCCGACGTGTTCTACCGGCCACTGATGGTTTACAGCTTTGTTAGCTCAAAGACTCTTTGTCTTGCTGGGGGTTGATTTGCCATTTGCTGTATTTGGGGTGCTTCTTGAGGGCAGCGGGGATGGTGCCGGAGAGTTGGTTCGTGTAGACCATGAAGTTTTCCAACTTGGCGAGTTTGGCAAAGCTGGCAGGGATGTTGATGGACTTGACTTTTACGGGTTTGCCGTTACGGATGCTGGTTGTGTAGCCGTTGTCAAGGTCGTTGACGTGGAGGCAGAGCCATTCCATGTTGGCGAGGTTGCCGATTTCAGCAGGGATGGGGCCTGTGAGGTGGTTGTGGTCAAGCTGGAGGCGACGGAGTTTCTTGAGCTGGCCAATCTTGGAGCTGATGCCTCCCTCCAGCTGGTTGAACTGAAGGTACAGCTCTTCCAAGTCCTTAAGGCCATAGATTTCGTCGGGGATATGGCCATGGATGAAATTGTAGCTGAGGCTGAGGAGTTTGAGTTTGGGGAGGTCTTTGATGCGCGGTGAGATGCGTCCGTTATCCTCCAGTTTGCCACAGTAGATGTTGTTGTGGCCAAGTTCAAGTCGGGTGACGTGACCCATGACGTTCACAATCTTGCCTTCGTGTGTGAAGACGTAATCGGGAGTCACGGTAACGCCAAACCATTTGGAGATGGGCACCTCTGCCTTGCACCAGTTTGTGTTTTTGTACCAGCGTTTGCCGTTGGCAGCCTCGTAGATGGCTATGAGGGCATCGCGCTCGGACTGGTACTCGCTCACATGGAGTTTGTTGATACGGGAGATTTCCTCTTTGATTTCTTTCTCGTTCGGTTCACGGAGAAGTTTCTCTTTGATTTCAATGATGGCGAACGGTTTGTCTATTTTGATAGGTTCCGGGCATGTGGGGATGCGGAACTGGCGGTTGGTCTTGTCAAGCATGGTTTTGATTTCGGCCTTGTTGACGATGATGTTAGCGTTTTTCATTGTGTTTTATTATTTATGGAGGGTTCTATTTGTTGCTTTTATTGTTTCCGGGTCATCGCAATAGGCAGAACCCATTGACCTGCCGGACGACCGTTATTAGACATTCGATTTTCGACTGCAAAGATATGACTATTTTTTCATATGGCAATGAATGTTTTACTATAATTTTTTAAAAAAAGAGGGTATATGTTTGATTTTCTTTATACTATTATGATGGTTATGATTGGCATTTCTTGAGATTATGAATCATGGATGCCCGATAAGCATGCTGAAGACACATATGTCTCTGACTTTTTATGCTTGTCATATATAATTGGTTTTGATTCATCTATTGTCATTAGGCTATATTCTTATCGGGTACCAATGATGGTTGAGAGTGTTTTAGTTTATAGAAGTCCTTTTGTGTTTGGCAGGGATGTTGGCTGGTGCGGTTGGGTGGTTTGGGAGGGAAAGTGGAGTAGGATTTGGGATGTTTTGAGTGTATAGAGACATGAAGTGGAATTTTCCCTCTGTTATTTGGAAAATATGTTGTACCTTTGCAATGTGAATGAGATTAATGCGCGCAGTGATATTAATGTTTAAACAAGAGACTTATGATTTTCTATTATTCGGGTTGCGGCAATAGCCGCCATGTGGCTGAGCGTCTCGGCGAGTTGTTGGACGAGCGGCTGGTGTTTATCCCCAAGGCGTTGCGCGAGGGGCAGTTGGATTACACGTTGCAGGCCGACGAGCGGGTGGGGTTTGTGTTCCCCATCTATTCGTGGCGGCCGCCACAGTTGGTGTTGGATTTTGTTGGCAAGGTGCGGTTGAGTGTGGTGCCGTCGTATACATATATGATGGTTACCTATGGCGATGATGCGGGATTGGCCGACAAGGTGTTGGGGCAGGCACTGGGGTCGTCGGGTCTTCGGCTTGATGCTGCCTTCGGGGTGGCGATGCCCAATACGTATGTGAATATGGCGTTCATGAATGTGGATTCGCCCGAAGTGGAAAAGCGGAAGTTAGAGCAGGCTAAAACGAGGGTGGAGGAGTTGGCTGAGGCTGTCAAAGAGAAACGCCGGACGGTGGATTTGAATCGTGGAGCTATGCCGGGGCTGAAGACTAATGGCATTGGCAAGGGATTTGTGAAATGGGTGTCGGACAAGAAGTATCGTGCTACCGATGCCTGTGTGGGTTGCGGTTTGTGTGCCAAAGTGTGCCCGTTGCAGAATATCACGATTGAGAATGGAAAACCCTGCTGGAACGGAAACTGCAACCATTGTGAGGCGTGTTATCACTATTGCCCCCAGAATGCGGTGCAATACGGCCGTGTGACCCGTGGCAAGGGGCAGTACCATTATCGCGAGTCGTAGCGACGGCAGTCGCTGCTGTGCCGGGGTTAAGAAAGTGCTACGCTGCACACCCAATGTGGTCCCGGGGTTCACCCGAGGTTCTTTCGTTGTACCTTCGATGTTGTATCGTTGTCCGTCATGCTAACGGATACGAGCACGAGACGCTTATGGTGAGCTACGGATAGGTGAGGAACGAAGGGCTATCGAAGGGAAGCCAAGGGAGGCGTGTTGTGGGCTATTGGGGGGGCTGTTGATAACTTCAAGTTCGATGCTGGGGAAAAGATGATTTTTTATTTTGTATCATGTTGATACATAGTGCCCACAAAGAATTTTAAGTTTATTTAACATTGGTAAATCAAGTTGTTATTTTGTGGGGTGAAAAAATAGTTGTAATTTTGCATTCCATTTCGAGGGGAAATTATGCCCTTGAGAGATAACGGAAAACATTAATAATTAAATATATAACATCAAAAGACAAAATGCCAACAATTCAGCAATTAGTTCGCAAAGGACGCCAGCAGATGGAGTATAAGTCGAAATCTCCCGCTTTGGACAGCTGCCCCCAGCGTCGCGGCGTCTGCACCCGTGTGTACACCACCACCCCTAAGAAACCTAACTCGGCAATGCGTAAGGTTGCCCGTGTGCGTCTCACCAACCAGAAAGAGGTTAATGCCTACATCCCCGGTGAAGGCCACAATCTGCAAGAGCACTCTATCGTTATGATCCGTGGTGGTCGTGTTAAGGACCTTCCCGGTGTGCGTTATCATATCATCCGCGGTGCATTGGACACCAGTGGAGTTGACGGTCGTCGTCAGCGTCGTTCTAAATACGGTGCCAAGCGTCCGAAACAAGCTTCGAAATAATAAATTATAAGGTATAAAGAATAAGGAGCTGCGCAGGCAGTTCGTTAATGTAAAAGAGAAATGAGAAAAGCAAAACCCAGAAAACGTATCATCCTTCCGGATCCCAAATATAACGACGTGCTCGTTACCAAGTTTGTCAACAACCTGATGTTGGGCGGCAAGAAGACCATCGCCTACAAGATTTTCTACGAGGCAATCGACGTGGTGGCCGACCGTACCAAGGAAGACGGCATTGAGGTGTGGAAAAAGGCTTTGGCCAACATCACCCCTTCTGTGGAGGTGAAGAGCCGCCGTATCGGNNCAGGTTCCTACTGAGATTCGTCCCGAGCGTAAACAGTCTATTGGCATGAAGAACCTCATCAGCTTCAGCCGCAAGCGCAGTGAGAAGACGATGGCTCTGAAACTGGCTGCCGAGATTCAGGCTGCTTACAAGGAAGAAGGCGCCGCTTTCAAACGTAAGGAGGATATCCACCGTATGGCAGAGGCCAACAAGGCTTTCTCACACTTCCGTTTCTAAGATATTTAGATTCATTAATCAGGGAATTAGGATTATTAATATAGACACCCAGGCAAAACCACTTACAATAAATGTCAGACCTACATTATACAAGGAATATCGGGATTATGGCCCATATCGACGCCGGCAAGACGACAACGACCGAGCGTATACTTTTCTACACCGGCAAAAACTATAAGCTGGGAGAAACGCACGAGGGGTCAGCCACGATGGACTGGATGGGTCAGGAGCAGGAGCGTGGTATCACTATCACCTCTGCCGCTACGACCACCTTCTGGAACTACGCAGGTAACAAGTACAAGATCAACCTGATTGACACTCCGGGACACGT
>DBXQ01000051.1:0-11702 GCA_002309955.1 Bacteroidales bacterium UBA1208
TCCGGGGAGTCGATGCTGTTCTGAATCCATTCGAAGAAGGCGGTGAAGGAGGAGTCCTGGGTGATGACGAATCGACGTGGGTTGGAGGTGTCGCCGTCGTGCCAGGCGGTGAAGCGGTAGTGCTCGTATGGGGTGGCGGAGAGGGTGACGGAGTCGCCGGGCCAGTAGATGCCACCGCCGGAGACGGAGCCGTGGAAGGCGCGGTCGGGATAGGCGTCGACATAGAGGGGAGTTTCGTCGGTGAAGAAGGCGGTGAAGGCGGTGTCGCAGGTGAGGTGTACGGTGCGGGGGTTGAGAGTGACGCTGTCGTTCCAACGGCGGAAGTAGAATCCGGGTTCGGGGATGGCGCGGATGGTGACATCGGTTCGGTCGGAGTAACGGCCGGTGCCCGCTGTGGAACCCATGAGGGAGTCGTTGGAGTGGACGGTGATGCTGTCGAAGTCGACGATGGCGAAGAACGGTCCCCAGAAATAATCGCGGAAATAGTCGGGAAGAAAACTGTTAAGAGGGCTAAGTTCGCTAACCGGGGCTTGAGAGGGGCAGTGACCATCACAATTTCCACTTCTGTAGCGGCATTCTGTGAGATGAGCGTACCACAGGCGTTTGTTATATATCCAATCCGTACCGTAGTCATCCCATATATGGTTGTTGCTGTGTCCAGTGCCGCCGATAAGGAAAGTGGAGTCGACGACAACGGGTTTGTCGAAGAGGACTTCGAAAGCAAGACAGGTGATGGAGTCGCCGGAGACACCGTTGACGGGGAGTTTCATGATTTTCGGGGTGACGGTGTCGAAGCGGAGAGAGTCACCGACCAGGTGCTTTTCGTAGTTGGCAATCTGCCACAGGCTCAGGTATTCTGGAAGCCACCCGTGGTCGATGTCATAATACATTTCGTGTGAGCCTACGGGAGGCATGTCTTCTTCCCTTATCACTAAGGCGGCGAGACCGCTGACAGTGATGGGGTGCGGAGTATACAGGTTATTTACCGTTATTAGGTGATTAGCAATTTGGTAAAAACCCGTGTTATAAATACCCATTTGGAAGGTTGAGTCGTAGAATCGGGGACAGGTGTCGTACCAGCTGTAGTAATAGTAGCGGTAGTAACGGTCGCGGATGGTATCGAGGGCGGTGGAGTCGGTCTGGGCTGAGGCACAAAGGTGGAGGGAGAGGAGCAGCATTGCTGCAAGGAAAAATCGTTTCATAGTGATTGATGTTTTAAAGGTTGGTATTTGATGATTGATTAATAATTGCATGTGGTAGTCGGCGTTACGGCGACAGGTGTGAACGGTTGGATAAGGGTTGATGATATTGCTCGACCGCAGGATAGGTTGTTTATTGTCATAGTTGGGTTAACAGTGTAGGCAGGGACAGTCAGGTTGGTTGTGAAATATAGAGCAGGTGTCGGCAAACAGAGTGAGGTTAAACTGGTATTGCGCTGTGCGTAGTAAGCAGGGTTATTGGAGGAAGAACCGCAGCCACCGACATAAATATATTCATAATTGGACTTGTAGAATCTGCTTAATCCTTGACATTTCATGTCGGAGGAATTGCTGATGGTTCTCGTAGGACACAATGAGGGTGTGGAAGTCCAAGTGATGGCAGGGATCAAGTCGTTATGGGCGGTGGCGTCGTTTGCCAGAAAGAATGCTGTTGCATGGTTAAAACTGAGGTTGATGTTTTTCAGAGTAACATAGTTGGTGGACGGCAGGTAGCGGATTTGTGAGATGCGGGCATCGCCCAAGTCAGCCAGATAGATTTCATAGGCGGCAATGCCGCTGGCGATATTGTAGCAGGAGTGTGCCATGGTGACGTTGCCCCCTCTGGATGCGAGCAATATGGGGTCGTTCTCTTTACGGAAAGCCACGGCAACACCGCCCGGCGTGACGACGTTCTGCATATCGTAAAGGTTGCAGTTGGACAGGAGGGAATAATTCTCTGGGTCGCACAAAGGACCGTTTTTTGTGTGCCGGATGCCGATAAGGTAATTGTTGTTGATGAATCTTGAGGAGACAATGATTCCCCCCGAGAAGGCGACATCGGTGAAACGCTCTGTCAAATTCGAGGGTTCAACGAGGTCGTATTTCCACGAAGAGGATTGGTTGTTGTATTCCAGCCCGACCAAACAGGAGTAGTAGGTGTTAGAAAAAATGTCGAATACATCGGTGGAGCCGACAGCGAAGACTTGGTTCAGGCTTCCCCGGGGCTCGATTTTCCCAAAAGCAGTAGTTCCATCAATGAAAAAGATTTCGACGTTGCCTCCGGAACCCAATGCGTCGGTAAGGGAGAACCTGCCGATAAAACCCACACTTACGGATGTGTAAGTCGGGGAGACGGTTATTATTTGTCTACTGCCGCAGAAATAGACATAGTTGAGGTCTCCTACTTTCATATCGTTTATTTCATAGCGGGTGATGGGGGATATCGTCGGAGTAATGGAGGCGGATCCAATGTTGAGTGGAAATTGTTTGATGATGTTGTTCTGCATGTCCTGGACAGTGAAATAGTGCGGGGGGGTTGAACTCATGTTGTGGGAGTATGTGACAATGTATCTTGAAGCATGGTCACAAACAATCTCCTTATTACAGTTGAAAGAGCCGATGGTTTCCCTCTTGCTGTTGTAGGAGGTCTGGGCGACGGATTGGCAGAAAGGGATGGCTGTCAATAAAATGATTAATGTTAAATAGGAGTGTTTCATGGTTTTAAAGTTTTGATTAAAATGTTTTTTGATTTGAAGAGAAAGACCAGAAACTTTATTCCGGTTTTTGAGAGGCGAAGCCAAAAAAGATGGCTTGAGTAATATGTTGGAGATGCCATTCGGGATATTTCCTACCGGGGATCTGTCAGTTGTTGCTATAGTTGTCATGTCGGTTGATTCTTAAATGTGTTTATATAGTCTGGGTTTGTTTGAGCGTTCACTGTTGTTTAACCCAAAATCTGTCATTAGGAGAATATCAATCCTTTTTAATCGAAAAACATGTTATTTCGTCCCTCTTTAAAGACTGTCATTAGAAAAACAATGACTATTTGACAGGTATTGTACCGCTTACAAAATGTTAAAATCAGGGATGGAATTCTATCGGCCGATTTGGGTTTAATTGTTTTTAGTTCTGCGGAGTCGCTGTGCGGTTGGGTGCAGTTTTTCCCGTATGCCGTACAATAGAATCGCCTGTTATTCGTTATATAATGTCCATTTTTTATAAATGAATGCATAGGTGTTCTATGCCTTGGGTGCCTGGGGAGAGTTTTGTTTGAAGTGAAGTCTCTCCGCCTGTCCGGCATCCTCGATTCAGCCCTGCACAACGGCGCGACAAACTCTGTGCAGGGCATTTTTCAATGTATTTCATGGCGTGTTCGTTTTGCTGTCAGACTGATGATTTGTCTGTTCATAGGTTAAGAAGCTGTTTGAATTTAATTCAATGATTTTCTTAAAGCACCTGAGCGGCATCTTTTCCTTCTTTTCTCAATTACAATGGAACCCCATTGCGCAATCGAAAAGAAGAAAAACCTGCTCGTTCATGTCCATAATAAACTTCATCAATCAAAATTAAACAGCTTCTAATCATTGGGTTATCTATTGGCAATACAGGTAAATTCGCCGGTTTCTCGATTGAAAGTTATCTCCACAACGTAACCCTCCAGCGTTTTTTTGAAAGCCCATTGATTTGCTTCGTCTTCATTCTTGGTAGTGAATGTCACCGTTTCTTTTGGGCAGTTTTCGTAGAGGGAACGGTTTTCGTCCATAATAGTCACGATATACCCTTCGCGGGCAAGCGCGAGCATGGAGGACATGAATGTGTTCCAATCGTCGTCGTTTAGGATGGCGCGGTGATAGGTTTGTCCGTTCACGGAGTATTGAATAATGCGTGTGTTGCAGTTTTCGACGTGAGCGGTAGGCTGGTTTGCAATGGTTTCTTTTTTGCAGCTGACTGATGTCAACGAAATCATCACGAGAAGTGTTGCTGGAATAATGTACTTTTTCATTTGATGTGATTTGTATTATTTTTCTGTTGTTTTTAATCGATGTGTCTCTTTTGCTATAATTGGCAATATTTGTTGCACAGATTCTACATGGAATATGCAAATGGCTGATATTGCAGGGGACAAGACAACGTAGTCGAGTTCACCTGAGAAAGGCATAGCTATACGAACGTGGTGGTCTTCTCTTGAAACAAGAAAGAAAAACACCGATTCGCCGTGGATTTTTGTTTCATCGTAGCAATCCAAGTCGTCGAATATGAGAAAATCATGACATAGTTTTACCCAAGCGGAATCGTTGGTGGCTGTAATTAGTGTGGCATCTACAAAGGTAGTGTCGTTGACTTTGTATTTACTGACAAAAGAAACGTTTAGTCCTTCCTGCTCCATGTATTCACGATAGATTGGACTACATTGGTTGATG
The DNA here is from genome assembly GCA_002309955.1 of Bacteroidales bacterium UBA1208. Lineage (GTDB taxonomy): Bacteria > Bacteroidota > Bacteroidia > Bacteroidales > P3 > Colimorpha. The sequence goes on from DBXQ01000051.1 coordinate 4,400, forward strand.
GGGACAGTTCGCGGCCATAGTTTGACAATAATCCCCCCTCCTACTATTAGCAGCAGGGCAGTGAGAGTTATTGTCCAACCTGTCTTATTGCTTTTCATATCTCGTTAAGGACATTGTTGACTGTGTGTATTGCATCTAACCGTGCGGTGTGGTTCAGCGCCGAGCGCCCGTATTGCGATATGACAAGGCCATCGCCCAACTGTCCAAACGACACGGTGGGGAACACCAGCAGCATGGCGATGGCGATGGTTAGCATCTGTGGTATATAGTTGTTGAGCAATACGGGTTGTTGCCACTTCGTGGTTTTGATGGCGGCAGCGAAGCTGTACCCTGTGACCAGAATGAAGACGGTTTCGAGTACCAAGGCAGCTGTGGTGACTTGTGGGCATGTGGTGTAGATGTGCATGGAGAATGTCCACTGCAGTGTCATCAAAAGGCAGCAGACCATCATAATCCAGTAAAAGGTTGTTTTCAGCCGGTGGCGCCGTAGGGTGCGGATGAGTTCGGGGCTGGCATGCAGAAGCCGGCCTTTACCGTGGGCGGTTCTTTTTGCCACACGGTGGTTCAGACGTTCCCAGTCGGTTTGTAGATCCTTCAGCAGCCTGTCGCTCTCGGATAGGGACACTTTGGACGTTGATTGTTTCTTGCCCCCGACGGTGTGTCGGTTATCGCGATGGTATCGATTGCTTTTGTTCATGGCTCTTGTTGATTAAGTTTTATTAATTTCTTTTTTATGCGGTGAAATCGTTGCCGTGCATTTTCTATAGAGATGCCCATGATCAGGGCTATTTCGCGGAATGATTTCTTGTCGAGGTAGAGATACAGCAGTTGACGGTCTTCCTCGCTGTCGAGACGGTCTATCAGGTCATAGAGTCGCTGGTAGATGAGATTGTCGGTTTCGTCGGCTATCTGGTTGCACACCTTCTCGTTGAGTTTGACAAAGGTGGGCATTTGGGAGTGTCTTCTGTATTGGTCTGCCGCTACGTTGAGGGCTATGCGGGTAACCCAAGTGTTGACACTGCTTTTTTTGCGGAATGACGGCCATTCTTCCCACAAGGTGCAGACAATGTCCTGAATGAGGTCTTGGTAGCTCTCGGAGTTGTATCTGTAATAGTAAAGACTTACCCTTGCCACGGAGCCGTAGCATTGTTCAAGCATCTTGATGAACTCGATTTGTTGTAGGGTCTCTTCTTGCATTTGGTGGGTGCTATCGATTTTCTACTACCTGTTCTTTGACGTATGTTTGTAACCTTTCATGACACATTAGTCGTAAAAAAGGCCAAAATGTGACAAGGGATGCAAAAAAAATTCATAAAAAAACAAAAAAAATGCAAAAATCAGTGTTGCAAGGAAGATTTTCCTCCATAAACACGGGGTTTACCCGCTGTACCGCCCTACAGATTGGTCTGCTCAACCTCATTTACACCATAAAAATATTGCAGGGGCATCGCTTAGCGCTACCCCTGCAAGTGGTTTGTCAATCATGCGGACATTTGTTATAAAATCCGCTTTTCCGCCGATAGGCCTCTGTCTATTGCCTATAGGTTGCGCGAAACGCAGACCTTGAAGCTGAGCGTCTGTTCCAACTGCTCCGGACGGTATCCGTCAAGATCCTGAATGATAAATGTGACAGCGCCTTTCTCCCATTCAAAGCGGAGATTCTCTGGCACGATGACAGTCTCTTGAGCACCCTGATCATTAGTGATGTTCACTTCGAGCGGATAGACAAAAGGCAGTGTATTCCACGCACCCAGATTCTGGCTCACATCATAGATATTCCACACATAAGCCTCAACCGTGCCATAGTCGAACACCTCGTTGGTGATTGCGGGAACATCCACTGTGCAGTACAGATAACTGTTCGAACTCGGGGCATATTGTCCCTGAACTAATTTCCATTGCGAGGGTGTGATGTTGAACCGATATGTTTCAATTTGCGAACCTAAGGTAATGTACTCTTTGGTACAGCCCGACAGCATCATGAACAATGCCATCATGGGGAGGAACATTCTTTTCATTTTCATAGTTTTATGTTTTTAAATTATATCTCGGTTGTTGTTTTATTTCGTTTGCAAAGATACAAAGGATTTTTTTATAAAATTCCTGTTCCGTCACATATTTTTCCCAAAAGGCCTATTTCAACTGTACAACTGTGATACCGTCGCCTCCCAGTTCAAGCCGCTCGGAACGGAACAAACGCACATCCCGGTTGCCTTGCAGATACTCGCGGATTATCTGTTTCAAAATGCCGTACCCCTTGCCGTGCAGTATTCTGATTTCTTTCTCGCTCAGCAGCTGGGCATCGTCAATGAAATGCTGCAGATTCTCCAGCGCTTCGTCGGCACGCTGCCCCCGGAGGTCGAGCGTCGGATTGAAGGTTTTGCGTTTCTCGTTGATGTCGTCATAGATGGACTGGAAACGACTGTTCTGACGGCTCAGTTTGTCTACGGGAATGTTTTTCTTTGCCGTACCCTTCAGCCGGTTCAAGGCTATCGTCATGCGGATGCTGTTGCTCTCCACCACTGCCTTCTTGCCTTTCATCTCCACCACCTGAGCAAAGGTCTCCTGCCCGTCGATACGCACTATGCTGCCCACCGTTATCGGCAGTTCGGAATCCTCTTTCTCCGCCTCCAAACCATGGTTGGAGACAGACAGAACCTCGTCACTCCTTTTGCGGGCTTGGGCATGCTCTTCGTCGTGGCGTTGCTGGTCGAGGGCTATTCGTTCGGCTTCGGCCTTCATCTCCTGCCTTGCCTTGAGGGTGGGTTCACGCTCGGCCTTGGCTTCTTTGATGCTGCTGATGGTCTGCTCCACCGTGCGGTTGGCATCGGCCAGTATCTGCTGCGCCTCTTTGCGTGCGGCACTCAATATCTCGTACTTCTTGTCCTGCAACTGCTGGGTGAGCCGCTGATACTTCTCCGTGACTTCCGCGAGGAACTGGTCGGCCACATCCAGCTCGGTCTGCCTGCGCTGCACCTCCTGCTTGTCCAGCTCTATCTGTTGCAGCTGATGTTCGAAATCGAGCATCTGGCCTCCCACCTTGCCTGCAGCCTCTTCGAGCACCTCGGGCGGGAAACCGATATTACGGGCTATCTCGAAAGCAAACGAGCTGCCGGGATGGCCGATGGAGAGCCTATACAACGGCCTCATCTCTTCGGTGTCGAACAGCATGGCACCGTTGATGATTCCCGGACAATGGTCTGCCATCAATTTCAAGTCGGCAAAATGGGTGGTCACCACCCCGAAGGCATGCCGGCGATACAACTCCTCGAGCAATGCCTCGGCAATGGCACAACCCGAACGGGGTTCGGTGCCGCCGCCCAACTCGTCGAGCAGAAAGAGGGTGTTCGCGTCGGCAATCTCCAACAACTGCTTCATATTCTGTAGATGCGACGTGTAGGTGCTCAGGTCGTTGTCTATCGACTGCTGGTCTCCGATGTCGATGAATACCGTGTCGAAGATGCCGAATTCCGAGGTCTCGCGGCATGGCACCAACAATCCGCACTGCAACATGTATTGTATCAATCCCACAGCCTTGAGGCACACCGATTTGCCACCGGCATTGGGTCCCGACACGATGAGAATATGCGAGTTGTCGTCAAGGTTTATGTTGAAAGGCACCACCTCGTCCTTTCGGTTCAGGTACAGCAACGGGTGGCGAGCTTCGAGCCAGCTGATTTTTGTAATGCTGTCCACAATGGGACGGCCGCAACGCAGCGTAAGTGCCAGCCGGGCCTTGGCGCGGATAAAATCAATGCGGGCCAGAAACCAATAGGCATTAGTCAGTGCGTCCAGTTGCGGGCGTATCATGTCGGTGAATTGAGCCAGAATATGGTGTATCTCGCGTTGCTCGGCAAACTCCAATTCGCGCAAATCGTTGTTCAGCTCCACCACCTCCGACGGTTCGAGATATGCCGTTTGGCGGGTGGCGGACTCGTCGTGTATCAACCCTTTGATTTTGCGCCGGTGGGTGTCGAGCATGGGTATCACCATCCTGCCGTTGCGGATGGTCACCTCAGCCCCGTCAGGAGCCCAGCCTTCGCGTTTGGCACGGGTCAGCTGTCTGTTGATTTGCACATCCACTTCGTTACGCTTGCGGGCCATCTGCCGCCGTATGTCCAACAACTGTGGCGAGGCGTTGTCGTATATCTCACCCTTGTCGTCGATTATCTTGTTTATCGCTTTGGTGATGGCGGGATTCAACTCCACCCGCTTGGCCAACTCATGCAGCAAGGGGTAACGCACTGGATCGTCGCGCAACAGAAAACGCAGACACTCCCCTATGGTGTGCAGCGAGCAACGCAAGTCGAACAATGCCTCCTGCTCAATAACCGTGTTGCCCACACGCAGACGCACCAATTCGTCGGTCAGGTCGATAAAATCCTGCGACGGGAAACTGTTCTCAAGAACCAGTATCTGGCGGAATTCCTCGGTCTGCTGCAACTCGCGCACCACCCGGTCGTAGTTGTTGGAGAAAGCCATCTCCCCCACCATCCTTACGGCGAGAGCATTGGTGCACTCGGCTGCAAGCAGTTCGCGTATTTTACTGAATCCCAATTTATCTTCTATCGTCATAGTAGTCGTCCTTAATCAAAGTCAAGAAAGAAAGGCCAATGCTGGCGGAAGGTGTCCAACGCGTCGCGACTGAGTGTGGCTTTGAACACTGCCGGCTGTCCTGGGGCACAACCGGCCATATCCTGTCCCCGGTAGTCCACCACTGCACTGTAACCCGCATAAGGTATCCCGACCCCATCGGTGCCCACCCTGTTGACTCCCGCCACATAGCAAAGATTCTCGATAGCCCTGGCGCGCAACAGTGTGCTCCACGCCTCATGGCGTGAGCCGGGCCAATTGGCACACAGCAACAGCAGGTCGTAGTCGAGTGGATTGGCATTACGGAGCCACTTGGGGAAACGCAGGTCGTAGCAAACGGCGGGCTTGATGTGCCATCCGCGCCACTCGAATATTACGCGCCGGGTACCCCGTTCCAGTTGCGAGGCCTCGCTGCTCATGCGGAATGTGTGCCCCTTGTCGTAGTATCCGTATGACCCATCGGGTCTCACCCAGTGCAGGCGGTTAACCACCCGGCGCGGTCCGGAGCCGGTCTTCACCGTCCATGTGCCCACAAACAGGGCATCGTGGAGCCGGGCCATACGATGGGCAAAACGGTAGGTCTCGCCCTCTGGCTCCTCGGCCATGGCGGCCATATTGTCCGAAAAGCCCGTGGTGAAGGTCTCAGGAGCCACCAGAATGTCCGCCTCGCAGCCCAAAGAGGCAAAAGCCTCTTCCACCATGCGGCGGTTCACGTCGGGCTGCTCCCAAGCGATGTCCTGCTGGTAACAAGCTATTGTCAATTCCTCTTTCATCATAATGCCAAACAGATTAGTCGGGACAATTGCATGCATAGTCCCACAATTTCTTCACCGAGGGCAACAGCTCCTCGATGGCCTGCTGCTCGTCAAGCAGCAGATGACAGCTGCGCAAATCTATCAATTCGAGCGTTGCGTCCAAACGAGCCAGTTCCTTGGGCAGCCGCGTCACTCTTGTATCCCAAAGCACCAGCTCTTTCAACTGCTCCATACTGGCCATGGCGGCAGGCAGCGAGTCTATCGGATTGCGGCTCAACACTAACCGTTCCAGATTGGCAAGCAGGGCGACGCTGTCCGTCAGCACCCTGATACGGTTGCCCCGCAAATCCAGTTCGCGCAGATTGGACATGCCATACACCTGCTTTGGCAGCGTCTTGAGCCGTTTGCCCCGCAGCTGCAGAATGTACACTTGCGAGGGGTCGCGAACCTCTTTCAGCGACTTATACACCTTGTCGGGCTGCGCCGAAGCCAGCACCGGCAAAACAATAAGAATGGCAAACAACAATCTTCGCATGGCAAATCATTTTTTCACTCCCCTGCCCTGCCCCTGCGTCAACATCCGCTTGGCAGCCTCGCGGTCGGAACGGAGCTGCGTCACCAGCGTTGGCACGTTGTCGAAACGACAGATGTCACGCAAACGGGGGCCAAACTCGACAGTGAGTGTGGTATCATATAAATCGCCTTCGAAATCAAATATATTGACCTCGAAGACCGGTTTGTCAAGTCCAAAGGTGGGCTGTCCGCCAAAATTGGCCATACCCTTCAGCCCCGCAGTACCGTCGGCCAGCGTAACCCACACGGCATACACGCCGTCGGCAGGCCACACTTTCGACCTGTCGTCGAGCGACACATTAGCCGTCGGGAAACCCAGCAGCCGTCCCAGTTGCCGCCCTTTCTCCACTGTGCCCCACATGCGGTAACCTCGCCCCAGCATAGCTGCGGCACGGTCGGTCTGTCCCTGTTCCAAAGCCTTGCGTATGCGGGTTGAACTTACCTCTTTGCCATGGTAGAACACCGCCGTGTCAACGTGCAGTGCCACCCTCCTCTCATCGGCAAGTGCAGGCAAACGGTCGAAATCGTTCCGGCCCCGGCTGCCAAACATATTGTCGAACCCCAACACCAATGCACGGGCATCAAGCTGTCCCACCAGCACTTCATCGAAAAACTCACAGGCCGACATGCCTGCCAACTGAGGCGTGAACGGCAATTCCACCACTGTATCCACCCCGCACTGCGACAGCAAACGGGCACGCTCCTCGTTGGTCGTGATACGGAAATGGGTAGCCACGCCCTCCGTAAGCACTTGGCGGGGGTGACGGTCGAAAGTGACCACCACCGGGCGCAACCCTTTTTCCGCCGCCACACGCCCCAAAAGCGTCAAAATATGGCGGTGGCCTGTATGCACACCGTCGAACATGCCCACCGTCACCGCCGCTCCTGTATCGGCTAACTGCCTATAATCATCTAATTTAAATATATTCATCAATTAATCAATAGTGCTGCAAAATTACAAAAAAAGTAGGAACTATTGCCAAAATAGTTGACCCCGCCACAAAATAACTGCACCGCAATAAAAGGGCCACTCGTTGCATCAGCCGACTCCCCTTTCAACCCGCTTGCCGCATGCCCTCCCCTGCCACTCACACAATTTCCAGCCATAAACAACAACACAAATACACCTTTTCACAACCATTTACAACAAAAACATCCGAATCTTACCCCCCGTTCATCCTTCACCCAGTTCCCGTCACTTCCCCCTCACATACACCTTCAGTTTTCCTTTAAAAAAGGAAGAACGATGGGAGAACTGAGGAAGAACGAGCGAACGGAAAGCGTATTCCGGGTGCGCCAACAGCACCTCGCGGAAGCCCTGTGGGCTGACTTATACCCAAATCGGTCGTTGGGTTTTATGCCAGAGTGGTATTTGTTTCGAG
>DBXQ01000051.1:11812-16294 GCA_002309955.1 Bacteroidales bacterium UBA1208
GTCATGGAACATAAAGAAATGCCGCTTTGGCATGAAAAGAAGATATTATCCGATAATTAGTGTACTTCCCGTCCTAATGACCGATTTGGGTTAAAATACAGTGTGAAGAAAAAAAAAATTGTGCAATTCGAAAAAAGTGTGTATCTTTGCAACTTGAATAATTCAAATCATTTTTTAATAACAATTTAAACATCAAACAATTATGCCTACAAGAATCAGATTACAGCGTCATGGTAAAAAGAATCAACCTTTCTATCATATCGTTGTTGCGGACGGTCGTGTACCCCGGGATGGTAAATTTATTGAGAAATTAGGCACCTACAATCCCCTGACCAACCCCGCCACTATCGAACTCAATGTTGAACGCGCTGCCGAGTGGATCGGCAACGGTGCACAGCCCAGCGAGACCGCTCGCCGCATCCTTTCTTATAAGGGTGTCCTGCTGAAACATCACCTGCAGGTGGGTGTCAACAAAGGCGCCATCAGCCAGGAACAGGCCGATGTGAAGTTCAACGAGTGGCTCCAGGCCAAGGAGAACAAAATCGCTAACGCTAAGAGCGAGAACGACAACAAACTCCGCAACGTGAAGAAAGACCGTCTCGAGGCCGAGAAGAAGCACAACGAGACTGTTGCCGCCGCAGTTGCCGCTAAGCGCAAAGCCGCTGCCGAGGCCGAAGCTGCCGCCAAGGCTGAAGCCGAAGCCGCCGCTAACGCAGAAGTGACCCCTGCCGCCGAGGAAGCTCCCGCTGCCGAGTAACACTGAACGTGTCATGATTAAAGCGTGTTCCTCCAGAGCACGCTTTTTTTGTAAAGACAACAACCTGCAACCAGACTTTCGCAAACCGCCAATATTGACATTAGCTTTTACCTTTCCATTATGACCAAAGAAGAATGCTACCGCCTGGGCAATATCACCAAACCCTTTGGCTTCAAGGGCCAGATGGTTTTCTATCTCGATGTGGACAGCCCCGAAGACTATGCCGGACTTGATTCGGTATTCGTAGAGGTGAAAGGGAATTTGATACCCTACTTCTTCAAGGTGGACAACATAAACGGCAACAAGGCCGTGGTGACTTTCGAGGATCTGACACCCCAAGAGGCCCAAGCTCTGGCCGGACATGATTTGTACCTGCCCCTTGACTTGCTGCCCAAGCTGACCGGCAACCAATTCTATTTCCATGAAGTGAAAGGCTTTAGGGTAATTGACGCTGAAAAGGGAGATATAGGTATCATTCAGAGTATCATTGAATACCCTGCACAACCCCTTTTTCAAATCATGAAAGGGGACACAGAGATACTCATTCCTGTCATCGACCCTGTGATAAAAAAGGTGGACAGAGAGGCAAAAACCATTTTCATCGAAGCTCCCAACGGTTTGATAGACCTTTATTTGCAGAGTTAATAACAACGTGTTAATATCTTTTTTACCGTATGTGAGAAAGTATCTGTACTTTTGCAAAAGTGAATTACGTGTGAAAACCCACGGAAATATTTTGATGCTTTATGGAGAAAAAAGAACCTACACCCGAGAAGACTTGCTATTCTGCTGAAGAGCTACAATTCTTTAAAGAATTGATATTGAAGAAACGCGAAGAAGCAATAAAGAGTCTTGAACTGCTGAACGAAGCCGTTGCAGGAAGCCAAAACGATGCCTCGGACACCGCTCCGACATTCAAGACGCTTGAAGAGGGAAGCAATGTGCTGTCGAAAGAGGAAAACTCCCGCCTTGCCGCCCGCCAGCAGAAATTCATCAAAGACTTGGATGCCGCCCTCATCCGCATTGAGAACAAAACTTACGGTATCTGTCGCGTGACTGGAAAGCTCATCCCGAAAGAACGCCTCATGATTGTGCCACACGCCACAATGACCATCGAGGCCAAAATGCAGGAAAAGAAAAGGCGATAATTCGCTTGTATCCTCCTTTTATTTGACAGGCAAGAGCCCACTTGCCTGTCTTTTTTATATCCTTTGCGATTTTTCAGTCTCTACTACTTTACCGTCTGCGGATCCGTGACAACGGGAGCCTCTGCACAACAGCAAGAAACATGAATTACCATGTAATGGCCATTGTTAATGGTTTATTCAGGGCAATTCATGTTTTTCGTTACAGGCGGGGGATGGCGGCGAGGAGGCGTTGGGTGTAGGGGTGCCGGGGATGGGCGAAGAGTTGGTCGGAGGGACCCTGTTCCACTATGCGGCCTCGTTCCATGACCATGATACGGTCGGAGAAGAATTTGACCACTGAGAGGTCGTGGGTGATGAAGAGGTAGGTGTAGCCGTAACGTTCCTTGAGGTCGTTGAGGAGGTTGAGCACTTGTGCCTGGACGGAGACATCGAGAGCAGAGACACTCTCGTCGCAGACGACCAGTTCGGGCTGCAACACAAGTGCGCGAGCAATACAGACGCGTTGCCGCTGGCCTCCACTGAACTCGTGGGGGAAGCGATTGAACCATTCCTCTTTAAGGCCTACTTGTTTCATCAGTTCAAGTACCCGTTCGCGCCGCTGCCGGACATCGGGACATAGGTGATGGCACCGGAGGGGTTCCATGATAGCCTCGCCGATGGTGAGTCGGGGGTTGAGGGAAGAGTAGGGGTCTTGAAACACTATCTGCATCTTGCGACGGAGTTCTTTGCGCTGGGAGTGGGAGAGTTTGTCGAGGCTGGTGCCATCGTACTCTACGGTACCGGCACTGCGTTCGATAAGTTGCAGGATGGCACGGCCAAGGGTGCTTTTGCCACAACCCGACTCACCCACAAGGCCAAGGGTCTCTCCCCGGTAGATATCGAATGAGAGACCGTCAACGGCATTGAGCGACTGGAGTACACGGCCGAAGACATTCTTTTTGAGGGGATAGGTGACTTGCAGGTCGCGCACCCGCAACAGAGGCGCTGGTGAGGTCGGGGTAGCGTGAAAGGATGACGGTGTGTCGGACTCAGTAGCGCGGCCTTCTAAATAGTCCTGCACGGTAGGGAGCCGATGCGGACGACTGTCGAGGGGCGGACGACAGGCCAGGAGCCCTTGGGTATAGGGGTGCCGAGGATGGTAGAGAACCTGTTGGGCTGTGCCTTGTTCCACTATCTCACCTTTATACATCACGGCCACATCGTCGGCTATCTGGGCAATGACGCCGAGGTCGTGAGTGATGAATATAATGCCTATGTTATGGCGTTGCTGAAGAGAGCGCAGAAGTTCGAGAATGGTTTTCTGTACGGTGACATCAAGTGCGGTGGTAGGCTCATCAGCGATGATGATGTCGGGATGACAGATGAGAGCCATGGCTATCATGACACGTTGCTTCTGTCCACCACTGATTTCGTGGGGGTAGCTGGAGAAAATCTTTTCGGGACGGGGAAGCATGACCTCTTCGAACAGTTCGAGGGCACGTCGGCGAGCCTCATCGTGCGACACCTTTTCATGGGTCATGAGCATCTCGGCCACTTGGTCGCCACAACGGTGGACGGGGTTGAGGCTGGTCATGGGTTCTTGGAATATCATGCTGATACGGCCGCCCCGGATGTTGAGAAAAGCATCTTCGTCGAGGGTTAAAAGGTCTGTTTTTCCAGAGTAATCGGAGTCATCGGGGTTTTCAGAGTAACCTGAGGGTTGGGGAGAGTTTTGCAGCCAGACATGGCCTGAGACCATGGCACTTTTGGGCAGCAGTCCCATGGCGGCCAGACAACTTACGGATTTGCCACTGCCGGATTCACCCACAATGCCGAGGGTGCGGCCACGGTAGACAGAGAAACTCACATCCTTGACAGCTGCTGTTGTGGTACCATCGTTGTTGAATTCAACATGGAGGTTGCGTACTTCTAAAACCTTATCGGATGCATCCATATAACAGGCATATATTTAACAAACTATGATTCAAAACAAAGCACTCAAGCCGTCTCGAAAGAGAAAGTGTGAGAGTTATAATTTTTGATTAAAACGCAAAAATAATGTTTTTATTTGAAATATAATGCGTATATTTGCAAAAATTTTTCGAACACGGGAGGTGAAACCTTTCTAACTGTGGTAAAAAAACATTTGATATAAAAATAACAATAAACATAAAAAGATAACATTATGACGAAATCTGAAGAATTCATGGAAATGGAAGCCCGTTATGGTGCTCACAACTATCATCCGCTACCCGTAGTCCTGGCCAAAGGTGAAGGCGCTTTTGTATGGGACTGCGAAGGGAAACGCTATTTCGACTTCCTCTCCGCCTACTCTGCCGTGAACCAGGGTCATTGCCATCCCAAGATTGTCAAGGCTCTTTGTGACCAAGCCCACGAACTCACCCTCTCCAGCCGTGCGTTCTACAACAACTGCCTTGGCGAGTGGGAGAAATATGTGACCGAGTATTTTGGCTATGACAAGGTGCTGCCCATGAACAGCGGTGCCGAGGCCGATGAGACCGCCCTGAAGCTGGCACGCCGCTGGGGTGTGGTGAAGAAAGGCATCCCGAACGACGAGGTGATGATTGTCTGCTGCGA
>DBXQ01000051.1:16360-23614 GCA_002309955.1 Bacteroidales bacterium UBA1208
GGTTTCATCCGCATACCTTACAACGACCCCGCCGCACTGGAGAAAGTGCTGGAAGAGCACGGCGAGAAGATTGCCGGTTTCTTGCTGGAGCCCATCCAAGGCGAGGCCGGTGTCTATGTTCCCGACGACGGCTACCTGAAGAAATGCTATGACATCTGCAAAAAGCACAACGTGCTGTTCATGGCTGACGAAGTTCAGAGCGGTATCGCCCGCACGGGTAAGATGCTGGCTTGCGACCACGAGGGTGTGCGCCCCGACATCCTGATTCTGGGCAAGGCTCTTGGTGGCGGCGTTGTTCCCGTCAGCTGCGTGCTGGCCGACGACGACATCATGTTGAACATTAAACCCGGTGAGCACGGTTCCACTTTCGGCGGCAACCCCATTGCTGCGAAAGTATCTATCGCCGCCCTGCAGGTTATCAAGGATGAGCACCTGATGGAAAATGCCGAACGTCTGGGTAAGATTTTCCGCGAGGAGATGACCAACTTCAAGAGCCCCATGATTGAGAAAGTGCGTGGTAAAGGTCTCTTGAACGCCATCATCATCAAGCCCCANNCACAACGGCAAGGAGGCTTGGGATGTATGCCTGAAGATGCGCGATATGGGTGTACTGGCTAAGCCTACCCACCAACACATTATCCGCTTTGCTCCTCCGCTGGTCATCACCGAGGAACAGCTGCGCGAGGCTATCGAGATTATCAAGAAAGCCATTGCTTCCTTCGAATAATACTCAATATCTAAACTTCAAAGGGTATCCCGTCCGTCGGGATACCTTTTTCTTTTGCCACCACTCTTCACCACAAGCCGTCTCCAAACAAACTAAACCCGGATAGAAAAAAAAGTCCGTATGTGAGAAAATAGTTGTATCTTTGCAAAATTATTAGCGAAACTATATACAATTATTGATGAAAAAAATTATCATTTGGGCCTTGATTCTGGTGCTTTGCGGTGTCGGGCTGCTATTGACGAGAAAAAAAATCACCCAGATCATAATACCGACGTGTCGCAGCATCTGGGTGAAGGCACAGCATTATCCGTTTCAGGACACCACACTGAGTATAGACGAACGCGTAGAGGACTTGCTGTCGCGTTTGACGCTGGACCAAAAGCTGAACATGATGCAGCACAGCAACCCCGCTATCCCTTCGTTAGGGCTACCGGCCTACAGCTGGTGGAACGAAGCCCTGCACGGTGTGGGGCGCAACGGACAGGCCACTGTGTGGCCCATGCCGATTGCCTTGGCGGCCACATTTAACCCCGAAACTGTGCAAAAGGTGTTCGAGGAAGTGGCTTTCGAAGCTTGCGAAAAGTATCATAAGGCTCGAAAGACCCTCACCAGTCGTTCATTGCGTGAGCCCATAGACTATACAGGATTGACATTCTTCACTCCCACCATTAATATCTTCCGCGACCCGCGTTGGGGACGCGGCATGGAAACCTACGGCGAAGACCCCTACCTGTCGGGTATCATGGGGTTGGCCTGTGTGCAGGGGCTACAGGGCGGAAAGCCTGGGCAGGACGGGCTTCTCGCGGCTGCCTGCCTGAAGCATCTGGCCGTACACAGCGGTCCCGAAGGGGTGCGCCACGAGTTTGACGCGCAGGTGTCGCCCCGCGACCTATGGACCACCTACCTGCCCGCCTTTGAATATATCATCAAGAATAGCGACGTGCAGCAGGTGATGTGCGGTTTCAACCGCCTCAATGGTGAACCCTGCTGTACCAGCAACCATTTGCTGCTAAACATCCTGCGAAACAGATGGGGTTATGACGGCATGGTTGTCACCGACTGCTGGGCCTTGAATGATTGCTGGGAGCGCGACACCGTCATCCCGCGCCACAGAACCCACTCCACCGCCGCCCAAGCTGCAGGAGCAGCCTTCAACAGCGAGGTGGACTTGGAATGCGGCAACGGGTTAGACGCCCTGCGTACAGCTGTGGATTCGGGCTATGTCAGCGAAGAGAAAATCAACGAACATGTACGCCGTATCCTGCGGACACGGATGCGCGTGATGATGCCTCTGAAAGAGAAAGAGAAGGCTCCGAAACCCTCTCCCGCCCTATATGAGTATTTGAAGCCTGTGGATGCAGCGGCCATGAGCCTTGTACTGCTAAAGAACGAGAAAGACCTCCTGCCCCTGCACAAGGGGAAAACCAAGATTTATCTGACAGGCATCAACGCCGCCGACACCCTCATGCCTTTAGGCAACTACAACGGCATACCCCTCCACACGGTAAGCATCCGCGAGGGGCTCTCAAAGCTGTTTACGCTGGTGGACAATCCCCGCAACGCTGACGTGATAGTGTATGCCGGCGGCCTCAACCCTGAACTGGAAGGAGAACAGCTTGAAGTCGACATACCTGGATTCTACAAAGGCGACCGCACCCGCATCGAACTGCCCGAAGACCAATGCCAGGAGTTGGAGGAACTGCGACACAAGAACAAACCTGTCGTGCTGTTGCTTTGTAGCGGAAGCGCGATAGCCCTCAACGGAGCCGCCCTCAAGAGCGAGGCCATCATCGCCTGCTGGTACGGCGGCGAAGACATGGGAACTGCCATTGCCAAGACTCTGGCGGGCGAATACGACTGCTTCGGACGGCTGCCCGTCACCTTTTATAAAAGCACAGCCCAACTGCCCGACTTCTCCGACTACAGCATGCAAGGCCGCACCTACCGCTACATGACCAAAGAACCGATATACCCCTTCGGCTATGGGCTGAACTATGGTAAATACCACTTAGAGGATGTCACCTACAATGCCGAAAGCATGACCGTCAAAGGACGTATCGTAACCGACCGCAAGTCTCCGGCAGGAAAAATGAGCAAGACTGTGCAGGTCTATCTCGTAGGCGACGACCCGCAAGCCCCGCGCAAACAGCTGGTGGGCATCTACAACGGAAATGGGGAATACTTCAACATACACCTCGACCCCTTCTGGCTGCGCCGCTACAACGAGAAGACTATCGAGATGGAACTCCCCAAGCCCGGCACCCCGCTGCACCTGCTTGTAGGCCTAAGCAGCAACGACAAAAACTTCATAAAAATAACATCTGAATATTCAGAATAACCAGAACACTCCGAATAACAGAAAACAAAAAACAACAATATCATGAAAAAACAAGACTGGTTAGTTATCCTTATTGTGGTGGTCGTATTGGCTCCCTTCTTTATCCCCGCCACGGGATTCTTCGCCTGGTTCGAGGCTTCGACCAAGGCTCACCCCTTCATCATGGCATTCTTCAAGTTTGCCATCCTCGCCACCTTTGGCGAGATGCTTGCCCTGCGCATCCGCGAGGGCGTCTACAACAAGAAAGGCTTCGGCATTGTGCCACGCATGATGGTGTGGGGATTCCTCGGCATGTGCATTGCCATGGCAATGATTATCTTCAAGAGCGGTGTTCCCGCCTTTTTAGGCGTGATAGGCGGCTGCAACTGCCCGGCTGCTGTATTTGCCGCCCCCGAACTGACTTGGGGTAAAGTGGGTGTAGCTTTTGCCGTCAGTGTGTTGATGAACACCATCTTCGCACCTGTTATGATGACCTTCCACAAATGCACCGACATCCACATCATAGAGAATGGCGGTACCGTACGCGGACTGCTCCGTCCCATGCACATGCGCGACATCTTCGCCAACAAGATTAACTGGGATGTACAGTGGAACGTTGTGTTCAAGAAGACCATCCCGCTCTTCTGGTTCCCCGCACACACCATTACATTCATCCTGCCCCCGACATTCCAGGTACTCTTTGCAGCTCTGCTCGGGGTGGCACTGGGACTGATATTGGCTTTAGCCGGAGGAAGCAAGAAATGAAGCGCCTGCTGATTTTTATTGGAGTACTCGGACTGTTCGGAGTACTCCGAGCCCAGGACAGCTTCTCCTTCAGCTTCCACGGCTTTGTCAACCCGCACTATTATGCCGACAGTCGTAGCGTAGTTGGTGGACGTGAGGACATGATGCTCTTCTACCCCAAGCCTATTGTGCGCGACAGCCTTGGCCGCGACATCAACGACGGCTGGCAGGCGAATATGCTCGCCATTACGGCAAGGCTGAATGTGAGAATCACGGGTCCCGATATGCTGGGCGCAAAGACCTCGGCCTTTGTCGAGGGCGACTTCACCGGCGCCACCAACGCCACCATCGACAACCTCCGTCTGCGCCACGCTTACTTCACCCTCGACTGGGGACGTCACCGCCTCCTTGCCGGACAGTACTGGTACGCCATGGTCATCCACGAAATCATGCCCATGACCAACCCGCTGAACATGGGCGCACCCTTCCACTGCTATGCCCGCCAGCCGCAAGTGCGCTATGAATACCGTCTCGGCGGACTCGAAGCCGTGGCCGTGGCACAATGGCAGCTTGACAACATGAGCCAAGGACTGCTCAATGGCACCCCGCAGAGCAGCCCCCTCTTCGCCCGCCACAGCCTCATTCCTGAGTTCAACGCACAGCTGCGCTACCGCCAAGGCAACCTCTTTGTGGGAGCCGCCGCCAACCTCAAGAGCATCCAGCCCGTGGTGAACACTGCTGGTGTTGCGTCGTCTCAGCAACAGCACCGTTCTTTGAGTTACTCAATCTTTGGCAGCTACCGCTTCGACGGATTAACTGTCAAAGCACAAACCCTGCTCAATAACAGTCTTTACGAAGGCTGCTCGCTGGGCGGATACCTGATGCTGGCAGATGGATCCTTCCGCGATTGGCACTTCAACACCGTGTGGCTTGACATTGAGGGCAACCGCGGCCATTGGCGTCCCGGTCTCTTCATGGGCTACGCCAAAAACCTTGACTTCGGAAACACCGACTACACCTATTGCTTTGGCCGCGGTCACGACCTTGCCTACCTTTGGCGTGTACAGCCACGCCTCACCTACACCACACTGAAAGGTCTCTCCTTCGTGGGCGAAGCCGAATACACCTATGCCGGATACAATGAACCTGTGGGCAATCTGCGCCTTACGCTAAGTGCCGTATATGCTTTTTAAAAATGAAAAGTGAGAATTGAAAATTGGCTATCGCACCCAGATATTTCTCAACTTTCAATTCTTACTTTCTTAATCACAAACCATTGATTATCAAATATATCCCACCCACATAGTCACTGCTGATTATTTATTGTCAAGTGGGGAAAAAGATGTACTTTTGCACCACAAAATACAAAAACAACATTGACAATGAAACGCACAAAACACAAGACAATCCTGCTGACAGCACTGCTGCTTATCACTGCCTCTCAAGCATCAGCACAATGCACTATCGACAGCCTTCCCTATTTCATGGATTTCGACTCCCTGACACCCTACACTACATCTACCGCCCCATACGACGAGTTGCCACCCTGCTGGCACAACACATCCCTGTCTGCCAGCAGCAGCTACCGAAACCTCATACGTGATTTTTCCGGTTCCGTATGTCTCTACGTCAACCCACAGATATTAGGCAATGTCAAATATACGGTTTCGACACCGTTATTCCATGTTCAAGGAGCCACCCTTCGGATAAGCTTCGATTACTCTGGCAGAGTGGAAACAGGCTTTATGACCGACACCACCGACCCCTCAACATTTCTTCCTTGCCAAATAAATACATATCCATCTATCCGCCCCAATTGGCAAAGAGCCGAGTTCTTCGCCACACTGACCGACAGCCTGCCCGTAGCATTGGCATTCCGTCGCATAGTCTCTACAACCAACAACTATGTTGATAACCTGTCCATCGAGATAGAGTCCGACTGCCCACACCCGACAGGAGTGTTCCTCGACAGCCTTGAAACCGCTGCCGCACACCTCTCATGGTCCTCCACTGGAGCTCCTTTCTACCGTGTCATAACCTCACACGACGGACTTGATGACACACTCTTTGTCTACGACACCACACTCACTGTATACGATTTGTTACCCACCACCGATTATACTGTACGAGTCTATTCTGTATGCTCAGACGACGACACCTCGCTCAATTCGTTGCCACTGATATTTAGAACGCTCTGCGGTGCCACTGCCCGTATGCCAGTCAACGAGACTTTCGACGACACCACACGTATGCCTGAATGTTGGACTGCCGTCACCGACAACGCACCAAATGCTGTTTCCAACAATTTCTATCCACGTATAAACGAACACAAACTAAGGTTATGGAAGAGAGCCTCCGACACCATTGATTGCATTGCCGCCAGCCCTCTAATTCCTACCAATCGGATGTTCGTCAGTTTCTACGCCCAAAACACTGGACGTACCTACGATGCCAAAGTCGGGTTGATGACAGACCTCTCCGATACCTCCACCTTCATTCCAGTCCTTTCCCTGCCTCAAACCATTTCGTCAAGTACTCAATTCGAATTCTCCACCGACAGCCTTTCCCTGTCCGACAGCCTTTATTATGTTGTTTTCCGTATCTCTACCGGAAATCTCTACATTGACAATGTTCAAATCATCTCACTCAGTCAATGTCGCATACCAGAATACGGAACTATCACTTCCACCACCCACCACATTACCGCCAACTGGACTCCTACCAATGCCGACCACTACCGTGTGCTGTGCACCGATGGTACCAATACCAGCGTCATCATTACCGACACCTCTACAGCCACCTTCACCACCCTCATTCCCACCACACGCTACTGGCTCAATGTCTGTGCCATCTGCGGAAGCGACACCACCGACACCCTTTCTCTTGGCAGTATCCGCACCGACTGCGACCTCTATAGCTTACCCTATTCAAACGATTTCGAATCAACACCTAACCACAACTATCCCACTTGCTGGAAAAGTGTCGGCAACACAGTCAATGAAACCAACAGTGTAACCTATGACTATCACAACCCAAGCAACAGCGTATTCCTTATCAGGGGTGCTTATGCTGTCTCTCCTCGTTTCGTTGTGCCAAATTCAGGTATCCAGGTCTCTTTCCAGGCTCGGAGTTGGAGCGATTATTTTGAAGACATGATGGGGCACATGCTCTGCTACACCGCCCGCGTTATCGATGAGAGCGTGATGCTCGACAGCACCATGATTCTTCGTTTCGACACCAACCTGTCCCTGACAACATTCCAAGATTACACTTTCAACTGCAATGAATATCAGACTGGCGACACCATTGCTATAATCATACACGGTGAACATCTGCCGCATAACATAATGATTGACAACATACTAATCGAAAATATTCAAGACACCATTTGGCGTACTGTCACCCTCACCTGCGACAGCACCTTGGGTATCGTCAGTGGAGGCGGTGAATACATAGACAGCAGCTG
>DBXQ01000051.1:23665-23832 GCA_002309955.1 Bacteroidales bacterium UBA1208
AGCGACGGCGACACCGACAACCCTCGACAAATATTCGTCACCTGCGACACCTCCCTCACTGCTCTTTTCCGCATCGTACGCGACACTGTTTGGCGTACCGTCTCCCTAACCTGCGACAGCACCATGGGTACCGTCAGCGGTGGCGGTGAATACATAGACAGCAGCTG
>DBXQ01000051.1:23877-33839 GCA_002309955.1 Bacteroidales bacterium UBA1208
AGCGACGGCGACACCGACAACCCTCGGCAAATATTCGTCATCAGCGACACCGCTTTCAACGCCCACTTCCGCATAGTTCAGGACAATGTAGGTATCAACTATGTTGATAATCCCATCATCAACGTCTATCCCAATCCATCTCACGGCATGGTAACCATCACGCTGAACCAACCCGCCGTCGTCACTATCACCGACCTCCACGGCCGCATATTGCACCAGTGGCGGTTAACGGCTCCATACACCAGTTTCATTATCAGTCCGGACTCAGGACTGCCGAAAGGGATATACTTTATCCATGCATCCACTTCATCAGGAACATCCATCAAAAAAATAATCATCGAATAATGTCCCAAATATCACCAGCCTCGGTTCGGGGCAACTATCATACCCATTCCTGCTACTGCGACGGCAAGGCCACTCCACGCCAAATGGTAGACTTTGCCGTCGCACATGGTTTCACGAACCTTGGTTTCTCCGGTCACTCTCCCCTGCCCTACCAAAACACTTTCTCCATCCCTGGGGATAAATACATAGAGTACTGTGACACCGTGCGTACCCTCCGGCAGGAATATGCCGACCGTATTGACATTATGCTTGGTCTCGAGATAGACTATGTCCCCGGCCTGTGCGAAGACTTCCGCCCACTCGTTGAACAAGGCGGACTGCAGTACACCATTGGCAGCATACACCTCATCCCGCCCGAAGAACATGTACCCTACCTGCGAGAACACCCTGAAGAGGCAGCCCAATACCTTTGGATGATTGACGGCCCACGCTACGAGACCTACGATGAAGGCCTCCAACGTCTCTTTGGCGGCGACATCCACCGTGCCGTGCGAACCTTTTTCGATCAAAACAACCGCATGATAGAAAGCCAGAAGCCCACCATCGTGGGGCATTTCGACAAGATAGTCATGCACAACCGCGACCGCTATTTCCACTACGACGAACCCTGGTTCCGCAACCTCGTGTACGAAACCGTACAGCTCATCCATGAAACCGGCTGCATCTGCGAAGTCAACACCCGCGGCATATACAAAGGCCGTCACTACGACTACTACCCCGCCAAGGAGACCCTCAAACACATGAACACCCTCGGCATCCCCGTCATCGTCAGCACCGACGCCCACGCACCAGAAGACCTCCTCCGCACCGAGGGCGCCTACGAATTCCTCGATGAAATACATTACCACAATCTCGTCAGCAAAATAGATTCCAAAATTATACAACTATGAAAAAAATCCTCCTCATCACCCTTGCCATGCTCACCCTTGGCCTCAGCAACGCCCAGAATGTACTGAACAACGCCGCCGACAACATTGTCGGCACCTACTCCGGCACACAGGACGGCGAGCAGTTCCGTGCAAAAATCACCAAACTGTCCAACGGCACCTATCAAGGGCAAATTATCTGGATGGCCAACGACAAGGACGAGAACGGCAACAAACGTCTCGACACCAAGAACCCCGACAAAAAGCTGCGCAATACCCCCTGCGACCGCATTGTCATCTTCAGCGGCTTAGAGTATAACGCCGACAAAAAATGCTGGGACGGAACCAAAATCTACGACCCTCAGCGCGGGATAAAAGCACGGCTTACCGTCAACTTCGAGAAAGACGGACGGCTTCGCCTCAAGGGTTCGGTTCTTGCTTTCAGCGAAAGCGTTTATTGGACGAGGGTTGAATAGCCAACACTACACATCTTTTTTATCGCTGGCTTCTCAAATCGGACAGACGGCGACGGGCAACCAAATACGAAACCCGCCTGTCCGTAATAGCATTTTCTGCCTGCAAGAGAAGGGCATAGGCCTGAAGCACCTCCGAAATGGTCGCATTCCCTGCCGCATAGTTGATGTTGGCCAGACGGTAATTCTCACGGGCAATGCCAAGGGCGGCGGAGTCGCTCTTGATGAGCATCCATGCGTCAATCATGTCACTGTAGGCTTTTTCCTCTTCAAGTGACATCTTTTCGCTATAGTCCTTCTGCATCGCACGTGCCTGTTCAATACGAATATTGTGTTCCCTTATCTTGTGGGTGGTTTCCCACCAGTCGGTAAGTGGAATGGAAAGGGAGAATCCCACAACAGCATTGGCTGCGGCATAGTTGCGCACCGCATTGCCATAATAGCCTATACCAAGTATGGCAAGCTGCGGCAACGTTTCCCCTATGGTCATTTTCTTGAACAGTTCTTGCGACTCTATGTTAATCTGCAAAAGCCGTTTTTCGGGACGGAGAAAATCTCCAGTTTCTGTATTGGAAAAAACAGGTAACGGAGAAGTGGCAGACTCGACTTGAACGAAGTTGAGATTGTCGGAATACTCTATCCCTATTTGGTTGCACAACAGTCTCCGCGACAGCCGGATGCCGCTTATGAGCTGTTGACGCATGGCATTAACCTCGTTGCGCTTCAGTTCAATTTGAAGCGCATCGGAACGGGTCACCAGTCCATTGGCCAAGGCTGTGGAAACAACGCGATCCAAAGAGTCTATCAATCGCAAAGCTACAGCCACTGTCGCCTCCTTTTCCTCCAACCCCACAACAAGATAAAACGTAGATTCAACATTCTCCAGCACATCGCGCATGGCTACCTGAGCCTTCAATTCAGCAGCCTCCTCCCCTAACGAGGCCAGCCTGTTGCCATTCACAATACGGCCTCCTGCAAAAACAGGCTGCACCGTAACGACAGAAGCGCTGTAACCCCTCTTCATGAGTTCCAATCGGTCGTTCACATCGGTCTCTTTCGAGAAGACTTCATAAATCGCCATAAGCAAATCCCGCATATCGTTCGAGTGAACATCCTCTAATCCGAAACTAATCATGGGTCTGGCGGCAACATAGCCCAATGCTCCCAATTTGATTTGGGGAAAAAATTTAGTAAACGCCTGGTTCCTCACCGCCTGCGCCCTCTCAACGTCCAATCGGGAGATGAGAATATCGGCATTGTTTCTTTGCGCCAACACCAAACAACTGTCGAGTGTCAGCGTTTGGGCTTGAAGGGAATTGAAAATTGAAAAATGAAAAACGAGAATCAAAAAAGCAACTGTGACTATCTTTTTCATGGGTTAACGGATTTTGATGGGACGGTGATTGACACGCTTCTTGTTTTCGAACGCAACGCAATAGGCTACGGGGAGTATCGTGATGACCAAAGGCAGGGTGAAGATGGTACCGAAACAGACCACAACACCCATGGGTGCCCAAAGCAGGGTTCCTGCAGTAATCATCGGAATGACACCAAGGGCAGTAGTGGCAGAGGTGAGGAAAATAGGCCGCATGCGACGAAGACCTGCATGATAGGCAGCCTCGCTGACAGACATCTGCTCTTTGCTGCGCAACTCTGCCACATAGTCGTACATAATAATGGCATTGCGCACAATAATACCGACAAGGGAGATAACTCCGAGAGTGGCAGTGATGGAGAAGTCAAGATGGAAGAGCCATAGTCCGAAAGTGGCTCCAAAAATACACAATGTGGCCATAGATATGGAAAGGAGGGAAATGCCTATCTTTCCATAGTGGATTATCAGGACAAGGAACATGATGGCAACAGCAGCTATGACGGCCAAGATGAGACCCGGCAAAATCTCGTTGGAGTAAGCCATGGTGCCGCCATATTCCCAAGTGACGCCCTCGGGGAGCTCCATCTTGTCGAGCTGTCGCCCAATGGCAGCCATTTCCTTCAGCTGACCTGCACCCGTCATGGCATCGGCCGAGACCGTAATACACCGAACACCATTGCGATGGGGCATATTGTTGTGGTGGAACTTAGGATGGATGTCGGCCACTTGACGCAAAAGCACCCACATGCCGGGATTGGCACAAGGCACAAGCAAATCACCGACAGAACCGTAGTCGAGATTCTGCGCACCGTCGCCATACACCTTAATGGGGATATTGTATCCCCCATCCCATATGGAAGAAAGCTGAGAACCCGAGAGGGCTCCGCTGATATAAACCGACAACGCCGACTGTGTTATGCCCAAACTGTTTGCCACATCAGACTTCAGCACCACGTCAACCAGTTCCTCCGTCTCGTCATAATCGGAATGGACATAGAACAGCTTGGGATTTTCCCTCATGATGCGCAGCAACGAGTCGCGGACAATAGAAAGTTTGTCGTAGTTGTCGCCCTTGATGTAAAACTCAATAGGCGAGAGAGCCATTTGGTAGTCCAACTGCTTGAAGCGCAACTGCGTGTTCGGAAAGATATTCTCATACCGTTGGGCATACTCGTCAATAACCGCCTTCGTCGCATCGTCGTCAACAGTTTTCACAATCAACTGTGCATAATTGTCCGAAGGCAACTGAGGGGCGTAGGTTATATGGAAACGCGGTGACGACATCCCCACAAACGAAGTGACACTCGTGATACGTGGGTCTTCCAGCAGCACCTTCCGCAACGAATCGGCGGCAACGCCGGTCTCCTTCAACGAAGCGGAAGCGTCAAGATGCATCTCAATGGCAAAACTGTCACGCTCGGCCTTAGGAAGAATCTGGATATTGATGGCCATGAAAAAAAGCACACCTCCCACCACCGAGGCAGCACCCACAACAAGAGTTAGTTTCTTGTGACGGAAACACCTGTCGAGAATCCATTGATACCCCCGTTGCAAGACACCAAAAAAACTCTCCTGAATCTGTTCAGCACGGGTTTTCTTGTTCGGAGTACTTTGGCGAATGAGGCGAGCCGAAAGGAACGGGATGACAAGGATGGCATAGAAGAAACTACAGGCCAGTGCAATGAGAATCATCCAAGGGAACAGCTTAATGAAATCGCCCAACATATTCCCCTTGAAAATAGCAATGGCAGGGAAGAACATCATAGCAATTGACACTGTGGCAAAAAGCATAGAATTGGACAACTTAGAAGTCGACACAGCCGCTGCATACCATCGGGAATGACCCATCCTGAGCAAATCCGTATACCCGTCAATCACCACGACCGAATCGTCCACAATCATACCCAACACAACAATCAACGCTGCAAGCGTCACCGTGTTGAGTTCAAAACCGAGAAAATACATGATGCCCAGAGTGGCAGCAATGCATATCGGCACCGAAGTGGAACTCACCAATGCCGTGCGCAAAGGGAAAAGCATCAGCATCACTATTATCACCACAAGGATAGCCTCGATAAGATCCCGCAAAAATGAACGTACCGAATGGTCTACAACCTTTGGCTGGTCTGTTATGCGATGGATATGGATATCGGGAGTAATCGTCTGCTCGAACTCCGCAATCACCTTCTCTACATTCTTGCCAAACTTCACCACATTGTTGCCACTACGCATCTCAAGTGAAAGCATAATGCAACGGGTATTGTCTGTCGTCGAATCGCTGTATAAAATGTGAGGCACCTGCTCGGGATAGTGCGGTTCCAAGCGAGCCACGTCGCGAAGACGCAGCACCTGACCAGTAATCGGGTCGGAGAAAACCACCAACTCGTTGAGATGATACAAATCACCGTAAGGGATAGACACATGCACATGGGCATGTCCCTCATCATTCTCCACCTTGCCCGAGATAGTGCGGAACCCCTGCGCCGCAAGTTCAGCCGACACAATAGATGGAGAGATAGCATACTGCGTCAGTTTCACTGGATCCATATGCACAGCAATCTCTTCCTTCTGGTCACCCACCACACTTATTCGTCCCAATTCCGGGATATTGCGAAGACGGGCAGAGAGGTTTTTAGATATCTCTTCAAGCTCTCGAGGCGAGCGTTCGGAACTTTCTATTGCCAAAAGCAGCGACGAGGCATTGCCGAAATCGTCGACTACAGCCGTGGCCACTACCCCTTGGGGCAGGTCTGTAATACGAAACAGAGAGAGTCCTTCCCTGATTCGGGACCATGTGACTTTAGCGTTCTCAACATTATGCACCATGGTGATGAAAACGTACAGCATACCGTCTTGGCTATACGAATATGTCTTGGTTTTGTCAACCTCATTGAAAGTGAAGAGATAGCTTTCAACTTTGCTTGTCACCTGTTCCTCAACCTCCTCGGCGGTTGCACCAGGATATATTACCGCAACAACACCTTGACGGATAGTAACATCAGGAAACTCGTTCTTATTAAGGTTGGGCAGCGCATAGATTCCCATTGCCACCACTGCAATAATGGTGAGTGCCAAAATGGGAAAACTCCTCATTGCCCCTTCTATCATATTGGTTCTTCGAGCCATATTTGAAAATGGAATTATATGAATATGTTAACGTATCAGTCGGACTAACGAATTAACACATTCAAAAGATTAACGAAACCAATCATTGGGTTTTCACTTTTGCACCGGTATACAATTTTTGATGTCCACCAATTATCACCGTGTCACCGGAAGCCAACCCATCTTCTACCATCACACCATTACGGACAAAATCGCTGACACTGATGGCTCGATGGTAAGCCTTACCTCCTTTGACCACCCACACTATCGTGCCTTCCGGCATCACTTGAACACATTCGGAGGGAACCACAATGCCGGTCTTTGCATCCATATTCACATGTACCTTCGCCACCATATCCGGCAACAACCCTTCAACCCCGCCCGACACTATCTTTCCGTAAACTCTATATGTGTGTCCTAAAGGATTGGCCAACAAACTCTTGTCCGAGATACGTAGTTGGAGTTCCTTGTCATCCAATGCAGGTATTATTGCTCTCGCAGAAGTGCCTACACCCAACATTCCCACTTCATGCTCTGGGACAGAAAAAACTATGTGGAGTCGATTCAAATCGATGATGCGGACAAATATCTCTAAGGGTTTCAAATCCTCTCCTACATGGTGCGTCTTACACGATACTACACCGTCAAAGGGTGCCCGAAGGACACAATCGTCCACCCGTTTGCGTGCGGCAATCTCCGACTGGCGTGCCTTCTCAAGCTCTGTCTCCATCTGTACCCAACGCACTTCGCTTATGCCGCCTTCCTCATGTACATTTTTCATCCGCTTATAAGCGTCCTCGGCTTGTCGCAGAGTTGCCAAAGCAGCGTTGTGCAGGCTACTCGCCGTTGTGGCATCAATCTCGGCAAGTATCTGGCCTTTCTTGACTCTCTGTCCATTGTGGACAGCCACCTTGGTCAGTGTACCGCCAAGGGGGTAATTCAAATCCAGCTCCACTTCAGATCCAATATCACCGACATACTCTCGCTGACCAGAACTCTCTCCGTCAGCCACGACGAGCGTCTCAACAAAGATAGTGTCGCTCCATCCTGTGTCTTGTTTTTTACCACTGTTACAACAGTATAATAACGGAATACAGCAAAATAAAAGAATAAAAGAATGTTTCATCTCTTGGATATGTGAAATAATAAAAACTCTTAAAAACAAAATGCAAAGATACATTTTTTTTTGATACTAACGAAAAAAACACTTTTACCAGCCTTGTTTCTCTCTCAAAAAAGTTGCGTTTCTTATTGGAATTTATCGAGAAATATAACGATTTCTATCAATTACAGCTCAGAAAACCATACAAAATGTTTACAGAAAACCTCATTTGAGCAAAACCAGCCATATCCATTGACCACTGATACCACAACATTTACAA
Source organism: Bacteroidales bacterium UBA1208 (assembly GCA_002309955.1). Taxonomy (GTDB): domain Bacteria; phylum Bacteroidota; class Bacteroidia; order Bacteroidales; family P3; genus Colimorpha. Next base: position 31,424 of record DBXQ01000051.1, read on the forward strand.
CCATTCAACCCAAATCGGTCATTAGGAGAATAGCAATCCTTTTTTTATCGGGAAAACATGCTATTTCGTTCCTCATTAATGACTGTCATTAGAAAAGAACGGCTATTTGGTTGGTATTGCATTATTTACAAAATATTAAAGTTTGCTTTTTCACACGTCCTTATCCCATCGTTCTTCCTCAGTTCTCCTTCTGTGGAGGAAGAACGATGGGAGAACGATGGGAGAACTGAGGTCTAAGGGGCGAAAGAGGAGCGCCCGGATCCATATTGGTCATTGAGACGGGAATCAGAACAACACGGTTGTTGTCAGCCCTGCCCGTTCCGCATGTCTCCACTTTTCCCCCGGACGACTTCTGCCGGAGGCCTACTCAGCCTGATAACGGATTCGGGTTCAAAAAAAATGGCTGTCGGACTTAGATCCGGACAGCCGACCAAATAATGGAGTGTCTTGAGATTGCATTTGGGCGCAAATTAATTATGGACGAGGCGAACGGTGCGTCCACACCAACGGGCACTGTTGTACATACCCACATTTTCGGAATAGAAATGGAGGTACCACGCGTAATTTTCAGTGGGAGTGGAAGACCAGTAGCTGCCTTCGACGCCCACTTCACCAACTCTCTCATCATAACCATACCAGCCCGAGGCAGGTAACACAATGGATTTGCCATTAGGTCCTGTAACTTTGTATCCGCTGCCGTTCCACGACCAATAGCATACCGACTTCAATTCTTCAAACTGCTCTTTGGTGGGCAACTGCTCACCAAATTCAGCCATGGCTTCGTCGTAAGTATAGAGATTATACACGCTGTCTGCTGGATTGACTTCATTCTTTTCTTTCCATTGGGTGCCACTTGGAAGACCTAAATCCACATACCCGACAATTTGGATTGATTCCCTTTCGCAGCTTGCCATGCATGTCGTTACAATTGCGATGGCAATTGTTGTTAGCATTTTTCTCATTGTTTACTTTTTTTTGTTTTGCAATCCCCTGTCATTTTTTCAACTCCATTTGTCATAGCGAGGACTGCATAGGCTATGGCGGGTGGAGAACACCTTTCATTTTATTACGATTAGAGCCAATTGGTGAGGGAAAAGTGACAGGGGCAAGAAAAAAGCTTGAATCTGCCAATACGTTGGTGTGTAAACCAGATTCAACGAATTCATGAATAGTACTTGAAGGTGCGGACTTCCAATATTGTTGGCGAAGAGACACCGGCAGTGGTACGTCGAATCCAATTGCCGTGGTGGTCATAGACGTAGGTGGCAATGATGGGTGCGGAGCTATCATCAGACGACCCGGAACGGGGGACGGATCCCACCACTTGCTCTAAAACCCGGCCAAGGCTGTCGCGACGTGAAGCCGGAGGGGGTGCAGCGTACCATGTATATTTCCCTGCACGGTCTATCATTGTGGTCAACCGGCCGTCGATGTCGTATTCATACTGCTCAAAGGAGGCATCGGGATAGGTAAGTTTGACGAGTCTGCCGACGGTGTCGTGGTCGTAGCTGAAGCGTGAGCCGTCGGGGTAGATGAAGCGCTTGAGGAGGCCTTGTTTGTCGTATCGCAGGCGGAATGTGTGCCGCTTGCCGTCGGGACCTGTGATGCGGGCTTTGCAATGACGTCCATGACAGGAGTAGCTGTAGGTGGTATGGGTGTAGAGGCGGGTAAGGCTATCGAAGGGTATCCCTGCCGTGTCAATGTAGCAACGCTCTTCGATACGCCGGCCGATGCTGTCATAGACGAAGGTGATGTGTTGACAGGTTTCCCGGTCGCGATAGTATAGGTCAAGACAACGACCTGCGGTGTCGAAGCAGGCCGTTTCCTGCGAGACTATGCCGTTGTAATACTCATGAAGGGTCTCGCTCGAGAACATGGAAACAGCTCCCGTCATCTCTCCAGCGTAGGTGGTGGATAGGTTGTAGTCGGTGGGGAGATTGGGAACGAACGGGAACGGCACACTCCTCTCTTTGCAGGAGAAAAGGAGGAGGCTGATTAGGATGATTGAAATGTTGATTTTCGGACTTCGGTTTCCGAGTTTCATGGTTCTGGATTACATAAGAGCCTTGGCAATAACGGCAGCAAGGTCGCCGTCGCGTTGAGCCTTGAGCAGACGGTCACACAGACGGCTCTTGCCCACATAGGCCTTGTAGGTCTCGTAATAGCGCAGCATGTCCTCCACGGCCACATTGGCGTAGACCAGTGGCGAAGCGTCTTTGTACTGAACGGCATGGCGGGTCCAGGCAGCAAGAAAAGCCACGAGAAGGTCGGGCTTGTTGACATCGACAAGGGTAGCATTGAGCACCACGCTGACTTCGGGACTGCCTTCAAGCCAACGGACGAGGAATGATGTGCATTCTTCATGCTTGGGCTGATTGAAAGCAGGGTCTGCGGTGAGGAGGTAGTTGCAGCAGTT
>DBXQ01000051.1:33938-34078 GCA_002309955.1 Bacteroidales bacterium UBA1208
AGAATCAGTAATATTTTCTTCATTTCTTTAAAGTATTTAATCTATAACTATCTATCAAATCTATAACTTCACTATTAATCCACTGCAAGTCCGCCGAGAGCCGTTTCTTTGTATAGGCTGGGGAGGTCGTGGCCGGTGCG
>DBXQ01000106.1:0-21680 GCA_002309955.1 Bacteroidales bacterium UBA1208
TTGCACTTCGAGGTTGAATCTATATTCCGGATTTTTAATTTTTGTTTTACAATAATATGCAGTGAATGCCGTTATGGAAGCATGGATAAAATAACAATACTTTGGGCCGATGACGAAATCGACCTTTTGAAACCGCACATCCTTTTTTTGAAAGAGAAGGGATATGAAGTGATACCGGTGATGAGTGGACGGGAAGCGTTGGACGAGCTGGAGGAGCATGCGAATAACGTTGATATCGTTTTTTTAGATGAGAATATGCCCGGATTGAGCGGTATAGAGACGCTCTCACAGATAAAGTCGAAGTATCCGCAGGTGCCAGTCATCATGATTACGAAGAGTGAAGAGGAGCACATTATGGATGAGGCTTTGGGCAGCAAGATAAGCGACTATCTTATCAAGCCGGTAAACCCCAACCAGATTCTGTTAGCCATCAAGAAACATACCGAGGCCCGTCGGCTGCAGAGCGAACGTTCGACGATGAATTATCAACAGCAGTTCCGCGAAATAGGGATGGAACTGTCGGGGAGGCTGGGTCAGGAGGACTGGATGCAGCTGTATCGCAAGTTGGTTTACTGGGACTTGGAACTCAGCAGCACCGACGATGATTACATACACGAGATTTTCACCTCGCAGAAAGAGGAGGCGAATCAGCTGTTCTGCAAGTTCTACGAGCAGAATTATATAGACTGGTTGGTGAATACTTCGACAACTACGGAGAAACCAATACTTTCCACTACGGTGTTGCGGGAGAAACTGTTTCCCCTGCTCAAAGAGAACTGCCCTACGTTTCTCATCGTCATTGACAATTTCCGCTATGACCAGTGGAAATATCTGCAGCCTGCCATAGAACAGTATCTGCGAACCGAAGAAGACGGGATGTATTATAGCATCATCCCCACCACAACACAGTTTGCCCGCAATGCGATGTTCGGCGGACTGATGCCTTCGGAGATAGAGAGGAAATATCCGCAATATTGGGTGAATGAAGATCAGGAGGGTTTTAAGAATCAGTATGAGAACGAGTTGTTGGATGAAAATCTGAGGCGCCACGGACTGAACATCAAACATAGCTACAACAAGGTGCTGAATGCCCAATATGGCCGCAAATTAGTTGAGAGCATACCCAATTTGATGCAGAACAAGTTGAATGTGATAATCTACAATTTCGTCGATATGCTGTCGCATGCACGGACTGATTCGAATATTGTGAGAGAGTTGGTAGTTGACGAAAAAGCATACCGCTCGGTGACACTTAGCTGGTTTGAACACTCGCCATTGGCGGAGGTGTTCAAAGCCCTTGCCGGGAAGGAGGTGAACATTGTCATCACCACAGATCACGGGTCGGTGAGAATTGACAATCCCGTCAAAGTCAAGGGAGATGCGAGCGTCAGTGTGAATCTGCGCTACAAACAGGGCAGATTGCTGGACTATAATCCGAAGGATGTTTTCGAGGTGAAAGATCCGGCAAAGGTGTTCCTGCCCCGCAGGCACATCACGTCGCCCTATATCTTCTGCCGCAAGAATGATTTCTTCGCCTATCCCAATAACTACAACCAGTACGTGCAGTACTATATGAACACATTCCAGCACGGCGGTATCTCAATGGAGGAAATATTGATTCCTTTCATCACATTGAAGCCTAAATCTTGATGTGTTGCTTTGCCGACAGTGCAGGACAGCGGTTGGCAAAAAAAGAACGGACACAGACCTTGTCGGGGCGGTCTGTGTCCGTTCCTTTTAGGGCAATATCTAAATATTGGAGGGCGCTATAAGGCAATTTCGCCCAAATGGATTCTTGGAATCAAATTTGGGTTAATGGGATGGAGTGTGTGAGGATGGACAGGGATGATATGGGGCTCGGCAGGATGAATGAAGAAACTTGTGTGTGTTGAGGGTAGGAAGATGTTTTATTAGAAACAACATTGTTTATCTTTGCAAACGGAACAATGGTCAGGAGTAGTGCGTTGGGAGGGTTCTGTTTCAGAGAGTTGTTTGACATGTTGAGTCCCGGTTAGGAATTAAATTAGTGTCTCCTGCGTAGCTGTCGCTTACGGGAGGCAGAAATCGTCATTCCAATCAGATGGGTTGCAACCCTATCGGGAAGTGTCAGGATGCTCCAAACAATCACCACACTGCGCCTGCGACTTGTATGGCGTTATTCTTATTGCACCCCCTTGGGATGATTTATAGAAGTCCCCATGAATACTTGTTTTGAACGGCCGATCGGGGTTTAAAGTCCTTTCATGGTGAGCGAAATGCGTCGTCTGCGAAGGTCGACTTCAAGCACTTTGACGCGCACATGCTGGTGGAGGTGGACAACTTCGGAGGGGTCGTTGATACGGCGGTTGGCCAGTTGGCTGATGTGGACTAATCCGTCTTGATGGACTCCGATGTCAACAAAGGCGCCGAAGGCTGTGATATTGGTGACGATGCCGGGCAGTTCCATGCCTTCTTTTACGTCTTCGATGCGGGTCACGTTCTTGTCGAACTCGAACACTTCGAAACGGGCACGGGGGTCAAGTCCGGGCTTGTCCAACTCCTTCATGATGTCTTTGAGGGTGGGCAGTCCGCAGTCGGCTGAGACATATTTGTTGATGTCAATCTTATCGCGAAGGCTTTTGTCGGTCATCAGTTGTTGGACAGAGGTTCCGTGGTCGGTGGCCATTTTCTCGACCAAAGCATAGCGTTCGGGATGGACAGCACTGTGGTCAAGAGGATTGGCGCTTTCTCTTACGCGGAGGAATCCTGCACATTGTTCGAATGCTTTATCGCCCAGACGCTCAACATTCTTCAACTCTTGCCGGGACTGGAAAGCTCCTTGTCGGTTGCGGTAGTCGACAATCTTCTCGGCCAGAGAGGGACCAATGCCGCTGACGTAGCTTAGCAGTTCGCGGCTGGCGGTGTTCAGCTCGACACCTACGCTGTTGACACAACTGACAACCACATCATTCAGGCTTTCCTGTAAAAGGGTTTGGTTCACGTCGTGCTGGTATTGCCCCACACCGATGCTTTTCGGGTCGATTTTCACCAATTCGCTGAGGGGGTCCATAAGGCGACGACCGATGCTGACGGCACCGCGAACGGTCACATCGTAGTCGGGGAACTCACGACGAGCCACCTCGGAAGCGCTGTAGACCGAGGCTCCGTTTTCACTGACCATGACGGCAATGACTTTGGACTTGAAACGGCATCTTTTCACTATTTCTTCTGTCTCGCGACCGGCAGTGCCGTTGCCAATGGCGATGGCTTCGATGCGGAAGGCTTCGACAAGGGCTTCCAGTTTGGCGATGGCTGCCCGCTCTTCGCGTACGGAGGAGAAGGGGTAGATGGTTTCGTTGTGGAGCAGCTGGCCTTGGGCGTCGAGGCATACGGTTTTGCAGCCTGTACGGAAGCCGGGGTCGATGGCCAGGATGCGCTTCTGCCCAAGGGGGGAGGCGAGGAGGAGCTGACGAAGGTTTTCGGCAAACACCCTGATGGCCTCTTTGTCGGCTTTCTCTTTGAGGAGATTGTAAAACTCTGTCTCGATGGAGGGCTGTAGTAACCGTTTGTATCCGTCGTGGACGGCCATACGCACCTGGTCGGACGATTCGTAGCGGCCGCAAACAAACTGGCGCTCTAAAGTCTGGTAGGCGGGTTCGTCGTTGTCGGGTAGCACGTGCACACGTAGCATGCCCTCCTCTTCGCCTCTGAACAAAGCCAGGATGCGGTGGGAAGGTGCACGCATGGCGTTTTCTTTCCAGTCAAACCATGACTCGTATTTGCCGGCTTCGTCTTCTTTGTTTTTGACCACTTTTGAACTGAGCATGGCACTGCGCCGGAAAAGTCCGCGCACATGGTTTCGTGCCTGTTGGTTTTCGCTTACACGTTCGGCTATGATGTCGCGGGCTCCTGCCAAGGCTTCTTCAATGGTGTTCACCTCTTTGTCAGGGTTCAAATAGCGGGAGGCCAGATGCTCGATGTTGCACGAATATTGTTTCTGTAATTCGTTGGCTAAAGGTTCAAGCCCTCGCTCGATGGCCATGGTGGCGCGGGTGCGGCGCTTGGGTTTGAAGGGGAGATAGAGGTCTTCGAGTTCTGTCATGGTTGTGGCTGCGGCAATCTGTTTCTCCAGTTCGGGGGTCAGTTTGCCTTGCTCATTGATGGATGACAGGATGGCTTCGCGTCGTTTGTCCAGTTCTTTCAGTTTGATGAGGAGGTCGCGGATGGCGGTAATCTGCACTTCGTTCAGGCTTCCCGTCATCTCTTTCCTGTAGCGGGCAATAAAAGGGACGGTTGCTCCTTGTTCCAAGAGTTCGATGGTTTTCTCCACTTGGCGGACACCGAGGTTGAGCTGCTCGGCGATGGTGGCTGCGTAGTTCATGCTTTATGGGATATAGAAAAAGAGCCCGTTTCTGGGCGGGCTCTTTTTATCAGGGTTTAGAAAGATTATTTCTTGACAATCTTCTGAGTGGAAACACCGTTGGCGGTGATGACGCGAACGAAGTAAACACCGTTGGCAAGGTTGCTCATGTCGATGGTGTTGGTGTTCTGCAGGGTCATCACATTGCGGCCGTTGATGTCGAGGACGTTGACTTCTTCAACGCCTTCGGCGACGATGTTCAGCTTGCTGCTGACGGGGTTGGGATAGAGGGCAACGTTGATGTCGTTCACCTCGTCGATGGAAGCGGTGTTGCCAGCGGTAATGCTGATGTCGTCAATGAGCATCCAGTACATGTCGTAGATGTTGTGATGACGGAAAGCGATGCGGATGGTCTGACCGGCAAAACCGGCAAGGCTGCGGCTCTTCTTGACCCAGTCGGCGTTGTCGATAGTACCAGCGAAGACAGTGTTGGTGAAGTCGGTAGGATTGCTGCCAGTGGTGGAAACGAGAACGCTGTAGTATTCTTGATAGTAGCCTGCGTCAACGGCAGAGACGTACCAGGAAATGGTAGCACCTTCGGCGGGGATAGCGATTTGAGGAGTAATCAACCAGTTGTCGGGACTCAAGGCACCAGGACCACCCATGTTAGGATTGATAAATGAGGCAGAGCCCATGCAGTCGGCACCGTTGTGGAACAGGGGCTGTGGGAATAGCTCAGAGGGTTTCATCCAACCCCAACCGTCGCCGTCCTGATCGATGAACTTCCAGCAACCGAGATCGTCGTTAGTTTCGAAACCGCAGTTCCAGGGGAGGTTCTGGGTTTCGCAGATGACGATGCTGATGGTGTGGGTAGCGGTGGCAGTCTCACCATCGAGGGCGGCAGTCAAAGTAACAGTGTGGTTGCCAGCGGATGTGAAAACGGTAGAGGCGGTCATGCCAGAAGCATCAGCGGGATTGCCGCCGTCGAAGCTCCAGCTGTAGGTAGCAGCAGCGGGGCCAATGGCAGTGAAGTTGATGGTCTCGTTACCTTGACCCTCGGCAGGGCCGTTGATGGCGATGTTCATAGCGGGAGCGGTAGCACTGGTGACAGTCTTGATCATCCAAGTACCGATATAGTCGGGATAGGAGGCACCTAAGAATTGCCATCCCGAGCTAAAGTAAATCATGTCGGTGTTCGGGTCTCCGTTGTAAGAAGTCCAAGCGGCAGGATAGGAAATGTCGTTGCAGGAGAAAGTGACCCAGAGGTCTTTGGTAGCGTCAATGGCAACGCGGTCGTAAAGAGGAAGGGTGACATAGTTATCGACAGCAGTGACAGGATAGGTGAATTGATAAACCATATCGTTGTTGCTGGGAGACTCGGCATTAGACTCATAAATAGTAAGTGTCAAGTGACCGTTGTTGCCGGAATAGACCTTCACACTTTCAACATAATTGCGTCCAGAGAGTAAGGCAGCGGGATATTTAACACCCCAGGTGATTCCGCTCTGACCACCGAGAGCGCTTGACATGGCTCCGTTGCCGGGATAATCCATCTCATTGCCCCAGCTGTAGTCGAAGACGTTGACATTAAGTGTGGCAGTGGTGGTGCCAGTAGTGTTGGTAACCGATACGGTGACGATTTCATTGCCAATGGTAGACCAAGTGGTGGCGGCAGTCTGGCCAGTAGCGGTAGCGGGGTTGCCGTTGGAGAAAGTCCAAGTGATATCGGTGACGGGGTCAACACTGACGATGTTGGCAGAGAAAGTGGCAGTGCTGTTAATCAAAGCACCAGTGAAGCCATTGATTTCAACAATGGGGGCTGTACCGGCTTGGGGATAGCTGGAAAGCAGTGCCCTGATAGCGGCGACAGCTTGGGAAGCATCGTAAGGACCGAAACCCCAGTTTGTGCCATATACATCACACCAGTAACCGGAGGGGGAGATGAATACAACGGTGGGATAACCGGCAATGTTATTGCCAATAAAGCTGGCAGCGTTGGCATCGTCGACAATGGGGTAGGGAACAGTGCCACCATTGGTCCAGTCGCCCTGAGAAGCGTCAGCACCACCGGGAGCGGTAATGCCAGAAGAACCCGTGGAGGGATCAGCCTCAATCCACAGAACGCAGACATCGTCGCCCAGTTGTTCGTGGATGGCATCGAGAATGCCATTGGTGTGCATCACCCAGCACCAGGAGCACCACACAGCCGAGTAGTCGATTACAACAGCTTTGCCAGCAGCCAGAGTGTCGGCAAGGTTAATGGTGTTGCCGTGAATGTCGGTGAGGTTGTACAGAGTGCCAATCTGTGTCCAGTTGGGCAAATCGTTGATGCCCTTAGTGGCAACAGCCTCGCGGCACACACGCTGTGTGGAGAACTGTGCAAACGATACACTGCACATCAGCATAGCGAGCGCTACTAATAAGATTTTTTTCATTGATACTTTGTCTTGTTATTAGCCATTAGACCCATCGGCTTTGATAATGAGTGAATTAATGAATTATTTTAATTATTTTCCTTGTTGTTTTAAACGTGCAAAGATACACATTTTTCATCGAATAACAACCTTTTTTACCGATAAAAGCGTTTTTTTTCAAAAAGCAGTGTTAATAATATAAAAAAAGATGTATTTTTGCATTTCAAAAGTAAAAAGATTACATTATGAAAAAGGCCACATTGACATTGTTTGTTATGATCATGGGTGTATCACATTTTATTGCTGCGCAAAATGATCCGCAGTCATTCACCCGCAAAATTCTTCTTGAGCAATTCACCACGGCACACTGCGGCTACTGCCCTGCCGGTGCCGACCGGTTGGCGACAGCCACTTCAGGATTGACGAATCTGATATGGATTCGTTACCATGCCGGTTTCGGAACGGATGCACTGACCAACGATATTGCCGAAGCCATGACCTGTTTCTATGGCGGCAACACCTTTGCCCCAGCCATGATGGTTGATCGAACACGCTTCGATGCCTCCAACCCGGGGCCTGTTATGAATGTGGGTGTGGTGTCGAGTATTCGTGGCCACCTCAGCGAAGCCCAAGAAGTTAAGACCTACTGCAAGGTACAGACGCCCGAAGTGGTATACAATCCCGCCTCGCATGCTCTTGACTGCACAGTGAAAGTCCGCTTCTCTGATGCGGTCTACGGTCCTGATACCCGCCTACAGATTCTCCTCATCGAGGATAGCATCTTTATGCGCCAATCCGATTACGGTGTTGGATCCTACGTTGATTATTGGCACTTTGGCGCAGTGCGCGATACCCTTACTCCTCTTTGGGGTACGCCTCTCACAGTGGAGGATGGCTCCTTCACCTGTACACTCAGCTACACCCTTCCCGACGAGTATGTCTATAAAAACTGCAAGGTAGTGGCTATCGTTTACAATTACGACCCCTCCAACATCAACAATTGCAAGGTGCTGAATGCCGCAATAAGCGATTATCTCGACAAGGCTGTCGGCATAGGCGAAGTGTCCGAAAGAGTGCAGATGCGCCTTTTCCCCAATCCTGCCACAGGACTTGTGGTCCTTGAAGCAGATGCACCTGTCAGCAGTGTGTCGGTTATTGATGCCATGGGACGCTGTCTCTACAGCCTTCCTGTCGGGGGCGAACAACAGGTACGTCTTGACCTCGCACACCTCTCCGCAGGAATTTACATGGTTCGTTTGCAGACAACCCATGGTCTTGCCACACGACAGCTGATACTCCGATAGTCTATAAGAAGCTGTTTAAAATTTAATTCAATGTTTTTCTTAAAGAACCTGAACGGCATATTCTCCACCTTTCCTCAGTCACAATGGAACCCCATTGCTCCATCGGAAAGGTGAAAAAACTGCTCGTCTAAAATTCATCAATCAAATTTAAACAGCTTCTAAGGAAGATGCAATAAAACAACTTTTTTTTCGTTATGTAGCAAAAAAAGTGTATTTTTGCATTGCGAAATGTATTAAGACTTATGAAGAAATCTATCCTGATTGCAGCCCTGCTTATTGCATCGTTTTCTGTTAATGCACAACGTGTTAGTTCTCGTGCCAAAGCAGTACGGATGCTCGCTTATGCCCGTCCCGAATATCAAGTCAAAGACGTGAAAGTCTATGCCGACACCATGACAGTCTTTTCTTTGGCCGACTATCCCATCTATCCTTTCGGAAAATGGAGCAACGTTGAGCAGTTCATCACAAACAACCAACTCCTTTGGTATCGTGAAAGCGGTTACAAGACCTTTTACGACACCATGACTGTTGCCGTCAACACCCTCAAACGGCTTGATGGCTCTAATATCAATTTCTATCGCAGCATTTGGACCGATAAACTTGAAATGATTTATGCCAAGATTACCGACACGGCTGTGGTGCTTGACAATGGTATCCGGGTAGGTATGTCGAAAGAGGAAGTGTTTAAAACCGTTTTCAAAAGCTATCCCAAGTCCTATACTGCCGACATGAATGTGCTTAAAGTAATTGCCGGAGCCGCTGAAGTGGGTGAAATATATACATTCAAAGGCAACAAGCTGCGTCATATACAGGTTATCAGCCGTTACAAATACTATTGATTGCCGCTTGGCAAAATTGAAATAACAAAAGGGGAGGGATTGCAAACCGCCCCTTTTTCTGTAACAGAACAAATAAATCATCACCATATGCGCAAAATAGGTCTTTTCTTCGGTTCATTCAATCCCATACATATCGGTCATCTTATTATCGGGAACGCCATGCTTGCCCATTGCGACCTTGACGAGGTGTGGTATGTTGTTTCGCCCCAGAATCCTCTCAAGGAGCGCAAAACACTCCTCGCCGATCAACAGCGGCTCGAAATGGTTCGCCTTGCCGTCCATGACAACTACCGTATGCGTGCCAGCGATGTGGAGTTCCATCTGCCTATCCCGTCATACACAGTGCTGACCCTTGCCCATCTCGGTGACAAATATCGCGACAAACAGTTCTGCCTCATCATGGGTTCCGACAATCTTGAGACTTTTGAACGTTGGCGCAATTGGGAGTTTATTCTTGAACACTACCAAATATATGTCTATCCCCGTCCTGGCCACAATGACTGCAAACTGGCTTCGCATCCGAATGTAACCATGGTTGATGTGCCGCAAATAGATATCTCGTCGACCTATATCCGCGAGCAAATCCGTCAAGGGCACGATGTCCGCTATCTATTGCCTGAGCCCGTATACCAGTACCTGACCGAGATGCACTTTTACGAGAAATAGCTCTTGCATGTTAATACATGCCATAAAAAAACAAAGCCCTCTCAATGAGATAGGCTTTGCTTTCTATATGCAAACAGTCAGGTAAAAGTGCATTAATCTCTTTTGATGCGTGGACGCCCCTTCTTCTTAGGGGTTGAAGATGGGGTATCGGCAGATGCGGTCGTCTCTTTGCTGGGTCTTCCGGGGCGTTTGGATTGAGGGTCGGCTGCCTGTTGGGCGGTCTTCTCGTTTGCCACCAATTCTTCGGCTGCCATGCGGGCTAGTTCTTCGGGCGGTATTTCGGCGTTGGCAAAGACTTCACTGTCCACATCCATCAATTCCTCGTCGGTGGGTTCGTAGTCATCATCGGGGTCGGTGCTGTCACGTTCGTCCTTGTCGTCATAGTCGTCATACTCTTCGTCGTCATTATCGTCGCTAAAAGCTTCCTGCAGTTCGGCGCCAAGAGCACCCAGAGAGCCGTGTTCGACGGTTCTTTTCTTGCCGTTCTCCATAGTGTCGTCGTACGAGCCGTGCCGCACCACGCGTTCGCGATGGGTGGGGTCTTCCTCTTCTTTCTCCAGGGCTTCCTGTATGGGGGCGAATTGGGTCTCAGCTTTCTCCACTTCTTCGTCGAAATAGTCTTTTTCCGAGTCGTCGTCAGTATAGGTAGTGTCGATTTTCACATCGAACTTTATCATGTATACGGTATCGTCCGTTTCCATCGGTACGACGAAAATAATCTCTCCATTGGGCTTCTCAAATCGTTGGATATGCTCTTTGTATCCGTCAGGATAACGCTCCATGAACAATTCTTTGAGTTGCTCAGATAGGTTCTTGTAGCTGACTATCAAGTTTTTCTTTCGAGTTCTGTGAGTATTCATAAGGGTTAATTTTTGTGCAAGTATAACAACTTTATTTTAAACAAACACTTTTTTTAAAGAAAAAGTTATCAACATTAAGTTTTTCTTCCCCATGTGCAATAAATAATGGCTTTTTAGGTTATACTATTGTTATGCTTAAACGTCTCCTTTTTTTGCTCCGCCTTTATGTGACGCTTTTGCTTATTTTTGTCACTCAAAAGCTGGTCTTCATGCTTTTCAATTTCCCGTCCGCTGGCGGCACCACGGTGAGAGGTTGGCTGGGCGTTTTGCTCCACGGATTACGTCTTGACTCGGTCACTGCCTGCTACCTGATGATTGTCCCGGTATTGGTCGTTGTTATTTCCTTTTTCTGGTGGCGGATACCTGTCAAACGGGTGCTTACAGTTTACTATGCCATCGTGGCACCGCTGATGGCTCTGGCTTTTGCCGCCGACACGGTGCTGTACCGTTTTTGGGGAGCCAAGGTGGATGCCGCCGACTTAATGTATGTCGCCAATCCCAAGGAAATGCTGGCCAGTGTCACGCTTGTTGCCATACTGGTGGGAGCGTTGCTTATCGGTCTGATAGTGTTCCATTATCTTCGTCGGCTGCGGCATGCCACACCCCCAAGATTCGACCGCGTACATCCTGCCTCCTCGGTGGTGATGCTTGTTGTGGTGGCGTTGCAGTTTGTGGGAATTCGTGGCGGTCTCAGCGAGTCTACCGCCAATGTCAGCTACGCCTATTTTTCGTCGATACCTTTCCTCAACCATTCCGCCATCAATCCCCTTTTCAATGTTACCCACTCGCTTTTCAAAACGGAAGACCTTGCTTCACAGTTTCATTATTATGACAACGAGCGTCTTGCAGAGCAGGCAGCAGACCTTTACCCGCACAGCAACGCTGTCGTAGATACGTTGCTCAACACCGACAGACCAGACATTCTGCTTGTAATATGGGAAGGCGCAGGGAGCGAGATGATACTCAACGACAGCGTAGGCACTAATTTCTGCCGATGGTGTCGCCAAGGGGTCTTCTTCTCCAACTGCTATGCCAACAGTTTCCGAACTGACAGAGGACTTGTATCAATCGTTAACGGATGGCCGGGACTGCCCACCACATCGCTGATGAAAAAGGCCGACATGGGACGTAAACTGCCCTCTGTAGCTCGTTCGTTGCAACAGGCAGGCTACACCACTTCGTTCTTCTACGGCGGCGATATCGATTTCACTAATATGCGCGGACATCTTTCCGAATCAGGTTATGCAAGGGTTGAAGGCCGCGAGTACTATTCTGGTGCGCAGGTGTTGGCAAACTGGGGCGTGGCCGACGAGGAACTGTTTGGGCGCACACCTCTTGATTCACATAGCCCGATGTTCACAACCCTGCTCACCCTTAGCAGCCATGAACCCTGGGATGTGCCCACACAACGTTTGTCAGACCCGCGCTGCAATGCTTTTGCCTATACAGATATCTGTCTCGGTACGTGGCTTGACAGTTTGAGCCAGACTCCGGAGTGGAATAATCTGTTAGTAATCATAGTAGCTGACCATGGCGTACCGGTCAATGGGTTGCCGCGCGACGGTAAACACCTGTCTGCGCGAATCCCTGTCCTTTGGGTGGGAGGTGCGGTGAAGCAGCCGCGATGTTTTGACCAGTTGATGAACCAGTCAGACCTTGCGGCCACGCTGCTGGCTCAGCTTCGGATGGATGTGTCGCATTTCACGTTTAGCCGCAATGTACTGGCTCCGGACTATTGCAACCCCTTTGCCGTCAATGCATATAAGAATGGGCTTTTTTATATTGACACTACAGGGGTGACGGACTATGATTGTGTGTCTCTCTCCGAACAGGATGCTGCCTATCCTTCCGACCCCTTGCGTTTGCAGCGTACCCAAACATTGTTGCAACTCTGGTATTTCACCACTGGGCGTTTGCGGTAATTTGTCAATTTCTGCTGCTATCCCTCTTGCACTCCTTTTTGTCATTTCATCCTTTCTTATACTATCAGATCTTCTTCGGTGGAGGAAGAACGAAGGAGGAAATGAGGTAAAACGAGAGATGGAAGGACGTGGACTAAATGTCTATTTTTTCGATTTTGCCCGATTGAGGATTGAAAGCGAAGTGGGTGAGGATGTGAAGGATGGGTTGGAGGAAAGGGGTTGGTCGTGAAACCATGCCGTTGCCGCTTATGCCGGAGTAGGTGAAACAAAGATGTTTGCGGGCACGCGATATGGATACATAGAAGCGGCGAGCGTCTTCGCGGATATGGTATTGGTCGTTGTTTTTGATGTTGTAGAAATAGGGATAGGCACCCTCGGTGGCATTGAACACAATGACGCTGTCGAATTCGAGGCCTTTGGCCTTATGGGCTGTGGCGATGAAGAAACGCTCGTTGCTGTGGTGTAGCATGCTGTAGCTATCGCATAGGTCGGACTCGCGTGCGGTGTTTATTTCGGTGAGGTAGCGGTCAAGTTGTTCTCTGAAGGTGGGTGCAAGGGTGGTGTCGACCATGTCGGTTGCCAGGAAATCGATGATAAGAGGCCATTTAGGCAGGGGCTCGATGGCGTTGCGTGACAGCAAATGATGGTAGAGGTATTGCAGTTCGTCGACTATGGCAGGCAATCCACTGGTTGATGGAGTGTTGGAAGGAGTGTCGTAGAGCCGTTGACTGCTGTGGAGGAAAAGGTCGTGGTAGGTTTCTTGGAAGCGTAGGGAGAGTCGTTTCATGTCGGGAGTGCCGAGCAGTTGTTTTTGTAGGTGCAGGTAGGAATCGGCTTTGTGGCGGCAATAGGTGAGGAGGGAGAGGGTGGCCATGACATCGTCGATGGCGTTGTGGGAATTGGTGCCTTCGAGATGGAGGGTTTCGAGGAGTCTTTCGAGTTTGTAGACGCGCAGGCGGGGTTCGACCAAACGGGCCAGTTTGAGAGTGTCGAACCGTTGGCGGTGACCCAGCCCCGAGCCGAGGGTGCGTCGTATATTGTGGTTGAGAATGTTGTAGTCGAATTCGACGTTGTGGCCGATAAGTACGTGGCCATGGCAGTAGTTGAGGAAACGGGTGAGACCTTCGCGGCGGCTGAGGCGTTCGCTGTTGAGGTAGACAGATAGCATGGGGTTGTCATGTCCGCCTACGTAAGGGGGTATCTCTTTGGTGGTTTCTATGATGATGTTGAAGTCGGAGCCTTCAACATAGTGTCCTTGTTTTACTTTGATGGCGGCAATTTGTATGATGTCGTCGTGGAAGATGTCGAGTCCAGTGGTTTCAGTGTCAAAGAGTACCACCTCTTCAGAGTCGATGACTTGGACGAAGTGTTGGAGATAGGAGGTGCCCTGGTAGATGAGGAGGTCGGTGGGAGAGATGGCGAGACTGCGCAGCTGGCGCATCAGATTGCGGGAAGCGGCATATTCGGGTATGATGCCAAGGAGGTGGAAAAGCCGTGCCCAGGCAATGAAGCAGGTTTCGTTGCTGATGACGTTGAGATGGGAGAAGAGCAATTGGACGGTGGGGGTGGAGAAGAGGTCGCGGCCGGAGATTTTGAAATGGGGTGTCTCGCCGAATTCAAGGCTCAGACGGTCGGCATTGGCATTGGTAGGGACGATAATAGCTACACGGCCGTTGGGTTCCATGTCAGCGTATCTTTTGGCAAGAGCCACGGCCAGACGATACTCACTGACTATGGAACGCTGGCAGAGGGTGCATGGAGTTCCGTCGAACTGGCACTGTTGCGTTTCTTTGTGATAGAGGTGGGAAAGGTCGTGGTAGCATGCGCGGAAGGTGCAGCAGTCGTAGGGCTGTGGGTGGGAGGTGTCGGTGGTGGTGGGGAGCAGGTCGGGTGCTATGCCTAACTGCGAAGTGGCATAGAGATTGAAAATGTCGAGTAGGTATTTAGGTGAGCGGTGGTTGCGACCCAGATGGTGGAGGTTGGGGTGGCAGAGGCGTTTGAGTTCTTCGAGCGCTTCGAGTTTGGCTCCAACGAACGAGAAGATGGCTTGTTGCTCGTCTCCCAGAAAGACGGTGGTGGCCTGGGGGATGGAGAAGAGGTCGATAATGGCCAGCTGGAGGAAATTGAGGTCTTGCACTTCGTCTATCTGAATCCAACTGTAGCGTCGGTGGTCGGGGTCGTGGAGGGCGAAAAGGTATGCTTTCTCAAGGAGATCCTCGAAGTCAAGGAGGTTGTCGGTCTCTTTGTATTCGGCATAGAGTTTGGCTATCTGTGCTTTGCGTTGCCAGTGCGGGTCGTCGAGTTGGTCGAGGAGTTCGGCGTGGACAATGAGTTTGTGGGGTATGCCAGCAGCTTGTTGACTGAGGGCGTGTTGAAGGTTGACGATGTCGGAGGTGTAGCGGGAATGGTCTTCGGTGGGGTCGAGGTGTGCCAGATGGGAGATGATGCTTTCGGAGTCGAGGTCGTCGATTACAGCACTGTTTTGAGGAATTTTCTTTTGGTCGAAAAGGTAGTTGGAGCAAAAACGATGGACGTTGCCCACGAAGAGGTCAGGGGGTACGGGGTTGTGGGTGTGGAGACTGATGCGCTCACGCATAGCACGGCTGGCACGGTTGGTGAAGGTTAGGCAAAGCATGTCGCTGTATTCAACCCCGTGGGCGTGGGCATGGATGACACGTTGCGAAAGGATGAATGTTTTGCCGCAACCGGGAGGTGCTAAAACCAAATGCCGACCCCGATCAAGGTTGATGATTTCCTGTTGGTCGGGGTCGGGTATGGAGGACATAATGGGGAAAGTAGGAAAGAGAAAACTAAAAGTTGGGATTTCTTTTTAGTTTTTTGCTTTTACTTTTCAGCTTATGTTATTCTACGGTAACGCTCTTGGCCAGGTTGCGAGGCTGGTCGACATTGCGGCCCTTGGCAATAGCGACGTAGTAGGAGAGGAGCTGCAACGGGATGACGGCAAGGAGCGGGACAAAGCAGTCGCGGGTGTCGGGAATGACGAAACTATAGTCACTCATGTTTCTGACCACGGTGTCGTTTTCTGTGACCACGGAGATAATTTTGCCTTTACGAGATTTGATTTCCTGGATGTTACTGACGACTTTTTCGTACATGCCATGTTTGGGGGCGATGACAACAACAGGCATTTCTTCGTCGATGAGGGCAATGGGGCCGTGTTTCATTTCGGCAGCGGGATAACCTTCGGCATGGATATAGGATATTTCTTTCAATTTGAGGGCTCCTTCGAGGGCGACGGGGTAGTTGTAGCCACGGCCGAGGTAGATGAAGTTTTTGCAGTAGGTGAACATCTGGGCGAACTGGTCTATGTTTTTGTTGTGTTCGAGGGTCCACTGCATTTTGTCGGGGATTTGCTGGAGTTCGTCTACGAGCATGTGGAACATGTCGTCGGACAGGGTCTTCTTTTCTTTGGCGATGGCCAACCCCAGGAGACAGAGGGTGATGACTTGTCCAGTGAATGCTTTGGTGGAGGCTACGCCGATTTCGGGACCGACGTGCAGGTATGTACCGCTGTCGGTGGCACGGGGGATGGAGGAACCAATGACGTTGCAGATGCCGTAAAGGAAGGCACCGTGTTCCTTGGCCAGTTGGATGGCGGCAAGGGTGTCGGCAGTTTCACCCGATTGGGAAACGGCTATGACGATGTCGTCGGGTCGGATGACGGGGTTGCGGTAACGGAATTCGGAGGCGTATTCAACCTCGACAGGTATCTGGCAGGCTTCTTCGATGAAGTATTTGCCGATGAGAGCCGAGTGCCACGACGTACCACAGGCACAGATAATGATTCGTTTGCAGTTGATGAACTTTTCTTTATGGTCGATGATGCCGCTGAGAAGTACATCTTTGTCGGCCGTGTTGAGACGGCCACGTATGCAGGTGCGGAGAGCATTGGGCTGTTCCCATATTTCTTTAAGCATGAAATGGGGGTATCCGCCTTTTTCCAATTGGTCAAGATTCATTTGGAGGGTGACCAGCTGGGGAGTTTGTTTGACATTGCTGAGGTTGGTGATATCGAGACGGCCGGTGCGATCCATGATGGCGATTTCCTCATCGTTGAGGTAGATGACCTGATTGGTGTATTCAATGATGGGGGTTGCATCAGAACCGATATAGAATTCGGGTCGGCCAGAGGTCTTGTCTTTACCGACACCAATGATAAGGGGACTGCCTTTGCGGGCGCAGACTATCTGGTCGGGATGGTTTTTTTCGAGAATAGCGATGGCATAGGCACCTACAACGTTCTTTAGAGCCAATTGTACGGCAGTGTAGAGGTCGCATTTGTGGGAGTTCATCATGTATTCAACCAACTGAACCAGTACCTCGGTATCGGTTTCGCTACAGAATGTCATGCCGTTGTTCTCTAACTCGGTGCGAAGAGGTTTGTAGTTCTCGATGATGCCGTTGTGGACGAGCGAGAGGTTTTTGGATTGGGAGAAATGAGGGTGAGCATTGGTGGCGTTAGGTTCGCCGTGGGTGGCCCAGCGGGTATGGGCAATGCCGATGGTGCCACTGATGTCTTTGTCTTCGACACTTTTTTCGAGGGCGACGACTTTGCCTTTGGCTTTATAGACGTTCAGTTCGCCTTTATTGTTGATGAGGGAGATGCCGGCACTGTCGTAGCCGCGATATTCCAAACGATGGAGGCCTTTAATTAAGATGGGATAGGCGTTTTGATCCCCAATGTATCCTACTATTCCACACATAGTTTCTTGTTTGATAATTTGTTATACTAATATTACAACTGAATATTAAAATACAAAGTTACAATTTTTTTTTGAGTTATGAATTTTTTTCGACGATGTAGTGAAGAGATGTGTCATTCGATGTGGGCTTGGTGGAAAGGGGAGGTGTTGGTTGTGGAGATATACCCACCAAGGGTTGGTGTTGATGAGGACGGTGTATTCGTTTTCGTGGTGGACAAAGCCATGGGTCACCGCTTCGATGGAGCGATGTGAGGCGCGACACATCATGTTGGTGTAGACGATATGGACGGTGTAGCGAATGGCGGGTTGCAGAATAGGGTAGACGGCTCGGTAGTGGACAATCCTGATGTGGTCGAAGGGGAGGGGGTAGGACACGGTCGAAATGGCCATCATGATTATAGTTGACTTTGAAACTGCAGGGTTTGGTGGCATAACATTGCACGAGCCACGAGGCGAGGGAGTCGCGTTGAAGTAAAGTACCTGCACGGGCTGGTATGGGTTGTGGAAGACTGCAGTGGCGGTGTCGAGACTCAGCAAGGCTACAAGCATGCCAATAAAAGACTGACAACCCTGCAGTGTGAGACACAGGGTTGCCAGCAGAATAAGGGGATTTTTAGGGACAATGGTATGATTATTTGTCCGCAGGGGTGTCGGCTTTTTTATTGACTCGGGCATCGGCATCAAGGTTGACGTTGCGCGTGGTTTTGGCTTCGATGGTGTTGGCGCGGACGATGTCGGTCATGTTTACCCCAGTGGCACTTTCAATGACATCGAAAGACTGCTTGATAACAGAGGGGACAATACCGGAGACGGAGGCAGCATCGGAGCCTGAGGTGCCATAGACGTTCATGTTCTTGATGGCACTGATGGGCTGCGAGACGGAGCCTGCCACTTCGGGGATTATCTTTACCATCATGTCAAGGATAGCGGCTTGGCCGTAGCGTTCGTAGGCTTCGGCTTTTTTCTGCATGGCTTCGGCTTCGGCAAGACCTTTCTTTTGTATGGCAATGGCCTCGGCTTCTCCGGCACATTGTATTTTATAAGCTTCGGCTTCACCTGTGGCCTTGATACCTTCGGCCTCGAGCATCATGGATTGTTTTTTTGCTTCGGCACGTGCTATTTGTGCGCGAGCCTCCTGTTCTGCTCTGTAGGCTTCGGCTTCGGCCTCGCGTTTGCTCTGCTCCAGATCGGCGGCGGCACGCAGTTCAATCTTGTATTTGTCGGCATCAGATTGTTTCATCACTTGGGCCTGCAGTTCGTTCTCGCGGATTTTGACGCGCTCGGCAGTGAGGACTTGCTCGCGCATGGTTTGCTCAATCTGGGCATCGACGGTTTTTGTATTGATGGTTTTTTGCTGCTCTTGACGCTGGATTTCATAGGCGGCATCGGCATCAGCTTTTTTGGTTTGCTCGATGATGGTGAGTTCGCTACGCTTGACAGAGAGCTCGTTTTGGCGTATGGCTATCTGGGTCTGTGAGTCAACTTGAGCGTCATTGGCTTCGCGAAGAGCCTCGGCTTCGGCTTTGGCAATGTCGCGCTCGGCGTTGGCTTTGTTGATTTTGGCTTGCTTGCGGATGGTCCAGGTGTTGTCGGCACCGAGGTCTTCAATCAGGTTTTTCTCGTCGGTGACGTTTTGGATGTTGCAGGAAATGATGCGCAGGCCAAGGGCTTCCATGTCTTTCTGAGCCTTGTTCATGATTTCATCGGAGAACTTGTCGCGGTTAATGTTGATGTCGCGCAGAGAAAGGCTGCCGATGACTTCACGCATGTTGCCTTCCAAAGAGTCCTGCACCTGTTTGGAAATTTCAGCACCGTTCATGTTAAGGAAGTTCTTGGCGGCAAGGCGTACCCCCTCAATGTCAGGGATGACTTGGATTTTGGCAACGGCATCGACATTGACATTGATGAAGTCGTTGGTGGGGACGGAGCGGCTGGTCTTGATGTCGGCAGTCACCTGTCCGAGGAAAACTTTGTCCAGTCGCTCGAAGAGGGGGACACGCAGACCTCCCTTACCGATGTAAATGCGGGGTTTTCGGTTGAGACCCGACACGATATAGGCTACCGAAGGCGGTGCCTTTATGTAGGAAATGAGGAGGATGAAGATGACGATAATCGCCACGATGAGGATGAAGACAAAAGTTTTGCCCATTGGATTAATGATTTTAAAGGTTAATAATCGCAGATTAGTTGCATTGCACAAATTTTCTGCAAAGATACAAAGAAAAACCCGTTTGGCAAAATCAATTTGATAAATCACCAAACCACAATGGCTTGGTGACAGGTAAGTAAGAGACATACAGTAGCCAACAGGAGTCTTTTTGCGAGAGTTGAGGCGGGATTATGCCCAGCGGAAGTTGTCGGTGCCTGCACCCAATTCGAAGTGAAACTTTGCTATGCCGAGGTCGAGACCGGCAAAGGGTGCCGGCCTGGCAGTAGCCTTCACGGTGTTGTTGGGCAAGAGGGCAAAATGGAAGTCCTGCCGGTTCATGGCAGAGGGGGCCAACATGGCGCACTCCACACCGCGGCGGAACCAGTCGGGCGCACCTTTGATGTCGGCAAAGGTCTCAATAGGCTTGCTGGAGTGTTGTCTGCCTTGGTTTAGGCCGTGGCCGATGGCAATGACGGCGATGTACATTTCGTCGCGGTCAATCTGTACGTTGCGGTTTCGGGAGAAAGAACCTCCCACCCAACAGGTATTGAGTCCCAGCGTCTGAGCCAAGAGGACAATGCGTTCGCCCTCGTAGCCGATGTTTTCATGCAACAGGGGGGATTGGTGACCCACCATGGCAATGTAGTTTGTCGCCCCGTTGAAACGTAAGAACTTGGCGAGGATGCCCGACAGGGCTTTGGTGTCGCGTTGCACGAGCTGTATATGCAGGTTCTTGGCAGCGTTGCTTTGGGCTATTTGCTGACGGAGGACGTTGGCTTGGTTCTCGGAAAGGGGACGGCCGCTGTACTGCCGTACAGAGTGCCGTGCAAGGATAGCTTCTTGTAAGGTCATTGTCGGTATGATATTGATGAAACAATTTGCAAAGATACGAAAAGAATCTTACATTGCAACCTTTATCGGATAATTAGTTTCCTTACCACTGGGGAAGTTGGCCTCGGTGGTGATGCGGACGAGTTGGGTTCTGCTGGCAAGATCAGTTATATCAATACGGCTTTCACAGGCGGACGGACACTCAGTATTCACGTTCGCCATCTCGTATCCAAACAAATCGAACACCGCAATGTGTATCATGCACAAGATGCCTGTGACGGCTACAGTGATTTCAGTCTGGACACTGGATTCAGTCACTTTGGGAGGATTAGGGTAGACAGTGCAATTGGCCGTTGACATAGGGTCTATGCCCTCAATCTGCGTGAAAGTGGCAGTCAATGTGTGGTGTCGTCGGTCACAAACAGGTTTCTCGGGTTGGAGACGATACTGTCGTTCCACCCAGTGAAGTTGTAGTTTGTGTTGGGTGTGGCTGTGAGTATTGCCATGACACCGTAGTAGTACATGTCGTTGTCTGTCACCGAGCCGAAGACAGGATAGTCGGTTCTTGCGGTAACTCGGTATCTCTGGTTGGGGAAAGAGTCAGTGACAGACAGAGAGGTGTCGCTGATGTCGCAGACCGATCGGAACTGGACAATATAGCAGATGCTAAACGGAATCCCCCTGAAGGTATGTGACGGGGTGGTGGCAATGATGGCAGTGGCTCTAAGCGATACCTCCCATTCGCTCTCGATGCTACTGGGCGACCATGCAAGGATGAGCCTATCGGCATCGCCCCCCCCCAGAGACATCACAGGGCGAAGGACAGGTGTGCAGGAGCTCCAACGTGGTGGCCGAAAGGTAAGCACGGTAAGAGGCGATGTCCAAATTGATGTAGTCGGGGTAGAGGTAGATGTGGTAGGTGGTGCAGTTCGTTCTCGAAGTTGTTGAAGTAAGGATGTCTATTTCAAACATCAGGCAGGGGTGGCTGCGCCTGTATCGCCTGCGGTATCATAAGTGCCGTGATGAATAATTTGTAATAGTGTTTTCATTGTTTCTTTGTGTTTGGTGATAATTGCCGCCGATCACCAGGATATAATAGAAGCCGGAAGCTCCTTTTGGGACTTCCGGCTTGAGGGTATTGGGGCGGGCTGTAGGTCCGCAGACCAATGCTTAGAGAGTGTGGACGGCTTCGATGAGACCCTTGCCGATTTCGATGGCTTCCTCGTTCTGGGGGATGAGTTTCCAGTGACGCTGGGGCAGGGAGTGCTCAAGACCTTCGTGGATGTACTGTTTGTCCACGATAGGTTTCAGTTTCAGGAAGCCACCAAGGACGACCATGTTGAACACCTTGCTGATGCCGAGTTCCTGAGCTTTTGCAGTGGCGGCAATCTTGTAGATGTTGATGTCTTTGCGGGTGGGTTCATGGGTGATGCCATTGGGGTCATAGATCAGTAGGCCACCAGGCTTCACGCTTTGCTCAAACTTGTCAAGGGACTGCTGGTTGAGAATGATGGCAGTATCGAAAGTGTTGATGATGGGTGAGCTGATGCGCTCGTCGCTGATGATGACGGAGACGTTGGCGGTACCACCGCGCATCTCGGGGCCGTAGCTGGGCATCCAGCTGACCTCTTT
>DBXQ01000106.1:21697-23702 GCA_002309955.1 Bacteroidales bacterium UBA1208
GCAAGAATCTTACCCATTGAGAGGACACCTTGTCCACCGAATCCGGCGATGATGATTTCTTCTGTCATTGTTGTCTATTTTTTGTTTGAATTAATAACTAGGTGGACTAGTTTTAGTTTTTCCTTATTGCATTACTGTTAAGGGGTGGTCAACAGCCAAGCGGTTCACGTCGACGTTTTCGACGAGTTTGCCGTCAACTTTGATGTCGCCGATGGGGTAGTTGGGCATCATGTTGTCTTCCATCCACTTATTGGCCTGTACGGGGGTCATCTTCCAGCCACTGTTGCAGTTGGACAGAATCTCGACGAAGCTAAGTCCTTTCTTCAGTTTCTGGTTCTCGAAAGCCTTGCGGATAGCGGCTTTGGCTTTGCGCACGGCGGCGGGGTTCTGTACGCTCTGACGGGTCACGTAGTAGGTGCCGGGCAGGGTGGAGATGAGCTCGGTGATACGCAGGGGATAGCCGTTAAGGTCAACGCGGCGGCCGTAAGGAGTAGTGGCGCTCTTCATGCCGATGAGAGTGGTGGGAGCCATCTGGCCACCGGTNNATGCCGTAGATACCGTTGTTGACGAAAATCATGGTGATGTTCTCACCACGGTTGCAGGCGTGGATGGTTTCAGCGGTGCCGATAGCGGCCAAATCACCGTCGCCCTGGTATGTGAACACGAAAGTGTCGGGGTTCAGACGCTTGACAGCGGTAGCCAGTGCGGGAGCACGACCGTGGGCAGCCTCTTGGAAGTCCACATCGAAATAGTTGTAAGCCAGAACGGAGCATCCGACGGGCGACACGCCGACGGTTTTGTCCTGAATGCCCATCTCGTCGATAACCTCGGCAATGAGACGGTGGGTGGTGCCGTGACCGCAACCCGGGCAGTAGTGCATCACTGCATCGGTGAGAACTTTGGTCTTGGTGTAAACCTCGGTGTAACCTTGGTTCAGCAGCTCTTGTTTGCGAGCCTCTATATCTGTATTTGCCATATTGATTTCTTATTTAATAATTTTGTTTTCAAGTGCTTCAAGAACCTCTGTCGGGGTGGGGATAATACCGCCGAAACGGCCGAAATGTTCGGTCTTCACGCCGCAAGCGGTGGCAAGCTTCACGTCCTCGATCATTTGGCCTGCGCTCATCTCAACGCAAAGGATACCCTTTACGTGTTTAGCGACTTCAGCCAACTGTTTGGTCGGGAAGGGGAAGAGGGTGATGAGACGGAAAAGACCGACCTTGATGCCTTTTTCGCGAGCCATCTGCATAGCTTTCATGGCAATACGGCTGCTTGAGCCATAAGCAACAAAGATGTAGTCGGCATCCTCGCAGTTCAGCATTTCGTAGCGAACCTCTTTCTCTTTCATCTCGGCATACTTGGCCTGCAGTTTGTGGTTGAACACTTCTTGGCGTGAGGACTCAAGCTCGAGAGAGGTGATGATGTTATGGGGACGGTCGGCAGGTTTACCCCAAGTGCCCCAAGGAGCGTTTTTGCGGCGTTCTTCCTCTGTCCAACGGGGGATGTAGTCGCGTGTGTAGAGTTTCTCCATGCACTGTCCGATAGCACCATCGGAAAGAATGAGCACAGGGTTGCGATATTTGAAAGCAATGTCCCAAGCGTCGAAAACGAAGTCATACATCTCTTGCACGCTGGCAGGGGCAAGGGTGTAGAGTTGATAGTCACCGTGTCCGCCACCTTTCACGCTCTGGAAATAGTCGCTCTGCGAAGGCTGAATAGTGCCCAGACCAGGACCACCACGCATTACGTTGACAATCAAGCAAGGAATTTCAGCACCAGCAAGATAGGTGAGGCCTTCCTGCATCAGCGAGATTCCCGGGGAGGAAGAGGAGGTAGCCACCTTTTTACCTGTGGCGGCACCGCCGTACACCATATTAATGGAAGCAACTTCCGATTCGGCCTGCAGAACAACCATACCGGTTTCCTCCCAGGGCTTTTCGGCCATTAGAGTTTCCATAACTTCCGACTGCGGGGTGATAGGATAGCCGAAGTAGCCGTCCGTACC
>DBXQ01000001.1:0-1453 GCA_002309955.1 Bacteroidales bacterium UBA1208
TCCATTATTCTAAAGGTGGCAGTTTAGTGTATTCCACATATCGATAAATGATTTGGCGTTAGCGCGCAACCATTCTTGAATAAAACCGACTTTTTCAAAATGCAAAATTACATATTATTTTCCAATCATCAAGAAAAGTGACAAAAAAAAGAGTCCCTGCCGCAGTGGCAAGGACTCTCTTTGGGTTGTATGGAGGCAGCGGAGACTGCCTCCGACAAAAATTAATAATTTAATCCTGAACGGGGCGTACAGAGAACCCGTCGCCGCGATAGTCGCTGTACGCCGCGTTGAGATAGCGGCCGATGAAGCCCACGTAGTACGCGTAGTCCTCATCGTTGGGCGTGGACGACCAATAGAGGCCGCTGCTGCCCATATCGCCGACATCCGTGCCGAGGCGGTAGCCCGCCGCAGGCAAGAATACTGCACCAGCTAACTCCATCTGCGCCCACTGGGCAAGAGTGTAGCTGTTGTGTGACCAGTCCGAAGCAACACCCGGACTGAACTGAGGACACCCCGAAGGCTGTGCCCAACTGTCGGGCAGGATTATCAGTCCACCCACACCGTTGATATTACCCGTTCCTCGTTTGGATGAGGCATTCGTGCGACTGTAGAGGAGATAGTACCACTCAGATTGTGTCAAAGTGCGCCACTGATTGACTGCGTTACCCCCATTGATGATGGCGTTGCTGCCCCAATCAACGAAAGTGCTATAGTATGTATAATCGGTGATGGCCAATGTGGGATTGTTGCCCGTGCCCCAGCCGAAGAGGTCTATCCAACCGCTATAGGTAAAACTGATGTTACTATTAGCACTGCCCACAAAGTCGTACTGATGCTCGGCAAACCGCCAAGTGTTGGTACTTGCCCGGTACTGCAGGTTGCCTTGCGAGAAATGCACCTGTTGCGTGGCACTCACCGAAAAAACACCCGGCAGCGCCCCGTTAATTGAAGGCGGGTCTGGCGGGACTGTTCCATTCCACTGCTCCACCGTCAGACTTACTTCCGCCAATCTGTTGTGACGGAGTGTCGCTCGTTTCTCAAACGTGGCATATTGGCCGGAGGTGGCATAGAGCGTGATGGTCACAGCGTCCTCATCAAACGCTGGCGCTATGATGTAATAGACGTAAGTGTCCCTGTCCCCACGGCCTATGGTGGGCCTGTTGCCATCAGTGAATACCAACGACACGTCGTGGCTTGCCGACGACGTCACCATCGAACCGATATGGTCGTTCGGACTTCCCGTCACGCTGGCGCTGCACAACCCGCTGAGGTAGGCGGTAGCAGCCGTAACGGTAATACGGCTAAGGACGAAGTCATCATTCATCCGATTGCTGACCACCACCTTGATGAGCGGGCAGAGGTTGTGGAACGTCAGCGACTCGCTGGAAGAGTATGCCCCCATAGGCACCTTCACCTTCTGGTCGCCACGGCTGTCCACCTCATATATTTGTTC
>DBXQ01000001.1:1506-6717 GCA_002309955.1 Bacteroidales bacterium UBA1208
AGATGGCACGATAGTGGCTGCTCCCCGCCACGTTGGTTATCTGTGCCGAGGAGCCAAGTGCCGCACTGGTGGTGCAGGACTGATTGTTCACCCGTACCAGGTCGTTGTTGTGCCAGCAAGGGGTCAGGTCATCGATGTACACCTTGGCGTCCCTACCATTGTCGATATTGGCACCCAATGTCACGGTGCCGTATTCTCTTTTGCAGCCTGCCAGCATCACCATACCCGCCATTAGGCCAACTATCATTGTTGTATGTATTTTCTTCATAAAGTCTTAATTTTAAATTCTTGATTACTAATTTCCATTTACCACCGTTCCAACTCATACGAGGTGGTGCGGTTTCCATTGCCGGACAAGTCGTCACGCTCGAAAGGGTTTGAGTGGCTGCCCGGCATATCGTCATCCCAAGTTTCCAACTCAAAATGAGTGGTGGATACGCCAAGCCCCATCTCCACCACAAACTCGACTACCTTGATGACGGGAGGGCTGTAAATTTCTTTGATTCGTTTTTTCATTGCCAATGTTGTTTAGATTAGGACATAAAAAAGCGTGGAACATTTTCATTGCCTGAACGTCAGGGTTACCACGCCCTCCCTAATCCAACAAGTTATTCCACGCCGAAATACTCGGCGTTTCGTAACCTATTCTTGATTTGGGGTCCCATAGAGACCAAGTGGTAATTTGACGTCCAAGAATAGCACGAATCGCTATTATGTTATGTCTTTAGTTTCTTTTGTTTGCTACATAGTTGTACGTATTGATTATACAGATAAATATTGTCCTATTTATGCTGCAAATATACAACTTTTTTCTCAAACAATGAATCTTTATCTAATCCTCCCTGCCAGTCAACAGCCCCGTTCCTGTCATTTTGTACTTTATTTCGGTACAATTTCGTGCCTTTCTTTTGGGGGAAAACACAAATTGCCATTGATTATCCATAAATCAATTGATGGTAAATTCGTGATAATTCGTGTTGTATATGTTTTTTTTTGCCCGCCTGCGTTTATGTTATGAATTTTATGTAAATTTGCAAGGCAAAACGACGTGGATTATCACTCAATCCGTTTATCTTATCAAGCAATGGACATGTTAGAAAGACTATATCAAACCTATCTTCAGAGCCGCACGGTCACCACCGACTCGCGGCAGATTACCCCCGGCTGCATTTTCTTTGCATTCAAGGGGGAGACCTTCGACGGCAACGCCTTCGCACCCCAGGCATTGGAACAGGGTGCCGCGTTGTGCGTCATCAGCGACCCGCAATACAAAGTCGACGACCGCTGCATCGTGGTGCCAGACGTTCTCACTACCCTTCAGCAGCTTGCCGCTCACCACCGCCGCCAACTCTCCATCCCTTTCGTAGGCATCACCGGCACCAACGGCAAGACCACCACCAAGGAGCTTGTCCACGCCGTCTTGGCCAAACGCTACTGCACCCACGCCACCGCCGGCAACTTCAACAACCACCTCGGCGTGCCGCTCACGCTCCTCGCCATCCCCGCCGACACCCAGATTGCCATCATCGAGATGGGGGCCAGCCACCCCGGCGAGATTGCCGACCTCTGCCGCATCGCCGACCCCGACTTCGGCCTTATCACCAACGTGGGCCGCGCTCACCTCGAAGGCTTTGGCAGCTTCGAAGGGGTTATCCAGACCAAGACCGAGCTCTACCGCCACCTCTCCGCCAAAGGGGGCACCGCCTTCGTCAATGCAGACAACGACATCCTCACAGTCCAGACCGCACAATGCGGACTGAAAACCGTCACCTACGGCAGCAACGCCCATGCCCAGGTACGTGGCACGCTTGTAGGTAGCGACCCCTACCTGCATTTCTACTTCGAGGTTGGCGACAACGTTTACAACGTCCGCACCCACCTATTAGGCAACTACAACTTCGACAACTGCATGGCCGCCGTGGCCGTGGGACTGCATTTCCGCGTGGAGCCGTGGGACATCAAAGAGGCCATCGAGCAATACGAACCCTCGAACAAACGCTCACAATACAAACAGACCGACCGCAACACCCTCTTCCTCGACTGCTATAACGCCAACCCGTCGAGCATGAAAGTGGCACTCGACAATCTCGAAGACCTGCCCAAGCCCAACAAGATGGCCATCCTCGGCAGCATGCGCGAACTGGGTGCCGAAAGTGCCAACGAACACAAAGCCATCGCCGACCGCCTTGCCGACTCCCCCATCCAAGCCATCCTCGTAGGCGAGGAATTCGGCTTTGTTGCTGACAACCCCGCATACAGCCGCCTCCAGTGGTTCCCCGACGTCGAAGCCGCCAAAACAAGCCTGCGTCAAACGCCGCCCACCGGTTGCACCATCCTCCTCAAAGGCTCCAACAGCACCCGCATGTGGCTCCTCGAAGAGGTGTTGTAATGATTGTTTGATTGCTTGATTGCTTGATTGTTTGAGTGATTTGTTGATTGTTTGATTGTCTGATTGCTTGATTGTTTGAGTATTTTTTCACTCAAACATTAACACATTCAAGCAATAATTATCCACGACCACCCAATGGCCGCCCTTCGCTCCACCCGAGCGTAATAATCTGCCATTTGTCTTCAACTGACGGATGACCTTTTTCACCCCGCTTTCAGAAAGCCCCGTCAAATCCTGCAGCTCACGAATGGAAATGGCTGGATTCTGCTGAATCAACAGCAGGATTTTCTGGTTACTTTTTTGGTTACTTTTCTGGTTACTTTCCATCATCTCCTCTACAGTAAGTTTAAAGCACGTCAACATGAAAGTGATAAAAGGAGTGCTGGAGGCCAAATGGTCGCTTTGGGCTATAACATTGTAATATTCTTGCTGATGCTGCTTTACAATCGACTCAACAGGAATCCATGCAAATATCGGTTTCCACTGCATCAAAAGCAACGTCTGCCACATCCTCCCCATACGCCCGTTACCGTCAGCAAAAGGATGAATAAATTCAAATTCATAGTGAAACACGCTCGAACTGATAAGCGGATGAACCTTTGTATTCTTTACCCACGAAAGCAACTCTCCCATCAGGGCAGGAACCCTGCTGGCCGGTGGTGCCACATGCACACATCTGTCTCCACTAAATACACCCACCCCACCATGTCTGTACCTTCCACTTTCACGCACCAAATCAGACATCATCAAACCATGTGCACGCAATAAATCTTTCTCCTGATAAGGATTCAACTCCATCAACAACTCATACGCTTCAATGGCATTCTTAACCTCCTTTATCTCATTTGGTGCACCCAACACTCGTTTCCCTCCAATAATAGCGGTCACTTGATCCAGAGAAAGTGAATTGTTCTCAATGGCAAGTGAAGAATGGATAGTCTTTATCCTGTTCTCTTTCCGGAGCTGAGGGGCAGGCAGATAATCTGCCCCTGCCGTCAAGCGCCCTATGGCTTCGGCAATCTCCGCCACCAGATTGGTAATCTCATCTGTAACGGTAAACGGCGGTACGTATGCGCTCTGTTCTTCGTTGCTCATTCTGTATTATTTCTTATTTATATAACGTAACACCCGCATTTTTATTGTACAAAAAGAAGTCCTTCAGTCTATTTTTCAGGCAGTATATGCACCTTCACCGAGTCCTCCAACGAGGCGCTTACCCTGTCCAACTGGTCAGCGGTGACAATGATGGTCTCCAATGGAGTGTCGAGGGCGTGCAGTTCGCGGAAAGCCTTATTGGCGGATATGTCCACCTCACGGACGCGCGTCTCACGAATGTATAGTACCTGTAGATGGGGATTGTGGCTGATGTCGATAGTCGTGATACCCGGCGAGAAGATGCAGTAAATCTCCTCCAGCAACGGGTTGTGGCTCACATCCAGCTGCTGCAATTGCGTATAGCTCACCTCCACCAGCTTCAGCTGCGGGCATTGGCTCAGGTCTATCCGTTTTAGCGGAGTCTCTATGGCGCTGAACTGCTTCAGCCTCGGGCAGTGGCTCAAGTCCACGCTGTCCAACGGGTTCTCGCTACATATCAGCACCACCAGGCTGTCGAACATCTCCACCCCTTGCAACGACTGTATGCCCATATCGTGTACATTCAGCAACTGCAACGCCCTGCCCATTGCCGTGCGCTTCACCACCTCACTGCGCGGCACCCAAAAGCCGAATCTGCGCATCGACCCTTTGTAAGGCTTCACAAACCCATGCTCCAGCAAATAGTTGCGGAACACCTTGTCCGGCACCCGTACCACCTCCACGGCTTCGCCCCTACTCTGCCGTGCGCGCGACGAAGCACACGCACAGCAGAGCAGCAGCACAGCCATCGCAACAGCGAAGCGTCTCATGCCCTACTTCAGCACGAAATTAATAGGAATCTGGTATCTCGACCGCACAGGCTTGCCCTTGAATGTGGCAGGCTTCCACTTCGGCATGCTTTTAATCACACGCATAGCCTCTTCGTCGCATCCGCCGCCGATGCCGCGAAATAGATAAAGATCACCTATGCTGCCGTCGGGCTCCACAATAAACTGCACAAACACCCTTCCTTCAACCCCGTCGGCCTTGGCCTGCTCGGGATAGACGATTGACTTGGCAATATAGGCGCCCATAGCTTCGAACCCACCAGGGAACTCGGCAAGTTCGAAAGGTCCATTGTCCTCCTTGTTAAACCAGTCCAACATCTCCTCCTCATCATTCCATGCCACCTGGTACCATTTAACTGTGCTGTCGTCAAGATTCATCATAGCGGTCACACGGCTTGACTTCGCCACCGTTTCATGAATATTGACATTAAAGCGGACCGCCTCGGCCGAATCGGCAAACTCCTTGTGTTCGCCTACCGAGT
This sequence comes from Bacteroidales bacterium UBA1208, assembly GCA_002309955.1. GTDB lineage: Bacteria > Bacteroidota > Bacteroidia > Bacteroidales > P3 > Colimorpha. The sequence continues at coordinate 6,300 of DBXQ01000001.1, forward strand.
CAAGAGGAATAATAATCCCCATAAACTCGCGTTCCACCAGCTGTCCGTCACGGTAGGTTTCGATGAACGGTGAGACCTCATACCTGCCGTCGGGGATAGCCGCTTGCTCCTGCGCAGGCTCTTGGTTCTTACAATTGGCAAAGAGCAGCAGAGCTGCCACTGGCAAGGCTGCCAACGCCTTGACCCACCCTTTGTGGGATTTAGGTTGTTTCATCATGGTAATACGTTTTTTGATTGTTGAAAAATGAAAACTATTGACTATCGGGACATACTTCATCCCAGAGATTTGACAATACAGCAGAGCGAGATAACGCTTGTACGACCCCTCATCACCTTGCCGCAGCACTGCCTCGTCGGCCAGATACTCATGCACCTCGCACAAATCGCGCTCATACAGCCACACAAACGGGTCGAACCA
>DBXQ01000001.1:6765-7707 GCA_002309955.1 Bacteroidales bacterium UBA1208
GCGTGCAACCGTTCGTGGCACAGCACCTGCTGCAACTCGGCATCGCTCATGCCACCGCGACCCACGACAATATAGCGGAAGAAGGAGAACGAGGGTTCCTCGCTGTCCGTCACCGCCACATGAAAACGCCCCTGACGGACATACGTGTACCTGCGCAGCGTGTGCCACAACACACCATAACGCACTGCCAGAAAAAGCACACTCACCGCTACCCCAGCCCAATAAATCACGCCCAACACCGTCCACACGTCCAAACTACGGGCCACCGCCACATTATCCCCAACCACTGGCTGCGGCACAACGTCCACCGGAACATACTGTCCAGGTGCAGGCAACTCCAGCAGATAGCCGCCACCCCACCCAGCAGAAGGCGCAACAACGGAAACCTGAGGATGCACCAACGGCAACACCAAACTCAGCGCCAAAGTCGACAACAGAAAGAAACGGTTCACATTCAGGCAATGCTCCCGCCGCAACAGCAAGCGGTACAGCCCCCAGAACAAAGCAGTGCCTACAACGGCAAAAAACAGATAGCGTATCATTTCTCTAACTCTTTGGTTAATGATTCAAGATCCTCGAGTGTCACCGCCTTCTTGTCGACCAAAAACGACACCATGCTGCGGAACGACGACCCGAAATAATTCTTCGCCATGCGGCCCAGCATCTGTCCCGAGTACTCCTCGCGGCTGACGATGGGATAATAGCGGTTCGACTTGTTGAAGGTCTCGTGAGCCACAAAACCCTTCTTCTCCAATATTCTTACTATCGTAAGGATGGTATTATAGGCGGGTTTTGGTTCCTCAATGGCATCTGAATCATCGTTGCTCCCATTCGGTCGCGACGATATTGCCGCCACAATCTCGTTGGCGAACCCCTGTCCGACGGCCCAAATCGCCTGCATCACCTGCTCTTCGGCCTTTGTCAATTCTTTTGTTTCCATAT
>DBXQ01000072.1:0-341 GCA_002309955.1 Bacteroidales bacterium UBA1208
GCATACGAAACCCACTGCATGATTGGCTACCACAGTGTGCCTGTCATTCTCACGGCCCAGCAGGCCGGTCTTTTGGACAAATGGACTCCTGCACGCCGTATGGCTCTGCTTGAGGCCATGATTGCCACCTCAAACCGCAATGAGGCGCAGCAAGCCTACGCTGCTCAGGGCTATCTCGACAGCCAGCTTGACAATGAAACGGTGTCGAAGACACTTGAATATGCCTTCGACGATTGGTGCATTGCCCGCTATGCCCTGATAGAAATGTATCGCAATGCAGTGCCCGACACCACGTCATCCTACCGCTACCTCAATGAGGTGTACAACACCTATATGCGCCG
>DBXQ01000072.1:377-24921 GCA_002309955.1 Bacteroidales bacterium UBA1208
AACGGTGGCTTCGTCACCCCCTTCAATCCCACCGAAGTCAACAACCACTTCACCGAAGCCAACAGCTGGCAGTACAGCACTTACGTACCGCACGATGTTTCTGGATGGATTGCCCAAATGGGCGGCAAGGAAAAAGCCGAAGCCTTCCTCGACTCGCTCTTTACCACCAACAGCGAGACCACTGGGCGCGACCAAGTCGACATTACCGGCTGCATAGGGCAGTACGCCCACGGCAACGAACCCTCCCACCATGCTGCCTACCTCTATGCCTTCCTCGGCGCATCCGACAAACTGGACAACACCGTTCACCGTATTCTCTCCGAACTCTATACCCCCAAGCCCGATGGTTTGTGTGGCAACGAAGACTGCGGACAAATGAGTGCCTGGTACGTCATGAGTGCCATGGGATTCTATCCCGTATGCCCTGGCAGTGGTGAATATGTAACCGTCACCCCGCTTTTCGATCGCGTCACCATCCATACAGGTAACGACCGCATTGTCATCAACAAGTCCGACTGGCAGCCTGGCCGATTCTGGGACGGAAAAGACTTTTCGCTTCGTTCCAAAAACCTCTTCCCTGAAGAGGCGCGCACCCCTCCTGCACCCGTCTTCAGCGACTGGCAGCAATGCTTCAAGGACTCCCTCCTTGTCTCGCTCTCTGCCCGTAGCATTGTCAATGGTAACCCCGAGATGTATGAGACTGTGGACGGTAATCCTGTTATTTACTATACCACCGACGGCCGCATACCCGACACCCATGCCTTCCGCTATGTGCAGCCGATACTGGTCAACCGCGACATCACACTCAAAGCCGTGGCCTACAACCCAGCCACAGACCAATACAGCCCTGTGGTGAGCCAGACACTCACCCGCTTCATTGCCGACAAGCAGTTGCGCTACATCACCAACCCCGCACCACAGTATAGCGAGAACGGCCCCGATGGCCTCATTGACCGCCTCTACGGCACCCCCAACTACCGTATTGGTGGCTGGCAGGGCTGGCAAACCGACATGGAAGTGGTCATAGACCTCCTCTCCTCCAAGACCCTCACCTCCGTCTCAGTCGATTGTCTCGACAACATGCGCGCCTGGATTTTCTTCCCCAAACGCATCGAAGTGAGCATTTCCTCCGATGGCAAGACCTTCAGGCCTTGGGCACAGCTCGATAACAACGAGTTCTCCGCTGTCCGCGAGCGACAGGAAGAGAGCGTGCAGCACAAGTTCACCTGCCACGGCCCGTATGCCACAGCCCGATACGTCAGAGTCAAAGCCGTCAACTACGGCAAAATGCCCTCCTGGCATATCAGTGCCGGTGAGCAATCTTGGCTCTTTGTTGACGAAATCGAAGTTGGAAGCCATCTGGCCACCCTCATCTCCTCCTTCTCCACACAAGAAGATTAGTATTATAAATAACTAAAAAAAACACACTCAAAGAGCGTGATACATATCAAAAAACTCCAAACCATGAAAAAACTAACGATAGCCTTGGCCGCAGTTGCGCTTTTAAGCCTCACTTCATGCCACACCAAAAACTGCCGTTGTTACCAACTGGTGGGAACCCGTTGGAGCGGTCCCTACACCACAACCACCTCAGTGGGCATCACATGCAACTCACTTAACAGCCCTACCGAAGTATGCAATGAAATGGATGACCCCATACTTGACCCCTCCGACATCGGAGTCGACACCAAAAAGAAATGAACGTTTTTTATGGTGATTAGTGAAGGGTGATTAGTGAATAGACAAATGCATTGTCGAATCATTAATCACTCTTCACCCTTCACGACTATTATGGCATTAGCCACGCGCCGTCCCCCAGCCGAGTCGAAATGGCCATTGTCTGAGGGATGATTGACAATGCCCTCATTGCCCCGGCCTTTCACATACATCGTTGTCGAGCCGCCACCGTCAAGATTCACTGCGTCGCAACATCCAAGCCAATGCATCACCCGTGTAAGCTCAGGGATACTCAGCCCCTCAGCCTCTCGGGGATGTCGTCCGTCAACCACAAGCATCACCACGGTGCCGTCGGGCTTGAGTCCCATGGCTGTGCGGTTGTGGCGCCTGTAAACGAAACTCCGGTCGAGTCGTTGGGGGACATCAATACCCCTCCGGATAAGCATAGGTCCCGCAGTCATAATATTACTGTCTGGCAAGGCTCGTTCAGCCATCCTGTTACTGTCCGGCACCAAGAACCGGGGTCTGCGATTACCGTTCAGTTTGATAGTCGCGTACTGGTAATATTTGCGGTTAACACTATCGCGCATAGAAGGGGCGTTCATGCCCAATTCAACCCCTCCAATACGCAAATAACACACCGGAACCCCCGTCCGCATATCGAAATATGAACCGTTAATAGCGGCAAGAGCCTGATGGCGGTCGGCAAAAGAGGCGACTGTAGTGAGTTGACTGTCTGCAACAAAACCCATCCTTGAGGGTGATCCGGAGGGAATCTCAATGATGCTGAAGCATTGGTTTGAATTGAATACCTGTCGATGCATAAAGTGATGATACATATATCGAAACCCACTCAGTGTGTCAGGATGCCAATCGGCATTAACAAAGGCAATCGAATCGGCCGTGTAGTCGCGTTGGGCAGTAAGTGGGAACGGTATCAGCATCAGGAATACCGTACACAACATTACATTATGGTGTAAGGCTTTCATCATTTAGCTTTCTGTTTTTTTAATGGCGGTAGGTTCTGTGCCCCGTATCATATCAATATTTTAACGGATAAACATATCAACGAAATTTCAACTTTAATTTTGTCAATTGCCGAAAAGGCGAATCATGTCCGAAGCATACGATTTAGAAACGGGAATGTCTTCCACTCCGGGGTGACCGATTTCAGCGTATATGCCTTGCGGAGTTCGTTTCAGTGTGCGGACATGGCTTAAGTTGACAAAAAAGGAACGATGGCACCTCACCAATCCACTGGCACCCGCCAAACTCTCCATAGCCTTCAACGTGTTCCGCAGGCTGTAACGAACCAGTTTCCCTTCATCATCGTAGCAAATTGTAATATAGTTTCCAGCCGATTCGAGCGAGATAACGCGTTCGGCTCCCACCACCAGTTTCACGTTACCTTTCTCATCAGCAAACCGTACCATACCGCTTTCATTGCGTTCGGCACCCCGTCGTAACTCTTCAATCAGAGACTCCGATTGATGCAATCGTCCGTCACGGTCTATCAACTCTATGGCAAGCCAGTAACATACATAGGGTATAATGACAATCGAGAAACCTGTGATGAGTACCTGAGGCAGCAATGCAAAGAAGCCCAGATGCAGAAATAGGGAAAGAAAAAGGTCAACGAAAAGGCTTCCCACCACCCATTCGCAAGCTTGCCATAGCACCCATTCCCGTCTGGTCAAGTTGTGCCGAACCCATGCCACACACAACAATGAGCGGCTTAGAATCAACACTCCCAATACAATGGCGCATACAACGGGCAGACAGAATCTGACATGTTCATGCCACCCCAGTTGCAATGCGTTGGCTTCACCGTAAAACAAAGGCTGGTATATCACTATAAACATCATGATGAATAGTGGTACCGCTATGCAAAACAGGATGTTGTTTTTGATGATGTAATATTGTTCCGATATTTTCATTCGTTACTATTGCTTATGAATATTCTCGATATCATTGACTCTTTTTGACCTGTCAAAATTCCTTTCGTCGTCTTAGCCAAGGAAACAACTCGGTGAAACTGTCGAAATCTTTTGATAGTTTAACACCCACACCCTGCTTGTATGGTAGTTCTGTGCGAGTGTAGAAACTGGTGTTGGAGCGATGGAATCCATATACGTTGAAGTAGGGGTTGAAGCGATAGCCCACTTCAACGTCGCCAACCAGTACGTTCGATGTGGTGTTTTCCATTTCACTGGTGGTATTGCCGTATCCGAAGTTCGATTCGAAATAGAATTTATTCCATTGTTTACTGATTCCCACATCAAATTGTCCAGGAGTGTTGGCTGTACCTGAGTGGTATTTAAAGTTAACGTCAACAACTTTCACAAGATTCGACACCAAACTACTGGCCGACGATGTGATAAGGTTAATGCTGCTGCCATCATTCAGTATGTTCGCATCGCTCTCAGCAGTACCGCTGGGGGTGAACCGCCCCAGCAGAAGTAACGAAATGGACTGGTTCAGGATGTCGCGCTCGTTGTTCTTATCAATGTATGAAAACACCTGTTCTTGAACACTCTGTTCAGCATTAGGCAGTTGAATGTCGAACTTGATAGAGGGGTCTTGCAGAGTGCCTGCCAAAGAAATGACGTTCTCAACCAATACATAATTGTCCCTGGCCGCAGACGAGGTGCCGTTGCCCATCAATGTGGCAAGGTTGACACGCTGATTGTATACAGCGTTAATGTTGAAACGGGCATCGTTTATATTCCCCGGGAAATTGAGTGTGCTGCCTTCCTCAATGCTGAAGTTCTTGTTGATGAGTTGTAGCAACGAGAGCGTAAAGTTACCCGATGTGAACTCATAGTCACCCAATATGTTGGGTTCTTTTCCGTCGCGCATCACCACTTGGATGTCGCCACGTCCCACCGCAGTGACATTAGCTGTGAGTTGGTCGAAATCCATGGGCAAATGAACGGTTACGCCAGGTGTAACAGACACATTGGCTTGCAAGTTGATGTGATTGGTCTTGGTCGGAGTGGGCATCCGGCGGTTACGTCGGGCGGTGGGACTGGGTGAGATGAAGACAATATACTCATTCTCGCTCACCTGTCGACGATTGCTTATGGGGACATAGAGGTCGCTTCCTTTTTGTGCGGTGGCTTCTACGGCCACTTGGAGGTTGTTTACTGATCCGTTGATATCGGCATCAGCCGATACCATGAGTTTGCCGTGGAATGACTCTCCGTCGGCAGGTTTATTGAGTGCCATGATTCTGTCGGTATGCATCCGCAAGGCAAGGGTGGTTTTGGGCATTAATGTCATGGTACCGTTGATGTAGGCGGTATTGTGTTCGGCATCATGAAGTATGAGGTTGCGGAGGGTTAGTGTATTGTTTTCTATCCGTACAGTGTCGTTGATAGAATACGATACTCCAGTGGGGCTGAGTTTGATAAGTCCTTGGCTTATGCCAAAAGCACCGTCAATGCGAGGAGTTTGTATGGTGCCACGCATTGTCACCTGTCCGCCGACATAGCCTCCAAGTTCTGAAGCCACCGCCGAGAGTAAAGGTTGTGCGGTTGCAATAGGTAGCCGGTCGGCAATCAGATCAAATTCCATCGTTGTCGGATTTCCTTTGGTGTTAAAGAACCCATGCAAGTCCAATGGTTTATAGTTGCCGGCATCGGCCACTACGTTGACGTATACTCGGGGATCGCCAGTATTGTGTTGGGTTGCAATGTCCAGTTTGCCCAGTGGCTCATTGTTGACAGCCAGATTGTCAATCTGTAAATTAGCGTCGAAATGGGGATTGTGGCTCAGGTTCTGTACGCTAAAATATCCGTCAAGCAACCCGTCAATATTCAGCGGTTTCCCTGTCATTAGCAGGGCGCAAGCCTGTCCCACAGAGAAGTCGTCGAAACTGGCGCGTACATAGTCTTCCACATAGGCATCGGCCGATGAGTTGGCTCCTGCTATATCGCCATCGATGCGTACTGACTGTTCCATTCCGTATATTTTGAGGTTGTCAACCTTCACATGGTCGTTGTTGAGCCAAACACCGTTGGGGCATACCACACTCCATTGTTGCCCCATGACGTAGAAGTTTGGTTTGGTTATCATGATCCTATTGCCTTCTTTAGTGCTGGTAATGAATAGTTCAAGGTCGCCATAGTTCGTCAATGAATTCTGAATGTTGTTTCCCCATAACAGAGCCAATGTGGAGATGTTGCGGCCAATGCCTGCAGTGAGCGAGGGATTTTGCATTAGGGTCATGGAACCCACTTTGATATCGCTGGATTGTAGACGCAAACGATAATTTTCGCCCACGGTTCCCGCATCCACCCCTATGTCGTGCAAGGCTATGTTACCCATGCGCAGTGAGTCGCTTTGCAGCACCAGTTTGAGAGCCTCGCCATAGTTGTAGTTGCCTCGCAGCCTTGTCCCTTCGGAAATCATCATGTTCGGCATCCAATTGACGAATGTGTTGTTATGGTCAGTCCACATCAGTTCTATGTCCAGGTTGTCGGCTGCCAATTGGCTATAGGTTCGGTCTGTACTATCCCCGCTTTCGGGGTAGTGATTGTAGTATTTGGGCAGGAAACGACGGCAGAAATCTTGTGCCATAAGGGGCAGATGGGTGTATGAAAAATGGCCTTCGACAGATGTGAAAAACCAGTCGCAGCCCACAGCCACCCGTTTCCAACCGACAAACGGCAGGGCATTGTTGTCGGATTCGAATTCGGGTGTACTCGTCTCCGCCTGCAGATTGATGCGGTGCATGTCCAGTTGGCGGCTACCTACTTCGACAGATGTGTTGTCAAGCGATACTGTGCCGGCCAGATGTTCCAGGTCATCGCCTGTAAGGGAGGCGCGTAAACGGGTCGAAACGGTTACTGCGCTGTCTGACTGGAATAGATGCAAGGCAGTCAGTTGGGCGTCGGTGAGCAGCACGTCGGCTTGATAGGAGTATGTGTTTAGGTCTGCCATTGCCGAAAGGTCGATACCTATCAGCGAGTCGCGTAATCCCACTTCGGCATTGAAGACTCCGGCCGACATCTCAGCCGAGAAAGAGGTGCGTTCCATATTCTCTCCACGGAACAGGGTGTTGTAAAGTCGCCCTTCCAAAGACAAATCCATCTTCTGAGGGTCGAAACCGGCTCCTTGGAAGGATATGTGCATGCCGGTGCGCCACACCCAGTCGTTGGGCAGCAACGAGCGGATTCCCAGCATGCGGGAGTCTACATCTCCCCAATAGGTATAGTCGCCCCTTATCGTGTCAAACATGAGATGGGCATGGGCTTCCAAGTCGCCCACCTTGCTGTTTGTATTAACCCAGGCCTCAATATCCTGCATGCCACCGCGGGCTTCGGCGCTGAGGTCTACCTCTTCCAATCGGCGCAATAGGTCGGGCAGTTGCAGAGGAACACTGTCGGGCAGGCGAACCGACGAGAGGTCGTCATAGCTGGTGTGGAGTCGGTGAAGGGTGGCATGAACGGCGGACTTCTCAATAAAAGGCAGGCCGGTGATGTGGCCATCGAACAGCAGATTGCTGTTTGCGCCGAACCGTACAAGGAGACTTTCGGCGGTCATGTCGGCTATGGTGCCGTACACATGGCCCTGAACCTGTGCGGTGAATACCGTCCCCCACAACAATGGAGCCCACCAGGAGGCATCGCGCATGCTCACTTCAGTGCCTTCCTTCAGCACCACATCATGCTCCACAGTGTTGCAGTAGTCGCCCATCTCGTCCCATCCGTCGTATTTGAGGCGTGCATCCATAAACACGCGGCTGTCGTCGGTCTGAAGATCCAGATTGGTGGCATTGATGCCCTGTGGACTCACTTCGGTGTCCATGGAGAGGTCGACGATGTGCAGTCCAGACTGTTCTGTGGTGGTGAGCGATACAATGCGTGCTTTTATGTGGTCGCCCACTACGCTCACATTGCGTATCACTCCGCTGATGTCCCAATAGCGCATATGCGGAATGTCGACCCCGTGCAGTCGGGCTTCATGGTTTTTGGGCTCGGGAAGGTCTTGGATGTAGTCAATATTGTGCAGCCTCAATTCACCCACTTCGACGGAAAAGACCTCGGTGGATGGCTTATCAGGCCTTTCTTTATCCGAGGCGAAATAGTCTATGATGAAATTCAGGTTGATGCCCGACGTGCCATCGTCGTTCTTGAAAGTGTGTAGGTGGTATCGTCCGTTCCACAACTCAACCGAGCGGAACGAAAGACCTGTCCCATGAAATGGGAAACGCTTGAACCGGCATGTGATGCGGTCACCCACATAGATGGTGTCATTGGTGGGCGAAATGAGCTCTATCTTGTCAAGAATCACATGGCTGATGGGGCTTGCGTGCAGAGCACCGATACGCACCTTACCTCCCCACTCTTTAGAGAAATAATTGCCCACCGCAGCACCGATGTACGATTGTACCACCGTGCTGTTGAGCAACGCTGTCAGGATGTAAAGGGCTAAAAAGAGTCCCGTAACCACGCGTCGCACCGCATATTTGTTCACTTTGCTCATCATCCATAAATAGTGAAGAGTGAATGTTCTTGAATGTGTTAATGTGTTAACGTGTGAATGAGTGAATTAGATTCACAGATTAGCACATTCACAAATTAACATATTCAAAACTTATGTCTATTCACTAATCACTTGTCACCAGTCTCTAAAATAAATTAACGTAGATGTATGAAAATTATTTTACCCGTCCGAAAAAACTTCTTCAAATGTCCTGAATAATCGGCAACGTGGCGCTATTCTCGCTTGCTTAGCCTTCCTTTTACGGTTGTTTTTGTATCAGTTCTCCTTTTATAGAAGGAAAAGGAAGGAATAACGATGGGATAACTGAGGTAAAACGAGCGAATGTTTGTTTTATGTTGATTTGTTTAATGTTGATGTGTTTAACAATTTGCACCCCGTACATCGTATCAACATTTCAACGTGTCGACATATCAACGAACAATCATATTTTTTTGTAATAATTGAGATTTTATTTGTATTTTTGCATCGCAAAGGGGAAGTGTGATGAAGGATTGTGCGGCAGTGCTAATACGTTAATATAAACTATCAAAACTAACAAGGTAAAGACTAATTTGTTGATAAGTTTAGCGATTCGTATCAACAGATAAATATATCAACATGTCAACAACAATTAGCTTTTACTTTTTGCTTTTATCAAGATAACGAAGAATGGAGAAACCTGTTATACTGTCTATCGAGTCGTCGTGCGACGATACATCAGCAGCTGTGCTCAGAGGTGACCGCATATTGAGCAATGTCATAGCATCGCAGAAAGTGCATGAGCAATATGGGGGCGTGGTGCCTGAATTGGCGTCGCGGGCGCACCAGCAGAACATTGTGCCGGTGGTGGATGCTGCAATCAGAGGTGCCGGGGTAGAACGGAGGGAGATTGATGCGGTGGCCTTTACGCGTGGTCCTGGGTTGTTAGGCTCGTTGATGGTTGGGGTTTCGTTTGCTAAGGGGTTTGCCCAGGCGCAGGGTATTCCGCTGATTGAAGTTAATCATTTGCAGGCGCATGTGTTGTCGCATTTTATCAAGGAGACGGATGAGAGTGTGGTGCCGAAATTCCCTTTTATTTGTTTGTTGGTGAGCGGCGGGCATACTCAGATTCTGTTGCTGCGCGATTATTTCGACATGGAGGTGCTGGGGCAGACGATTGACGATGCCGCAGGCGAGGCTATCGACAAGGCCGCGAAGATTATGGATTTGGGTTATCCCGGTGGCCCTATTATTGACCGTCTGGCCAAGGAGGGAAACGCGGAGGCGTATCGTTTTGCGGTGCCTCAGATTCAGGGAAATGATTACAGTTTTAGTGGCATTAAGACGTCTTTTTTGTATTTTCTGCGTGACCGTTTGGCGGAGGATCCGGATTTTATTGTGAAGAACAAAGCCGATTTGTGTGCTTCGATTCAGCAGTGTATTGTTGGTTTTTTGATGAGGAAACTGGAGCGGGCTGTGAAGGAGTCGGGTGTGAAACAGGTGGCGATTGCGGGTGGGGTGTCGGCCAACAGTCTGTTGCGCAGCGAGGTTGAACGGCTGGGACGTCGCAGGCATTTGCAGGTGTTTGTCCCTAAGTTTCAGTTTTGCACCGACAATGCCGCTATGGTGGGCATTGCGGGATATTTTAAGTTTTTGGAGGGGGATTTTGCCGATATGGCTTTGCCTCCGTATGCCAAGGGATGAGAGGGGCGCGAAGGGTTTGAGTAGATTGGCACGGCGGGATGGTTGGCAGAGAATGAGGTTTTGTAATTTGGATGAGATGAGAAGATGGTTTTCTATATTGTTTGCATTGCTGGGTGCATGGATGTGCGCCGGGCAGGATGTCCATTTTTCGCAGGTTGATGCCGATCTTGTGCTGTTGAATCCTGCCTATGCGGGTTTTTATCAGGGTACGGGACGTTTCGGTGTGTTGTACAGGAACCAGTGGGCCAGTGTGAGCGTTCCATATCAGACGGTAGCTGTGAGCGGGGAGATGGCGGTGTGGAGAGGGGGAATCCGCAATGGGTTGAGTGTGGGTGCGTCAGTGTTTAACGACGACGCAGGGTCGCTGAGCTATGGCACCACGTCGGGGCATTTATCGTTGGCGTATTACCGTTCGCTGAACCGTGCAGGCACGAGTGTGCTTTCGGTGGGTGTTGAGGGCGGATGGGCGCAAAGCGGGTACGACCCGTCGCGGGCTGAGATGGAGGATGCGTCCGAGCGATTTGATGTGCCGAAGGTGGATTACCCTTTGTTGGCAGCGGGGGTTGCCTTGTATTGGCAGCTTTCGGCTTATTTCCATACCAAAGTGGGTTTGTCGGTACGCAATCTGAACAGGCCGAATATTTCATATATGAAGCTGGACGATACGTTTCTGGAACGCAGGTATTGTCTGTTTGCAAGAGCTGAGTACCGTTGCTGGCAGAGCATTTCGCTGTTGCCGTTGGCGATGGCCCAAATGCAGGGACGGCACCGTGAGCTGATTTATGGCGGTGATTTGAAGTGGTATATTGAGGAGGGAGGAACGCATGAGGTGAGTTTGCGTGCGGGGTTGGCTTATCGTCACGGCGATGCACTGTTGGCGAGTTTGATGATGGAGTACGACTCGTTTCTTTTCGCGTTCTGCTATGATGCGAATGTGTCGGGGTTGTCGGTGGCAAGCGGTGGTGTGGGTGCTTTTGAGGGAGGGGTGGTGTATCGTTTTGCAGAGCGGAGCAGGCGGGTTAAACGCATTAAGTGTCCGCAGTACTGATGGCTGTATGTTGGGATTGTATGAAGGTCAAAGAGGTGTGAGTGCCTTGATGATTGTCTTATAGATAAAAATGATGATATGATGAAAAGATTAGCTATAGCGGTGTTGACTTTGGTGTTGGCACAATGCCTGAATGGGCAGGTTCGTTATGAGGTTGCGCATGTCCCGGTGGGGGTGAATACGACGGGCAGCGAGACGGGCGGTGTGTTGGTGGATGACAGTGTGTTGCTTTACTCGTCAATGGTGAACGAGGAGGCGAACCGTTTGTATCTGCTTGATTTTACCCCTGTGTTGACGCAGGTGATGCAGGTGAGTGTGGCGGCTGACGGTACGTTGGGAGAGCCTGTTCAGAACCGGTGGGGGTTGAATGCTGTGAGTATGAATTGCGCCCATGTGGCATATGATGCGAAGAATGACATCTTGTATTTTGCCCGTGGCGCTTTTGGGAAGGATGATGTGTACCACATTTATTACACCCGGAGAGTGAATAAGAGATGGCGCAAGGCTGCCCAATTGGGCGGTGATGTGAATATGGAGGGGTATTCGAGTACGCATCCGGCTGTCGGGTATCTGCCCGATGGGAAGACAATCCTGTATTTTAGCTCGGATCGTCCCGGCGGTGTGGGTGGAATGGATATTTGGTATACGGTGATAATTGATGAGGGGAAACCGGGCAATTGCACCAATTTGGGGAAGCCAGTGAACAGTGAGAAGGACGATGTGACTCCTTTCTATTCGAACGAGGAAGGTCTCCTTTATTTTTCCAGCAATAGGACTGGAGGATTGGGGGGCTTCGATGTGTATGCTTCGGAGGGTTTTCGCAACGGTTGGCAGTTGCCGCGCACGTTGGGAAGGGAGGTAAATAGTGCGTATGACGACCTGTTTTTTACTATGCAACCATGCCGCTGTCGTTGTGTGCAGGAGCGTGAGGATACGACCGAGGTGGTTGTTGCTTGCGGTTTTTTGTCGTCGAACCGCAAGGGTTCGCTCTACGAGTCGGATAGCAATTGCTGTAATGATTTGTACCGCTGGCGTAGGTTGCAGCGTCCCGAGAATGTGCTACCTCCACAGCCTGAGATTCCTCCCAGTGTGCGGGCGTTGGATTTGTTGCCGCTGAGCCTGTATTTCCATAATGACGAGCCTACACCGTGTACGCTCGACACCACTACGAGGCTGGATTATGCCGCCACTTACAGAAAGTATTATCAGATGCGCGATGAGTACAAAGGTGCGCAGCCAAGTCCGGTGGACAAGCGCAAATGGGATTCTGTTCAAGGGGCTGTGGATATGTTTTTCGACTATGAGTTGAAGAAGGGCTACAATAATCTGGTCGAGTTTTTGGAATTGTTGTATGCCGATTTGCGTTCAGGACGGAAGGTTTGTGTCACGGTAGATGGTTTTGCAAGTCCACTGTTTGAGAGTCTGTATAATGTGAATTTGTCGAAGCGTCGCATTGATAGTTTCCGCAATGAGTTACTGAGATGGAACAACCAGGCATTGCTTCCATTCTGGAACAATGGCGCTTTGAAGTTGAAAACAGTGGCTCACGGAGCGGCAGACAGCAATACGGTGGCGCCGTCGGATCCATTGCGTAATCCGCGTAATGTGAAGTCGGTTTACAGCATGGAAGCTGCACATGCACGTCGGATTGATATTGTGGATTACCACTATTTTTAAGGTTCTTGGATTTTTCAGGATATTAGATGTTCAATGTTTTAAAGGCCATACAGACATAGGGGGATTGGGGCTTTTGTATTTTGCATTATGCGTTTTACGTAAGGTCTTTTGGCTTTCACCGGATGTCTTTGTGCTGAAAACAGTTTTAATTGATGATGTAATATGAAGATTCTTTGCGTAGTTAGAAATTATGCTCCCCATGCGAGTGAGATGAAGGCTGAGGCACCGTCGGAACCGACTTTCTTTATGAAGCCTGACAGTGCCCTGAATCCAAAACAGATGCCACTTTTTTATCCTGATTTTACTCATGATTTGCAGCATGAAGTAGAGATTGTGGTTCGGATTGAACGGCTTGGGAAGTGTATTGAGCCTCGTTTTGCAAAGAGGTATTATAACTCAGTGGCACTGGGCATTGATTTCACTGCCCGCGATTTGCAGAAGAAGGCCAAAGCGGCAGGGCTGCCATGGTTGGTGTCGAAGGGTTTTGATGGTAGTGCAGTAGTGGGTCCGTTTGTGGAACTGGAGGAGCTTGGGCATGGTTGTGGCCAGGAGTCGGCCGGTATTGACAATATCGGCTTCGAGCTTCGCCGTAATGGAGAATTGGTGCAGAAGGGCAATACCAGGGATATGATTTTCCCTGTGGATGAATTGATTGCCTATGTGTCACGCTTTATGACACTGCGGACGGGTGATTTGATTTTTACAGGGACTCCTGCAGGAGTGGGGCCTGTCGAGGTGGGCGATGTGTTGGAGGGTTCGATAGAAGGCAGACCGATGTTGCGGCTTGAGATAAAATAGCAGAAGTCAAAGATTGAAAATGGTAAGGGCGGTCCTATTAAGGATCGCCCTTGACACTAATAGAAAGGAGGTTTTTTTGTGATATTCAGATTTCAGGTCTGAATGTCTCTTCATTAGAAGTGGAAACCGACACGGAGACCCATGGCACCAAGACGGCTGCTGGGGCGCTCGGTGAAAGATTCTTCGGGGGCTTCGGCAGAGCGCTTGGAATATTCAATGTAGTGGTTGCCGAGACCCATATAGAAGAGGTTTACGCTGACATGTTCGCCCAGATAGGTACCGATGCCGGCCATCCAAGTCAGTTCGCCTGTGGTCTTGTAGCGGTATGTCTGTGAAGGATAACCGTTTTTGGTGATGAAGAGCAGGTCGTAGCCAATTGCCAGTTCGGCAAACGGACGCAAGTCGGGAGTGAGGTTATAGCGATATTTGAGGCCCAGCATGATGGGAACATTGAGGTACTGGGGTGCCGTGGGGTAGTTTTTGAGTGAGTCGGCGTTGTTGTCATAGAGTTTGCGGATTTTGGAGCCGGAGTTGTTCCAAAGAAGACCAACCTCAGCGTAAGGCTGCAATTCACCGACACCTACGTCAAACCAAAGGCCGAAACGGGCTGTGGCTCCAAGACCAGCTGCAGCTCCTTTGCCAATCTGGCTGCGATCCATGATGACGAAGCTGCCGAAGGGTTCGAGGTTGACAGGGTTGTTGAATTGTGCCACGGGAAGGGTGGCGTTGATGAATACAGAGGTCTCAATTTGCTGTGCATTGGCACTTATGCCTGCAAAGAGCATGATCGCACCAAGACATAATGATTTGATATAACTGATTTTACTCATGGTATTGTGTTTTTATTTGTGATACAAATATAGTATTTTTTTGTTATTCCACACAAAAAGAAGAGTTTTTAAAGAATTTTGTTTTGGGTTGTTGTGGGAGTTTAGGGTTGTTGATTGTTTTTTTTTGTCTTCTTTTTGATAGGGTTAGAAATTGCAGGATACTTCGCACATGTGTTTTGCCATCTCGGCTCGGCCTATCTGGATGATGCGGCGGCAGGAGTCAAGGTAACGGCGGTCGCGTTCGGAGTCGAGTAGCAAAAGATAGCCCATGACGATGTAGGCAAGGCTTTCGGCCAGTGCACGGACGTGGTGTTCGAAGGCTTCACCTGCACCACCTTCGGTGAGTTGAGTGTGCATGGTTTGATAGTCGACTGTCATTTTGCGCAGCACCTCGCGCAGAGATTCGAGTTCAGGACTAATGGGCATTGCGTCGTAGTCGGCTATACGTTTGAGGTAGTTTCCGTTGCTAATGCCTTTGGTGGCTGCCACTACTTGGAGTTGAGAGGTTCCTTCGTAGATGCTGAGGATTCGGGCGTCACGGTAGAGGCGTTCGCATGTGTATTCTTTCATGAATCCGCTGCCGCCGTGAATCTGGATGCAGTCGTAGGCGCATTGATTGGAGTATTCGCTGGCCATGAGTTTGGTGATGGGGGTGAGACAGTCGGCATTGCGGAGGGCTGCTTTCATAGCCTGGCGTTCTTCGGCGGTGAGGGGACGGATGCGTGAGAGTCGTTCGTAGCAGTTGGCGAGGTCAACCTGACGGGCGGTCTCGTATAGTAAGGAACGGACAGCGTCGGTTTTTGCACGCATGGTGGCAAGTATGTCTTGAACGGGTACCATCTGGTTGATGGTTTTGCCGAATTGTTCGCGGGTTGCAGCGTATTCGACGGCTTCGCGGCAAGAGGCTTCACAGAGTCCGACGGCTTGGGCTCCGACTCCGAGACGGGCTCCGTTCATGAGGGACATGGTGTATTTAATGAGGCCTAAGCGGCGTTCGCCAACGAGCTGACAGGGAGCATTGGTGAAGACGAGTTCGGCGGTAGGGGAGCCGATGATGCCCATTTTGTGTTCAATGCGACGGACTGTTAGGCCACCGTCGTTGCGGTCGTATACGAAATAGGAGAGTCCACGGCCGTCGGTTGTGCCTTCTTCGGAGCGTGCAAGGACGAGGTGGATGTCGGCATCACCGTTGGTGATGAATCGTTTGACACCGTTGAGTCGCCAGCAATTGGCAGTCTCGTCGAAGGTGGCTTTGAGGCGGACGGACTGGAGGTCGGAACCGGCATCGGGTTCGGTGAGATCCATGCTGCAAGTGGCTCCTTCGTAGATGCGAGGCAGATATTTGTCCTTGATGGCTTCGGAAGCAAAGTCTTCGATGGTGTCGGCGCAGTCTTGCAGCATCCATATGGTGGCAAATCCGACGTCGGCGCGGGCTACGATTTCGCCAGCCATGGTTGTGGCAGTACCCGGCATGTTGAGACCGTGGTATTTACGGCGTTGTTTCATGCCATAGAGTCCCGATTGGGTGAGGGTTTTGTGGTTTTGAGCGGTTCCGGCAGCGTAGACTACGCGGCCATTAACCACTTTGGGACCGTCGGCGTCGACTTGGGCGGCATTGGGCGCAATCACTTCGGCTGTGATTTCGCCAATGAGCTCCATGGCTTGCTGGTATCCTTCGACTGCTTCGGACACGTTGGCAGGGGCATCAGGGTATTGTCCAGCCTCTTCGAAGTTGTTTTCGCGAAGGGTGGCTATCGTTTCGATATCGGGGTGCTGAAGATAAAATTTCAGGCTTTCGTTGTCGCTATAGTAATTCATGACTTTTTCCAATTAAGAATTAAAAACTAAGAATTAAAGTGGTTGAGGCGTTTTAATTGTTAATTTTTAATTTGAAAGTTTATTTTTTACACGACTGGTATGCGTTTATGAGGCGTGGGATGATTTCGCAGACATCGCCAATGATGGTGTAGTCCGCAATGGAGTTGATGGGTGCATCGGGATCGGTGTTGATGGAGATGATTTGTCCTGACTGCTCCATACCTACGCGGTGCTGCACAGCACCCGATATGCCGCAGGCGATGTAGAGTTTGGGACGGACGGTGACACCGGTCTGACCTATCTGGCGGTCGTTGGAACAGAATCCTGCGTCGACAGCAGCACGGCTGGCTCCCACTTCGCCACCTATCATGTTGGCAAATTTATAAAGCATTTCGAAGTTTTCGCGGCTCCCCATACCATAGCCACCGGCCACGATGATTGAGGCTCCTTTGATGTCAACTCCCTGAGGGTCGATTTGACGGCTGATGACTTTGAGGCAATCGTCTTCGGCACGCAGATATTTGTCGGCATCGAGGTTGATAAGCTGGCCTTTGCGGTTGGCATCGATGATTTCTTTACGCATAACGCCTTCGCGTACAGTGGCCATCTGTGGGCGGGTTTCCGGACTGACAATTGTAGCCACGATGTTGCCGCCAAAGGCAGGACGGATTTGGTAGAGGATGTCGTGGTATTCTTTGCCAGTTTTCAGGTCGGTGTGGTCACCGATTTCAAGGGCGGTGCAGTCGGCAGTGAGTCCGCAGCGAAGATGGGAAGCAATGCGGGGTGCAAGGTCACGTCCTACGCTGGTTGCACCGTAGAGTACCACTTCGGGTTGACGTTCGCGGATGATGGCGTCGACAACACTGAAGTGAGGCAAGGTACGGTAGGGTGAAAGACGCGGATCATTGGCGTAGAGGATGGTGTCGACGCCATAAGGGTAGAGCTGCTGCCCGAGGTCGGCTACGTTGCTACCAGCCACAATGGCTTCGAGCTGTCCACCCAGTCGGTCGGCCAGTCGACGGCCTTTGGAGCAGAGCTCAAGGCTTACGTCAGCTACGCGGCCGGATTCGTTGATTTCTATGTATACGAGTATGCTGTTCATGATTCTTTGAATTTGAATTGAGAATTAAAAACCAGTCAAGGCGTTTTTAATTTATCCAATAATGTGGTTGGTGACAAGATTTGAGATAAGACTGTTGAGTGCTTCCTGTGTGTTTTCGACGCGGATGTTGTCTTTTTGGGTCAACACTACGCTGTCCACATTTTTCACCTTGGTGGGTGATCCGGAGAGTCCCAGACGTTCAAACTCAGGATTCACGTCATCGGCTGTCCATACGGGAATCTGAAGGTGACGGTTTTTCAGTACAAGGTGAGCGTGGCGGAAACGAGGACGAGGAGCACTGCCGCAAACGGTGACGAGTACAGGCAGAGGGGCTTCGACGACTTCGGTGCCACTTGATATGCGCCGTTTGATGCGGATGCTTTTTTCGCTCACTTCCATCAACTCTTCGGCGTAGGTTATTTGGGGAATGTCCATTTTTTCAGCCACTTGTGGACCAACTTGGGCGGTATCGCCGTCAATGGCTTGACGTCCGCCGAAAACGAGGTCTACATGACCCAGTTTCTTTATTGCGCAAGAGATGGCGTATGAGGTTGCCAGCGTGTCGGCACCGGCAAAACGACGGTCAGAGAGGACAAAGCCGTCGTCGGCACCGCGATATATGGCCTCGCGAATGATTTCTTCAGCGCGTGGAGGTCCCATGGTCACTACAGTGATGGTAGCTCCCGGGAGCAATTCTTTGACTTGAAGAGCCATTTCGAGGGCATTGAGGTCTTCAGGATTGTAAACGGCCGGTAGGGCTGAGCGGTTTATGGTTCCTTCGGGGGTCATGGCTTCGGGTCCCACATTGCGTGTATCGGGAACCTGTTTGGCCAGTACTACGATTTTTATACTCATATTGTTCCAATTTAAGGATTTTCGAATAAAAAAGATTTTTTCTTATTTGCTGACGTTCATATGTTCAGAAGTCATGTACTGCATGAAAATCTGTCTCATATAGTTGTCAGGGTCTCTTTAGAAGGCCGAGTGGGCATCGGTTTCAGGACTGATTCGTTTAACCATACCCTGCAAGGCAGTGCCGGGGCCTACCTCAATGAACTCGGTGGCACCGTCGGCCAGCATGTTCTGTACGGTGGCTGTCCAGCGGACGGGCGAGGTGAGCTGGGCAACAAGGTTGGCTTTAATCTGGTCGGGATTCTCTACCGGGGTAGCGCACACATTCTGGTAGCAGGGACATATTGGGGTGTGGAATTGGGTGCGTTCAATGGCTTCGGCCAACTCTACACGGGCAGGCTCCATCAAGGGGCTATGGAAAGCTCCACCCACTGCCAGCGGGACAGCACGACCTTTCATCTCTTTGAAACGTTCGCAGGCCTGTGCAACACCTTCTATGGTGCCGCTGATTACCAGCTGTCCGGGAGTGTTGTAATTGGCGGCAACAACAATCTGTCCGGCGGCAGTAATCTGGGCGCATACATCCTCAACAGTCTTGTCGTCGAGTTTCAAAATGGCAGCCATGGTGGAGGGCTGTTTCTCGCAGCAACGCTGCATGGCGTTGGCACGTGCAATAACCAGCCGCAGTCCGTCTTCAAAGCCCATGGCTCCGGTGGCTACCAGGGCGCTGAACTCACCCAGTGAGTGGCCTCCCACCATGTCGGGCATAAATTCGCTACCCATATATGTGGCAAGGATGACCGAGTGGAGGAAGATGGCAGGTTGGGTTACTTTGGTCTGTTTCAAGTCTTCAGGAGTGCCTGAAAACATCAAGTCGGTGATGCGGAAACCAATGATTTCATTGGCTCGTTCAAACAATTCGCGGCAACGGTCATTGTTGTCATATAAGTCTTTGCCCATTCCTACGAACTGGGCTCCCTGTCCGGGAAATACATATGCTTTCATTAAAAAATCTTTATTGATGAAAAATTGAGTGCGGAGGGAACCCGAAAGTACTCTCCGCACATTTGATGGATTATAGACTGATACCTCCGTCAATACAAATCACCTGACCGGTGACATACTCTGAGAGGTCTGACGCCAAGAAGAGGCTTACTCTTGCCACATCCAGTTCGGTACCGGCACGGCGCATGGGAATGTCGTCAAGCCATTTCTGGCGGGCATCGTCGGGAATGGCATCGGTCATAGCGGTCTGGATAAAACCAGGTGCGATGGCGTTGCAGCGGATATTGCGCGAACCGAATTCCTGTGCAAACGATTTAGTGAAACCAATAATGCCTGCCTTGGCGGCTGAATAGTTGCATTGTCCACCGTTGCCGTTCACCCCTACAACAGAACTGGTGTTGATGATGCTGCCACTGCGTTTCTTCATCATGTAGGGGATAAAGGCTTTGCAGTAGTTGAACACCGAACGCAGGTTGATTTTTATGACAATGTCCCAGTCTTCGGGAGTCATGCGCAACAACAGATTGTCGCGTGTAATGCCGGCGTTGTTTACAATGGCATCGACACGACCATATCTTTCAATAATCGTTTTGGCCAATGCTTCAGTCTGTTCCCAGTCGGCTGCGTTGGCTGTGTAGAAAGAACAGTCGGGATTAATTGCTTGCAATTTCTCCATCAGTTCTATGCTACTGTCGGTCTCTTTCAGGTCGGTAACGATAACCGTCGCACCTTCTTCGGCAAAGAGCTCTGCCGTGCGGCGGCCAATGCCGCGCGCTGCACCCGTAATCAGGGCTATTTTGTTTTCTAACAGATTCATATTATGTAATTTTTGTTGTTAGTTTTAATTGATTCAATGCAGTAAACGCATCGTCGTATTAAAACTATTTAACGTAAATGTCTTCCTTTTATTATGCTGGACAATAAATTATTCTCTGTCCACGAGAACAAACGACAGTTTCCCTTTGCATGCCACCTTGTCTCCCACATAAGCTGTGGCGTCAATGAAGAAGATAAGGCCTTTTCGGGCAGTGATGCGTGCTTTCACTGTGATGGTGTCACCAGGGTGTACAGCCTGACGGAAGCGTACATCATTCAAACCACTATAAAGGGTAAGACGGTTTTTTAATTCGTCCAAAACAAGGATGGCTGAAGACTGACCCATAATTTCGCACAGGATAACGCCGGGCACTATGGGATTGCCGGGGAAATGGCCTTGCAGGAAAAACTCGTCTCCGCGTACATGATAATGTGATATGGCCATATCGCCTTCCAGCGTCATATCGTCTACCAGCAGCATGGGCTCGCGGTGAGGTAAGAACTCTTTTATTTCTTCTCTTGTCATCATAGCTAATAAAACTTTTAATTGTCAAATATCAAGTGACGTCAGTCTGGTCGTTCAATGTTTATTTTACACGTCTCAGGGCCACACAGGCATTCTGGCCGCCAAAACCAAACGAGTTGGAAAGCGTAATGTCCACTTGGCTCTTGCGTGCTGTGTTGGGAATGTAGTCCAAATCGCATGCGGGGTCGGGTTCCTTGTATCCGATGGTCGGAGGCAACATGCCGTTCTTTATAGCCAGGGCACAGATAATCAGCTCTACTGCACCGGCGGCACCCAGCATGTGTCCCAGCATCGATTTGGTTGAACTGATTTCCACCTTACGGGCAATATCCTCGCCCAATGCTTTCTTAATAGCCATCGTTTCGCTGGCGTCGTTGAGGGGGGTACTGGTTCCGTGGGCGTTGATATACATCTTTTCGTTGGGCTGGAATCCGGCTTCCTCGGCGGCAAGGCGGATGGCCTCGGCGGCGTTTCGTCCTTCGGGATGGGGAGCAGTGTAGTGGTATGCATCGCAGGTGTTGCCATAGCCGCTAACCTCAGCATAGATTTTGGCACCGCGTTTACGGGCGCACTCCTCGCTTTCCAATACCAAGATACCGGCACCTTCTCCCATCACAAAACCTTTGCGACGGGCGTCGAAAGGCACCGATGCCGACAACGGATCCTCATTCTGTGTGAGGGCTTTCATGTTGTTGAAGCCTGCAAGGGCAATATCGCAAATGGCACTCTCGGCACCGCCGCAAATCATGGCGTCGGCACGTCCTTCGCGAATCAGACGATAGGCTTCGCCCACAGCGTGGGTGCCCGTGGCACAAGCCGTCACTACGGGCAGGTTGGGTCCTTGGCAGTTGTATTTAATAGCCACATTGGCCGAGCCGATATTGGCAATCATCATGGGAATGAAGTGAGGCGAAACACGACGTGTACCTTCTTCCATGAGTTTTGTATGTTCGTTATTGAAGGTCTTGATGCCACCAATGCCCGAGCCTACTGCACAACCGATACGCAACGGGTCGACATCGGTACCCACTTGCAGGCCACTGTCGACCATGGCCTGTTGGGCTGCCGCCAGCGCAAAGAGGGTGTACATATCGTTGCGGCGCACTGTGCCCTTGTCGAGGCCAAACTCTTCTGGATTGAAATCCTTCACCTCGCCAGCCACGTGGATGGGCAGTGTGTCGCTGTGGGGAGCGGCTATGGGGGCAATGCCGCAACGTCCGGCTATCAAGCCTTCCCATAATGTCTGAATGTTGTTGCCAAGCGGTGTCACGCACCCAAGGCCTGTGATATATACTTTGTTCATGATAATCTTTTTTTGGTTAATAACTTTGTTTTTTGTCAAGCCGTGGTTTATACGGCTCGTTTAGTATCTCATCAGCAACGAACCCGTGGTGAATCCCGAGCCAAATCCGCTCAACACAATCAAATCACCGCGTGCTATTTTGTTGTCTCTTACCAATTCATCCAACAGGATGGGAATACTGGCCGACGATGTGTTGCCGTATTTCTGTACTGTGGTGGGGTATTGTTCGTCGGTGCCACCCAGATACTGTTGGATTCCCTTGATGATACGCATATTGGCTTGGTGAAGAATGAAGTATTTCACATCCGACACCTTGTATCCTTTGTTCTCAAGCAGATGGTTAATCTCTGCCGAACAATTCGATACTGCCATGCGGAATACCTCACGGCCTTGCATCACCATAGGATGGTCCACATAGACTCCCTCCACCTCGAATGGTGTGGGCTCCAAGCGGTTGCGCTGGAAAAGAACTTCCGTGTTGCTGATGGTGGTCATGCGGGCACCCATGTATTCGCTGCCTTCCTCCACCACTGCGGCTGCAGCACCGTCGCCAAACAACACACTGGTCTCTCTCTGTTTCCAACTACAGAAACGAGTGGGCTCCTCAGCCGCAAGTACCAGAATTTTCCGTGCGCGTCCTGTGGTCAGAAATGACTCTGCAATGTCCATGGCATACACAAAACCTGCGCATGCTATCCTTATGTCAAAGCAAGGGCATGTGGCACCGATGGCCCCCTGCACCATACAGCTCAGTGAAGGATAGACATAATTGTTGTTCACATTTGAACAAATAATGTAATCAAGATCCTCTGCCTTCAGCCCCGATGATTCAAGGGCACGTTGTGAGGCAGTAATGGCTAATTCAAGCAAGCTTTCGTCAGAGAGAATGCGACGGGTCTCAATACCTGTTCGGGTGCGAATCCATTCGTCGCTGGTGTCGAAGAACTCTGTCAGCATGTCGTTTGTCACGACTTTTTTCGGCAGAGCGCTTCCTGTTCCGATTATTTTCATGTTTGTAGTCCTTTTTTCCTTAGTATTATTAGGGTTTTATTGTCATTTTTATAATTCAAATCAAATTGCAAAGAAACGACGAAAGTTTCATATCTAAATGTTAAATTTAGCGTTATTAGCAATAATGTTGGCTAAAGTGCGTTATTATGGGTGAAATTCCAGCATTTTGGGCGAAAAATGTTAAATAATTAAGTGCAATGACCCTTGTAGATCAGTTAAAATTATATATTCCGAAGTTCTTGACACAAAAAAAGACCATTGTCCTTTTCTTTGCTCTGGTATTGTTCTTTTGTGCGTTTTTTGTCATTGTTTACAGGCCTATCGGGCTTTTTATCCCCCACGGGGTGCTCTATCCTCTCAATTATCGGTTCTATTCGCTGGTATTAGTCCTTTTGGGACTGGTGGTCTTCAGTGTAAGCCGATGGCTTCTATATATTATGAAGAAGCGTGTGGAAATGAACCTGGGTGCCTATTTCATATGGATTGGCGTTGAGTTTCTGGTTCTTATCATTACCATCTCTATCGTTGCATGGTATCTCAACGAAGACGGAAATGTTACCTTTTTCACATTGGTAGGGCGTGTGGTTTTCGATATTGTTGCGTTGCTCACTATGCCTTATATCGTCACAGTGCTTGTTTTCCTGCTTCAACAAAAAAGGATAGAGATTGCCTCTCTGACCAACCTGTTGTCAGAGAATACCGCTAACGTTCCCGATGATTCGCGCGACGGTGTGGTTCAGTTCTATGACAAGGGGGATCGCCTTGTTTTTGTAACCAAACGCAGCAATGTCCTCTATATCGAGGCGGCCGACAACTACACCGTCATCCATTACATCAGTGGCGACAAAGAGGATACAATCGTTCTACATAACTCTCTGAAAAATATAGCCGAAACATTTTCATCCCAAGGTATGGTGCGTTGCCATCGAGGCTTTCTTGTCAACCTTGAGAACGTAAAGTATCTGAGGAAGGAGAAAGACGGGCTGGTGCTCGAGATTGCTTACTGCGACCGTCTCATCCCCGTCTCCAAGACCTACGCCGAAGAGGTTGTCAAGCAGTTCGCCAAATAGGTTTTTCTAAGCATCCCCACACTCAGCGCAGGCGTCATGTAAGTTCGTCTGTGCAGTTTTGGTTTTATTGTCTGTGGGCTCCTGTATCCACATCCTATCGGTGGTTTTCCATAGGTGCAGTGTCGCTCCTGCATCGCTCTCTTTTCGCCCCTTCAACCTTTCTTCTTCCCCCACGGAGGAAGAGTTGGGGAAGAACGGGCGGGAGAAGAGCGTGCCGTGGGATCTTGAAGGATGGCATAGCAGTGAACATGGTTGGATTTGCTGGCCGACTTTTCTACGGATTGCTTGATTATCAGTGAATCAGTGCTATGGTTTTGTATTTGTGTTAAAAAGACACAGATGGACAATAAAGTTGCGAAATAGGCGTTATTAAGTTATTATTAACAAAATTCTATTATTATGTTAGGTATTCTTTTAACAGTTATTGTCGGAGCATTGGCTGGTTTTCTGGCTGGCAAGTTGATGAAAGGCTCCGGTTTTGGTTTCCTTGTCAACCTTTTGGTTGGTATTGTAGGTGGTTTCTTGGGTGGCAACCTGCTCGCATGGCTGGGTATTAACTGGGGAAAGACTTTTCTTGGTTATCTTGTCACAGCTGTTATCGGAGCTTGCCTCTTGTTGTGGGTAGTATCGCTGCTCACAAAGAAGAAGTAATCCATCAACGGTTATATTTTCAGGCCTGTATGCCGTCGTGACGCATACAAAAAAAGGAGCTGAGGCCCCGCTATCGGGATCACAGCTCCTTTTTTAGGTGTGGTTCTGTCATTTAACCCAAATCGGTCATTAGGGTTTATGGCAGATTAGTATTTGTTTCGAGCAGATTGGCCGCATCGCTGTCGAAG
>DBXQ01000123.1 GCA_002309955.1 Bacteroidales bacterium UBA1208
ACATTGACACATACGATAAACAACAGATGCATTTGTCACAGAAAGAGCAGCCTGGTTGTGAATTGCTTAAAAAGAGAACATTGACACATACGATAAACAACCGCTGACGTTCCATCCGCTTTCGTCCTTACGTTGTGAATTGCTTAAAAAGAGAACATTGACACATACGATAAACAACGAGGGTCTTTTTGTACAGTTTGTCGTAATAGTTGTGAATTGCTTAAAAAGAGAACATTGACACATACGATAAACAACTCGAACATCGTGACCGCCTATCAGCGACTGTTGTGAATTGCTTAAAAAGAGAACATTGACACATACGATAAACAACCAAATGTAAACACTAACCGGCCGTTGCTGGTTGTGAATTGCTTAAAAAGAGANNACATTGACACATACGATAAACAACCGATGAGGTTAGGCAGCTCGAAGCGACAGGTTGTGAATTGCTTAAAAAGAGAACATTGACACATACGATAAACAACACGATTCCGGTATCTAAGTGATAATCAATGTTCAGGAGGCTGTCAATGATTAAAAAAATCCCACTTATTGAGTGGGATTTTTTATTTTATGAAGTGCTTTTTTTGATTCTGTTGAAAGGTTAGAAGAGTTCTAACTGTTGGCCGGGTGCGCTGGGAGGAATCTCCTTTTTGCAGACGTATAATTCTATGTCGGCAAATTGTTTGTCGGTGATGGTTAGGCATCCCACTTGTCCGTATAGGGGCAGCATGGAACGGACGCGCTTCAGGTGTACATCGGCATTCTCGCGGCTGGCGCAATGGCGGACATAAATGGAGAACTGAAACATAGTGAATCCATCGGCAAGGAGATTCTTGCGAAAGTCGGCAGCGGCTTTGCGCTCTTTTTTTGTATCGGTGGGCAGATCGAAAAAAACAAGCAGCCACATAATGCGGTATTCAGAGAAACGATCCATTATAGTTCAGGATAGGAAAGTTTGCGACATTCGCCCGAGAAGCAGCGGGCAAGGGAGGCTGTGGTTTGGCTGGCAGCGACCATCAAGGGGCTGCGCTGGCCGTTGATGCGTACTTCAAGGGTTGGAATCGAGAGCAGAGAGCGTTTGATTTCGGTGGTCACTTCGGCTGTTTGAGGGTTTTGTTGGATAGTCTGGACTACCAGCCGGTCAACAAATGGGCGGTATGGTTCCATGATGTCGTCGGCCAGGCAGTAGGCATTATAGCGGTTGTGATGATGAATGCCGAGGGTGGGTAGGAGGCCACTGCTTACCAAGGCACGGGCAATGACAGCACGCAAAACGGCATAACCATAGTTAAGGAAATTGTTGGGATAAAGACCATCGCGGCCACGGGTGAATCCTCTCATTTCTGGGAACATTTGGCTCCAATAGAATGCAGCGGCACGGCCTTCGAGATTGGTGCTGTCGTCGCTGCGTACCTCGTTAGCCCATTGCTGCATATTGCCGGTCTCAACATTGTACAATTCGCGTAGTAAGGCGGCCTGGTTAAGGATTTTCTGCTGTACGGTCTGTTGCCACAATTGTTTCCGGAGAGGAAGGGATGCTGATAATTGGTCTTGGAAGCGCTCGCTTTGCACCGTGTGACCTTCCAAAGGAAGCATCAATCCCACGGGCATGTGACGCTCATCGCAGGTGATGACAGAGGCGTTGTTGTCCAGCAGGGCGGCCATGAGGCCATGCGTAAGGGTGATTTGAGGATTGTCCAATACCACCATGCCGATGTCTTCAATGGGGATGTTGGCTTGCTTTCCGGGTTCGTCGCCCTGTCTCTCCACTCGCACCACCAGTTGCCTGTTGTGCATGGACAAATAGGCCGGGTTTGAAAAGCAAAGGGTACGTTTTATCATGGTATTATCCTATTTGAATGATGTTTCCTAAACGGTCTACTTGAATGGGAATGCAAAAATCTCTAATCATTTTATCGTTGTAATCTTTTTGTGTTTTATTAGGAGATCCAAATTCTTTCCCTTCCAAAACAATATTTGCTACGTTGATTGGAATACAATAAAAGTGGCCGTCGTCAAAGGAACGTACTCGGTATAGGTTAGAAGGATTAATGTGGTCTGGTATAGATTGTTCTTGTGTGGGTGGCATATAAATAATATCACCAGCAGATAGTATTTGTTTTATTATAGCATTTTCAGGAAGTAGTCCACAATGATGCTCCCTTTCTTTTCCATAGTTTTTTAGAAAGTATTCTAAATGTTTCTGCCAATGTTTACCATATTTTTTTTGGCATTCAACGGATACCTGCAATTCAACAACTAAAAAATTTCGTTTAGGACTGTCTTCTGTAGTATAAATAATGTAATGAAGGTTTTTCCCATCATCTCCATTGTAGTACTTGTAAGATTTTAATCCCGTGTCAGTAAGATTGAATTTATCGCCTTTTGTGTAGACACGCACTTTCTTAATAGGTTGATGCTTTTTCCCTTCATTCAATTGGATTATGTTGGCATTCATCCTATCGATACCTTCAGGGCTAAAGGCTTTTTGAGGATCTTTGTTTTCATTGAATAGATGTGAGATGAGAATTTTTTGTATACCAGTATCTGTAATCTTTTCTATTCTCTTTAATGCTTCATTTCCATTTGAACATTTGCCAAGATAGTTTGTTAATTCGTTATTATATCGTGTGGCGAAGTATCGGTCGTTGGTGTCTTTTGTGTAGTAGTATACTTCAATTTTACCATCAGCGGCTTCACTCCAAATATCCTTATGTTTGTCGAAGTATTCTATTATCTGCCTATCAGAGTGGTGAAGTGATTTAAAATATTTTACTTTCTCTTTCAACTCGCTGTCTACAATGTTGCCCGGGTTGGCAATGGCCTCTTTTGTTCTAACTTTTTTCTTCAATTGTAGATTCACCTCGCCAAATACCGTTTCTTTGTGCAAGGGTTTGCGGATTGCCCAACTGTCGCCTTTTTCCTGCGATTGTATTACATGCTTTCCGTTGCGCAATACAGAATAGTGGTTGGAAGTTTTGTTAATGATACGCAGGTTCTGCTTAAAACTGACAATGATGTTCTCCAACGTATGATATACATCTTCGGTAAAGGTTGGCCATGGCTTAATAAAATCACCGAAGTGCAGTTGTCGATTACCCTTTTTATCGAGGTAGTAATCTTTTGTTCTCAGTTTGTGTTGCAGGTCGTAGCGTTCGTTGCTTTCTGCAGATTTATTATTGAGAAGGTTTATATGGCTGCGGGTGGTACAGGCAATGACGATGGCATCCATGGCGTGGTGACGATGGTCAATTCGTTTTTTGTTGAACCCTTGTCGCATGTCGAGAGGCACATGGGGGATGGTGTGGCCTTCGGCTGTAATGGCAGTGAAGTTCGATGTTTGGGTGATTTTGTTTAGCCGTTCGAAGCGGGGCAGGATGATACGGTTCCACACATCATTGATACCCCAGTCGTGTTTAAGTCGATCAGTGGTAGTACCGTTGCATGGAATGACGTTTTTGGATGTGGTGGACTCCTCGAGCTGTTCCATTTCGTCTTTGGCACGCACGATATTAGATAGTAGATGCATCATTAGACGACTGATGTATCGGCTGTCTACCATTTGCCTTTGGGTGAAATCATCGGGAATCTCGTCCATCAGCAGTCTTCTCATTTTGCCGGGGTTGTCGGCAAATAGTTTTTTGGTAAGTGCTTCATATTGTGATATGGTGAGGATTTCAACCGTTTCACCCATGCTAAGTGTTACTGATTCTCCTGCATGTGTAGAGATGAATTCGTGTCCAAGTTCACGGTCTTTCAGTTGGTTGACTTCGGCTTCGCAAATCACCTTGTTGGACATGGAGTCGTCAAACCATCGGCTTTGCGGTATGATATGTTCTATCTGGTATGCAGGAGTGAAGAGCTTGGCCAGTGGGATGGCTTTCCCAGTATAGGGCGATATGTATTTCTGGTCAAGCCATAGTTTGTATCGCATCACTTCGGCACGGCTGGGTTGATTTTTTGCTGCAGTGAAGCGTTTCTGAATATCCTTGATGTCATCAGGTATCTCAAGCCCTTGATGGAACACCCCATCTTCATATATCTTTAAAATTTCCTGTTGTGAAGGAGAGTTTGGCCGTACATTTTCCACTTGGCATTCGGGATTCATTAATTCAGTTAGCAGAAGGCGTATACGTTGGTTTGTGGCTTCTCCCTCTGAAATGGCTTTTGTCAGTCTTTCTCTTTCGGCTTTAGTTTTCTTTAAGTCACGTCCAAGTTCAATGTGTATCTCGTCAATGGTACCCACCTGTTTCCATATATCTCGTACTACGCGGAGGCTTTCGGTGACTACTTGTTCCACAACGGGGTTGTTCAGTGAGTTGTGGCGGAAATGACTAAGGTATGTATCAATGTCTTCGGGTTTGTTCCATTTTTGAGCATCAATGGCCTCGGAATGACGGTTGTAGACCAAATAGCAGGCCTGCCATGTGTTGAGCCTCTGGCATTGGTTTATATTCTCAAGATATTTGAATTTTTCACGTACAGAGGCTGTCAGTGTGCTGTCCTCCTCACCAGTGATAATGTGTTCGATTCGACTACGAGTTTGCTCATCAATGGCATTTACGTTCCAATATTTGCCTTGGCGCATCAGTGGCAATAGGCGACTGATTGCTTTGGCAGAATAGGCACCATAGTCTTTGTCTTTGTATACCGTCAATCGTTTGAATGCTTTGACAAAAAGACTGCATTTGTTTTCGTCCCATCTTTGGTGATTAGCGAATGTATGCAAAGCTTTTTCGTACTGACACTGGTCATCAATAGAGTACATAATATGCCATAGATGAAGCTCTTTTTCAGGAGTGAGAAAGTCCTTGTCAATGCCGGCTTTGCTTAATCCACCCAAAAGTATTGAATGTGTCTCCCCAACGGGATATTTGCGTTCCTGCACATAGTTCCATCGGTATTGGGACGATTCTTTCTTTCCGATTTTGAAGTAATGTAGAATGGATGCTTGGTCGACCTCTTTTATTGAGGATAAATAGTCGTAAAGACTTACGTATGAATTGTTATCTGGCAGCAGTGTGGTAGTGATGTCGATGCCTTCTTTTAATATCCGCAGATTGGTAACGAACTGCCACAGACGGAACTCTTGATATAAGGGATGAGACTTGGCAATACATTTGACGGGCCTCCCGTTGCGTTGTTCAAACGGGCAGTCGGCAATCAGTTGCTTTTTTGTTTTCAGTGGGCGTTGATAAAAAAGTATATCGTCCGTAAGTAAATAATTGAAGTCCTTGTTCGCTATACTGTTACGATATGCCTCATTGGCAGGGTAAAGTTCTTCAATGCAGTAGGTGTATAATTCTTTGTTGTTTAGTTCGGGTATATATCTTTGTTGTGTGTCCAGTATTCGGTGTAATTCTTCTTTGTAAAGGTTTCGATCCACGGTTTGAACCAAATCGCCAATGATTTTTCGATCCGGGTTATTCCGCAGGCTTTGGTAGATGTATGCCCCTATGGTTGTCCCGGATTGCTGTATGTCGTGTTCGGTCTTTATTTTGTGAAGCCCCCAGTCTTCTTCGCTGGGTGAACTAATAGAAGGTGTATCTGTTCTATGTTGTCCGTTTTTGTCCAGTCTGAAAGTGGCAATAAAGCCGCGAGTCTTGCCTTCCCAATCAGGTGCTATGCGGAAAGCTCGACGGTACACCCAGCCGTTCTCTAATGTGATGTTGAACCATGTGCCACCTTTCTTGTCAGGCTCGCCAGTGTTCTCCACTTTTAATACTTTTAGCTCTTGGTATGATTTCTCTTCGCCCTTTTCCTCGGCATCTCCCATGCCCTCATCGACTTTGCCTCGCAGCTGGTAATAGCCCCGTTTTTGGTTGAATTGTAAGAGCAACCATGCCAGTTCTTCTTTGCTTATGGGGTAGGTGAGGGCTTTTTGTCTTAGATAATATATTGTCCAATCGTAAGGGATTTTTTTGTCAAAACCCGCCATGCGGAAATCTGCCACCATCTCGTCAAAGGAAGTCTTGAACAGAAATTCCATCTTCCCGTCTTTTCCTTCATGCCAAGCCAGTTTTGGCTCTTCGTTTCTGGGGAATTTGCCATAACGAGAAATCTGCGATGCGTAGTGTTCGGGCAGAAACCCTAATATGTTCAGTACACGCAGTAACCTCTCTCGTCTGAGGAGGAAACGTTCGTGTAGCCGCCGCATACCTCTGTACTTTGTACGATCAGCAGTAAATGAAACGGAATTGCCCTTTTCAAAATCCCCCAAACGTCCAGCATCCATGGGGATTATGCGTGAGCCAGCGGCCTCTATTTTGTTCTTTTCGTTGTCCACAACAGCCCATCCAATGCTGTTCGATCCCAAATCAAGTCCAATGATTTTTGCCATAGGAGTATTGCATTTTTTCAATTTGCAAAAATACAACTATTCTTTTGATTTTACAAGCGGAGGATGAAAAATGCTATCAAAAGGTGTCTGTATCGTTATTTTTACGGGTAGAGAATAATAATCGGGAGCGAGCTAAATCTACAACTCGCTCCCGATAAGATAGGGGATGTCTCTTTAATTTAAATAGATACTTTGATAATAAGAGTTCTGTCTGTATTCTTTTTTGAGGAGGCTGGTGGCCCGTACTCCAGTGACGGGCTGGTGGCCCGTGCTTCGGGATTACAGCACTACGCGGTGGGTGAGCATGATGTAGCCTACGCGGCGGTTCAGGTTCTTCAGCGAGCCGTCGGCATAGGCGGTGTTGAAGAAGTTATGCAGGGGCATGGAGAACATGAGCATGGTCTTGTGGCGGCCTTTTGCCACGGTGTGGCTCAGGGTAAAGTCGAGGCCCCAGCCGCTCTGCAGCATCTCTTTGTTGCGGGGTTCCCATGTGCCACCGCATCCTACCACCTTGTCGTAGAACACACCGGCTTCAAATGAGTTCTCGTTGCTACCGAGCACCAATCCTGCCCGAGGCTGGAAATAAAAGCCGCGCAGATTATCGTCGTTGGGCATGAAGCAGATCTCCTGGCTTTTGTAGTAGGCACCGGCATAGATTCCAATGGGGCTGGGCTTCCACGAAACGTCAAGTCCGATGCCGTAATCTCCGATGCGTTTAAACGGGTTGCTGAATGCACGGTGGTATGGACCATAGATGTCGTGCATAGGGGCTTCGAAGCCGGCTTTCCCCATGCCTATCGGGAAAACCACGTCGGCATCGGGCAAGATGGCTCCAGCAATCAACGCATCGGTGGCGTTTCCATTGGAGGCAAAGTGGACAACAGTGGTGTGGGCCAGATTGTACAATATCGTCGTCCAGTAGTTGGTCGACCACGCACGGGTGTTGAGTGTGAATTGGCTTTTTGTCCCCTGCGCCGAGACTCCGGCGGTCAGCAGAACTGTCATGATTACAATTAATAAGGTCTTTTTCATGTGTAAAACGTTTTTGATTTGTATTGTGCAAATATACAACTTTTTTTCCGATAATTAGCCACTGGTCTCCAATTGTTCAAATAAATCATTGCAAAGGAATGGCGATTCTTGGTAAACCTTCCTTTTCACACATGGTTATCTTCAATAAATCATTGATTTATCCTCAGGCGGGCATTGGGTTTAACAACGGTTGTGCTTTTCGGGAGACATTTCCGTCTCGCAGCGATTCCGCACCACTTGCCGTGACGAAAGGCAGTCCTGCCGTCCGGAGTAAACGGAAACTATCCACAACAACGGGTGGCTGACAATGGAAACCAGTCGATATTTTTTTACCCCGTCAACTATGTCCGGTCGCAAGACATGAATGGGACAACCGAAACCAGCGAACTACAGACACTTGTTAGACAATATTTGAACGATATATCAACGTTAGTTCAACGATATTTTATCGTTGAAATATCGTTGAAGTATCGTTGAAGTATCGTTGATATGACGAAGAAAGTTAATTTGTGGTTTGCTGATAGGGATTGTCTCGTTCCGTGTATCGATGGCCGTTTCGGGGTTGTGGTTATTGCATGATAGTTCGTGTCAGGGGTACAGTGTTGCGATGGACATTTTTATGGCTTTGTCTCAGATATGGGTTGCTTGATAGAAAAAAAACTGTCATGTTTGAAAAAATACGTATCTTTGCAGATTCAAAAAACGTATTATCATGGTATCATTTTTACTTGCTATTGTGCTGTTATTGCTTGGCTATCTGCTTTATTCCAAGGTTATAGAGCGGATTGTCGAAGTTGACCCCAATCGTCCCACTCCAGCTGTGGCTCATCCTGACGGAGTGGATTATGTGCCCATGAAACCTTGGCGCATCTATCTTATCCAGTTCCTCAACATCGCCGGCGTAGGTCCCATATGCGGAGCTATCATGGGAGCCCAATTTGGTTCGGCGTCGTTCCTTTGGATTGTTTTTGGAAGCATTTTTGCCGGTGCTGTCCACGACTTCATTGCAGGCTACATCTCAATCCGCAGGGACGGTGCCTCTCTTCCCGAAATCCACGGTGCCTACCTGGGCAACGGACCCAAACAATTTATGCGCTACTTCACGGTGTTTCTGATGATTCTTGTCGGTGCAGTCTTTGTCAACACCCCGGCAGTGCTTCTCAACAGCAATTTCACGCCCGGGTGGAACATCTTCCTCTGGGTGGGCATTATCTTTGCCTATTATCTCATTGCCACCCTTTTGCCCATTGACAAACTCATCGGCAAGATTTACCCCATTTTCGGATTCCTGTTGCTCGGTATGGCTTTGGCTATTGTCATAGCCTTTGTCGTTTATCGTCCGCCGTTGCCTGAGCTGTGGAATGGTCTTCAGAACCAGCATCCCGATGCTGCCCACAACCCCATCTTTCCCATGATGTTCATTAGTATAGCCTGTGGAGCCATCAGCGGTTTCCATGCCACCCAGTCGCCTCTTATGGCTCGTTGTATGACCAACGAGCGACAGGCGCGCCCTGTTTTCTACGGTGCCATGATTACCGAGGGTGTTGTAGCCCTCATCTGGGCCGCTGCTGCGACCGTCTTCTATCACGACCCCCAGCTGCAGCAACTCACCGTCAACCCTGAGACTGGTGCAACCTTGGGTGGCAATGCTATGGTGGGTGTCATAGCCAACACATGGTTCCCTAAGGTCATTGCTGTAATATGTGTGTTGGGTGTTATCTCCGCGGCTATTACCAGTGGCGACACCGCTTTACGCTCTGCCCGTCTTATTGTGGCCGACTTTCTCCACTATGACCAGAAACCTGTCAAGAACCGCCTTTTTGTGGCTCTGCCCATCTTTGCCATCACTGCCGCTGTGTTGGTATACTCCCTCATCGATGCAAAGGGGTTTGATGTAATTTGGCGCTATTTTGCTTGGAGCAATCAGGTGCTGGCCACTGTCACCCTATGGACCATCACCGTCTATCTCTTCCTCAAGCGTAAGCCCTACATCCTCACTCTCCTTCCGGCTATGTTTATGACCATGGTAACAGGCTGTTTCCTCTTTGTTGCTGAGAAGGAAGGTCTGGGTGCAGTCATCCCACGTTGGCTCGGATATACCATCGGCGCCGCCATCACTCTGTTGGCCACAGCCCTCTTTGCCGTATGGGCCAAAAAGCATGGTGGCAGTCAGGTGGATAACGATAAAAGATAAATGCTTCGAACTTGCAGAAAGATGAAGTCATGAAAACACTGTAAATTAACATTCTGACATCTTTGTACAATTTTTTTGGTCATACTCCGTTATCATTCGAGAAAAAGTTGTATCTTTGCATTTGCGTTTTATATAGTAAATTATTGTATAACATGAAGAAATACATTGTTTTATCGTTGGTATTGCTGGTTGCTGGCACTGTTTTTGCCGGCAATAAACCCCGCAAATCATCCCGTCAGGAAATGGGCATCAACGGCAATGCCGTCTATGTGATTGAATACACTTACGACATTCACGGTGGCCGCAACGGTGGCCGCCAGCTCGTCTGTATCGATTCCATCACTTTTGATAAGCGCGGCAATTTCCAAGACAAATATCGCACTAAGGACGGCGAATACACATGGTATTCCTACTACTTCGATGTTCACGGCTATGCTTTAGGCTGGAACGAATACAACCGCGCCAAGGAGCTTACCGGCCGTACCGCCTATCTTAACGACAAGAACGGCAACCGCATCGAGCGCACCGTCTTTATGGGTGACCACATGACCAAGAAAGAGACCTCGCGCTATGAGAACAACCGTCTCGTCGAAGAGCAGAGTTTTGCCCCCGACGGCACCATGACTGAGAAGCGCGTATACAAATACGACGACGCCGGCAACAACACCGAGATGGAGTTCTACGACCGCGACGGAGAACTGATGCAGCGTTACCTCTACAAGTACGACAGCCACGGCAACCGTATTGAGTGGCGTTTTTATGATGCCGACGATTTCCTCGTGGCTCTCACCACCTATTACTACGACGACCACGACAACCTCATCGAACTTTCCTCGTTCAACTATGATGAGCACCTCAACTGGAAGCACAGCTATGTCTTCGAGTACGACGAGGACGACAACTGGGTACGCCAGACCATCTATCGCAACAACGTGGCCTACCAAGTCATCGAACGCGAGATAGCCTTCCCCGTCTATTGATAGGCTGTCGCATCTGTTTGTCCGCGTGGCCGGTGCCCGCAGGGTGAAGAATGTGAATGTGTGGGACAATGCCAAGAAACGTTATGTCAGCCTCAACCCCCGTGGCCGTTACCGCGTGGTTGGCAACGACTATACCCTTCTCAAACACGGCGACGGCCATGTCTTTGCCGATGCCAAGATAATCAACAAAAACGTCTGTGTCTACCTGCAGGCACTCGAAACCTATGTACGCAAAAACCTCAAAGGCGTGGTAGGCGAGCAGTATGCTAAGCCGCAAGGCCGCATCCGCCTGCGCTAACGCTGTCAGAGCCATTATGTTGAAAAAACAAATACCATTCCATCTTCGTATTATTCTTCTTGCAGCCTTTCTTGCTGCCGGTAGCGCCGTGGCGCAGTCGCTGCCCGTTGATTCGTCCGACATAGTAATCCTCTACGACAATGATGTTCACGGTGCCGTGGAGGGCTACCCGCTCATGGCCAACCTTCGCGACCAGATGCGGCAACTCACGCCACATGTCGCCCTCGTTTCGTGCGGCGACTTCCTTTCCGGCATACCCTATGGTACCGTTTCCTCGGGTAGTTACCTTGTGCGGCTGATGAATGCTGTGGGTTACGACTATGTCACATTGGGCAATCACGAGTTCGATTTCGGCCTTCAGACGCTGCAACAGCGTGTCGGCCAACTGACCGCCAAGGTTCTGTGCTGCAATTTTTCCTGTATCGGCCAGAACCGCTCCATCTATCCCGGCTATGACATACGTTGCTATGGCAACCGCAAAGTGGCTTTTATCGGGCTCACAACCCCTCATGTCCCCGCCTTGTCCACGCCCACTTTCTTCCGAGGCAGCCTTTGCCGATGGCTTTACACTTTCTATCCCACCGCACTCGACTCGCTGTTGCAATGCCGCGTCGATGAAGCGCGGCAGGATGGGGCCGACTATGTCATTCTTTTGGCCCATGTAGGCATCGATGACATGCCACACCTTGTGGCAAGCACCTCGGGCATAGATGCAGTGCTCGACGGACATTCGCACAGCGTCATTCCCCACACTATCCTCTACAACCGCCTTGGCAAAGCCGTCCTCTGGACCTCGTCGGGGGCTTATTTCCGCTCATTCGGAAGGATGGTGATCAGCGCCAACGGCGACATAAACAGTGACCTTATTCCCCGTGATGTCGTCGCTGCATCAGCCGCAAGTGCCACTGCCGTCGACGACACGCTGGCTGTCATCCGCCAGGAATTTGAAAAAAAAGCCCATTCCTGGGATGGACACAGTGCCGTTGCCTTGAGGCGCGTCGATGCCAACGACAGTTTTGCCGACTGCACGCTGGGCAATTACTTCACCGATGCCTTTCGCGCTGTAGCAAAAGCCGACATTGCGGTGATGAATCGCGGACGTATGCGTGCCGACCTTCTGCAGGGCGACCTGACTGTTGGCGACTTCTTGGCGGTGGCGCCATACCGGAACAAATTATGTCTTGTCGAAATGACAGGCCAAGCTCTGCTTGATGCGTTGGAGATGGGCTGCCGCCATTGGCCTTCACTCGGTGGTGGGTTCCTGGATGTTTCCGGTCTTACCTACGAGATTGACCCTACAGTAAATAGCCCTGTGGTCACCGACAAAAAAGGCTTTCTCCTCCGTGTGGAGGGCAAACGGCGTGTATGCAACGTGCAGGTGTGGAATGCCAAGAAACGCCGCTACGAACCGCTCAAGCCCAAACGCATCTATCGTGTGGCAGGCACCGACTATATCCTTCTCCACCATGGCAACGGTCATGTGTTCAACGGCGTTCGGGTCATCAACGCTGATGTGTGTAGCCACACGAAAGCATTGTTGGTATATCTTAATGACTATCTTGATTTTATAATCGGTGACCAGTATTTGCGGCCAGAAGGCCGCATCCGTGTGCGGTAACGCCGTAGAGGGTCGGGAAATGGTGCGTTCCAGAACTCCGGCGGCAACCGATAACACAGTTGCCACGCATCGCGGCATATCAGTTACAACGTCATCGGAGCTTCGCTCTGGTGACGTTGTTCTTTCCCATTAACGTCCTTCATCAGCCGTTCGAGTTTCGCCCGTTATCCGTTCGTTTTCCGTCAGGGTGACGGAAAACGTTCAATCAACTTGTTATCCAGAAATGGCAGATTGAGGGAGGCACATCGTTTTGCCGAAAAATGCCAAAGTTTTTTAATAATAGTTAATTCCCGAATCGCTTGCGGTGATGTAGGTTATTTTTTGTACCTTTGTACCTCACCCGTGGTATGGGTGATATGAACAATTAATTGTTATATAGTGTTTTATAAATATTCATTGTTGTATTAGAATTGTTATGAAAAGTAGAGTAGGAGCCATTTTGGCACTCTTTGTGGGATTATTGATTTCGTTGCCCGCATGGGCTCAGACCACCACATCGTCTATTGTGGGTAGTGTAAGCGACGCGAATGGTCCGTTGGCCGATGTCATCGTCACGGCGGTATATGTGCCCTCGGGGATGCAGTACCACGGTATCACCAATGCCAAGGGCAGTTACCGTATCAGCGGGGTAGTGGCTGGTGGCCCTTATAGTATAAAGGTTGAGATGATGGGGTATCGTACGGTGGTGGTGAGTGATGTGACAGCTCCGTTGGGCGACCGTGTGGAGTTGGACTTTGTGCTGCAGATGACAAGCACTGTGTTGGACGAGATAGTGGTTGTGGACCAAGCCACGCATTCCAATATGAATGTGCAGAACTCAGGAGCCTCGACGAATATTACTAATACCGTTCTCATGGCTACCCCTACGGCAAGTCGCAGCTTGTATGACGTTATGCGGCTCACCCCCCAAAGCATCGCCACAAGCAAAGGCTTCATGGTGGGCGGTGGCGACTACCGCAGTTCGTCGGTAACAGTGGACGGTGCCTCGTTTAACAATGCTTTCGGCATTGGCTCCAGCCTTCCCGCTGGGGGCAATCCGCTGTCGCTCGATGCCATTGACCAGATTTCAGTAAGTATCACCCCCTTCGATGTAAGATACAGCGGGTTTAAAGGGGGAGCCATCAATATGGTCACCAAGCAGGGCGGCAACGAATGGCATGCCTCGCTCTATGATTACTACAACAGCGGTTGGCTGAGCGGGCAGCATTTGGGCGACGTGACACTGCCGCAGAACAATACGCAGAACAATATTGCCGGGTTTACGTTGAGTGGTCCCATTGTCAAGGATAAGTTGTTCTTCTTCCTTAACGCGGAATATACACCGGAGACGGTGCCAGGGGCTTCGGTACAGGCACGTGCTGACGAGGGTGCCGACTGGGGCGGAAACGGCTACAACCGTCCTACGGTGGGTCGCATGGATAGTATCAGGAACTATCTGATGAAGGAATATGGCTATGATCCCGGGCGGTATCAGAACTATTCGGTTGATGCTTCCGACTATCGGCTTCTTGCCCGTTTAGACTGGATTATAAACAGCAACAACAAATTCAATGTCAGGTTCAGCCATACGCATACCACTACGGTTGATGCGTCGAGTTCCATGAGCGGCCTCGGCGGCACGAACACGTCGTTTCTTTTGAATGGCGATACTATCACGTTTAACCGCTCTTCGCAAGGCCGGCTGTCGAATTATGCAATGATGTTCGAGTCGGCCAGATATTCGAAGAACCAAGATTTTTCGTCGGTGGCAGCGGAGTTGGACAGCCGTCTGTGGGAAGGCAGGGGGAACAATAACCTGCGTGTCACTTGGTCGTATCAGAATGAGCCACGCGGGCATTACGGCGACCTGTTTCCCACGGTAGATATTCTTGAGCCATACACAGCTACTGATGGAATACGCAGGTATGCATCCTATACCACTTTCGGGTTGGATCCCTTCACTTATATGACGGCCAACCGTGTCAGTACGTTCAATGTGACAGATGAGTTGACTTATAGCTCTGGCGTACACAATGTGGTGGCGGGAGTGCAGTTTGAACACAGCAATATTCGCAACGTGTATATGCCTGGCGGTGCCGGATGGTATGTGTTCGACTCGTGGGACAGCTTTGTGAACAAACGTGCTCCAGTACTTTTCATGGTGTCATTTGCCAACCAAGAGGATCGTATGGCTTTGCCTGAATATGTGTTCAATTATTTTCAGCCCTCACTATATGCGCAGGACGAGATGGAGTTCAGCCGCTATTTCAAGCTGACAGCGGGACTGCGGTTGGAAGTGCCTGTTATCCGCTTTGCCAACGACAACTACCATGCCGGCTTTGCCCAATTTGTAAAGGAAAACCCCGGCAGTACTTTCGACGGGTTGAATCCCGGCGACATGCCTCGCCTGCAGGTGGATGTGTCACCCCGAGTGGGATTCAATTGGGATGTGACCCACAACCGCAAGGTGGTGCTGCGCGGTGGCACGGGGCTTTTTACTGGCCGTATACCTAATGTGTGGTTGGTGAATGCCATTTCCAACTCTAATGTCATGTTGTACCAATATGTAGCCAATATGCAGACGGGGAACCCCGTCGTGCCGTTCGGTCCTAGCCGCGAAGAGATTGTAAACAGTGTGCCCGGCGGTGGAAACACGTCACTGCCTTCGAGTCCGGTGATTCTGGACAAGAACCTGAAGATGCCCACCAGTTGGAAGAGTTCATTGGCGGCAGATGTCAAGCTGCCTTGGGATGTGAAGGGGACAGTGGAAGGTGTTCTGTCGTACAACTACAATGAGGTGGTGGCGACTACGCTGGGCTACGTGCAGGGCGATTCGCTGCATCTGCCTGGAGAACCGTGTGGACGGGTAGTATACGAGAAGGAGAGTGTGGCAAAGGGCATGTCGGGCTATCGGTTGAACAACACCGATGGGCTGCATGGCCGTTATCTGTCGGTGGTGACACAGTTGGAGAAACATTTCGGTTTTGGGCTGAATGTGATGGCTGCCTACACTTACAGCTCTTCGCTGTCGGTCAACGATGGTGGAGGCGATGCCGTATATACCTTGTCCCAGACCAGTACGGTGAATGGAGACAACAGTTCCGAACTGGGATATTCGGCCCATGTGGCTCCGCACCGTGTAATAGCTTCGGCCAATTATACTATCAGAGAGGGACTCCGTACAGCCACA
Source organism: Bacteroidales bacterium UBA1208 (assembly GCA_002309955.1). Classification (GTDB taxonomy): domain Bacteria; phylum Bacteroidota; class Bacteroidia; order Bacteroidales; family P3; genus Colimorpha. The sequence goes on from DBXQ01000123.1 coordinate 15,635, forward strand.
CGGATAGGCCTGTTCTATGAGGGTTACAATCTGGGAATAGAAAACGGAGTCGGTTATGCACGGTGTTCCTATCTGATGAACAATGTGGGCGGGATCAATGCATCACGACTGATATATGTTCCCACCGATGAAGAACTTTCATCCATGCCTTTCAGCAGCGACGAGAACCGGGCTGCCTATGGCGAATTTATTGCCAACGACTCTTATCTGAGCCGACACAGGGGCGAGTATAGTATGCGTGGAGCCATGCTTGCCCCGTGGCATAACCGCCTTGACTTGAAAGTCTGCCAAGAGTTTTATTTCGATATCAATGGACATCGTACCACTTTGGAAGTGGGTGCCGACATCAACAATGTGGCCAACCTGCTCAACAGCGAGTGGGGAACATACAAACAGCTTACCAGCCAGACTGTATTGAATTATAAGAACGGGAAGTATACCTTCGCTGAACCTAAGTGGAATGTGTATAGCAACCTTCTTTCTGCATGGCAGGTATTGCTGCATGTGCGTTATTCGTTCTGATGGAAGAAATGGGTTTGCCATACGTTGCCTTCGCCCCGCTACAGGGGTACACCGATTGTGCATACAGGTGTGCGCATCATGAAGTGGCAGGAGGTGTGGATGAGTATTACACTCCCTTTGTGAGACTGGAGGGGGGTGAGGTGCGCAGAAAGGATTTGCGCGACATTGATTTCGACCGTAATGAGGGCGTGCCTACAGTGCCTCAGATTATTTTCAAGGACAGGGATGAGTTTGCGCGACTGTGCGATGCCGTTGCGACGGCAGGGTGGAGAAGGGTGGATTTGAACATGGGATGCCCTTTCCCGATGCAGGTGAAGGCTGGCAGAGGTAGCGGGTTGCTGTCACAGGTAGAGCGTGTGGAGGCGATTGCAGAGGAGATGGGTCGAAGAAAAGAGATGATTTTCTCGGTCAAGATGCGCTTGGGACAAGAGGATGCGGGGGAATGCTTGCGGCTGTTGTCTGTGCTGAATGCAATGCCGTTGGAACATGTCACACTGCATCCCCGTGTCGGGAGACAACAATATAAGGGAGTCCCGGACAGGGAGGCTTTCGGTGCATTTGTGGAGGCGTGTACCCAGCAGGTAGTGTATAATGGCGACTTGCTTTCGCTGGATGATATTCGTGCAGTTATGCAGCGATGGCCGAAGCTGAAAGGGGTGATGGTGGGACGAGGTTTGTTGGCACGGCCATGGGTTCTGTCGGGTCGGGAACCGCTTGCTGTAGTGCGCGAGATGCATGCGAGGATATATGCCCATGCCGTGTCGGCATTGCAGGGAGACAGCCAGATATTGGCACGACTGCATGCCTTCTGGGAGTATCAGACTGTGTTGATGGACAAGAAGCAGTACAAGGCTATTATGAAGAGCGGAAACTTGAGTAACTACCGCGCGGCTATCGCCGCCCTTGGGTGGTGCTAAGCAGTAAAATAGAAGAAGAAATCCCGCAGATTGAAAAAAAAGTTGTATCTTTGCATCGCGAATAGGTAAAAGGACTATATGAAGAGATAACAGTTGATATGCCAGAGATAAGTCGGTTTTATGGTGTTATCATCTTGATGTTCATCGATGACCACAATCCTCCGCATATTCATGTGCGTTACGGGGGTTCAAGAGTGAGTATCACCATAGAGAATCATATAGTAAAAGGCCAATTGCCGCAAAGACTGCTGAATATGGTTCTCCAGTGGATGGACAAACATCATGACGAGCTTGTTGAGAATTGGAATCGACTGGAAAGATTTGAAGACCCAAACCCTATTGCACCTTTTGAAAAATGACAGACAATAAGCATATTGACCATGGGAATAGAAGAGTGACAGATGTTGAATATCTGCACGACTACACTATGTTGCTTGAGTTCAACATGGGAGGAAAACGCATTGTCGATTTCAAACCTTTGATGAGGGGAAAGCATTTCTTTGAAGAGCTGTTAGACCCGAAGAAGTTTATCCAATTCGGACTTACGGGTGAGACGCTTGAATGGTATAACGGTGTGGATTTTGACCCCGATTACCTTTACGAGCACGGTACTGAGCCCTACAATGTAGACGATGACAATCCAATACCATCCGCAGCAGAACTTGCTATGGTATAGCGATAGTGGATATAGAACCCAATGTGTAACGAAAATAAATGCCAATGAAGCATAGCGCATAGATTGATATGCACATCATAGAATAGAAAAAAGCGAAGTAGCTTATCTGGTATTCTGAAACTTCGACAACTTCATGAATACTTATCCAGATGGAAGCGACAACGCCGCGCGTTAAGCGTGGAATTGCTCGTATTAGTTGGATAAGTATAGGTAGTCGAAGACCTCAGAATACCAATGAAAGCGAATGGTACCACGCTCTTTTTATGTGCATAGGTTAATGGTGCTACAAAGAAAAATTAATTCAAAAAGCTAAAACCGACGTGCCGATGGTATATAACAGGTAGATAAAAAATGAAAAAAATTTTGATTGTATTAGGTATCGTGGCGGCTTTCATTACAGCAACCGCTTTTGTCTCTGTTGATAGAACAAACGCCTTGCCCGGACCTGGTGGAATGTGTAAGGTTGTGGGAAATTGTACGGTGGAGATATCAAGCCAGGGTGATGGCAATTATAGAGTTAAGGCATCGAACAACAATAATTATAAAGTAACAGTCGAATGGACTGCAATTGGATATAAAGATGGAAAGAGGAGACAGGTCGGTGGTGGAACGCTGGCACTGAATCCCTCTGGTAATAATGGAGACCGCCAATCTTCTAGTTTTAGTACTTCGTGCGAAGACGTTTCATTAGATGCTGTCCGTGTGTTGAAGTGTGACTAATCAATCCACATATGAACAGGAGGGCATCTCGCTTACTGCGGGATGCCCTAGTTTATTCAAACAAAGACATCTGCCGTATGCCTTGGGCGCAGTAGTGCTGGTAGGGGCAGGCGTAGGGTTCCAAGCAGTGCTTGCCTGTTGGGGTGGCGGGTTCGCCGTGGCGGAGGATTTCCTTCATGATGGCGATGTTGCGGCCTATGGTGTCCGCTTCGGCGGCAAGCTCTTCGGTAAGGTCAACTATGGCAAAACGGTTGTCGGTGTATGCTGTTTCCTCAGCGCTATCCGATGGGGGATTGGCGTGCACAATGCTGAAGGTGTGGACTGGTCGGCAGTGGGAGATGACGTAGTGTTGCAGGGCGGCGTCGCGGCGGTAGGTCTCGCTGAGGGTGCTGCCAGACTTCACCTCGTAGATGTCCAGCGAGCCGTCGGGACGACGATGCACCACATCGGCCAATACCAGAACATCGTCATACTGGAATCCGGCTTCGAAGAGGTCGACGGTACCGTTATTGTCTAAAAGTTGGGCGGTGAGAGCAGGGTAGGCGTCGGTGTTGCGTTTGAGTTCGGCACTGATGTCGATGCCGTTTGGGAAGGTGTCTTTGAAAGCATATTCAAACTCGCGTCCACGGTCGAAACGGCGCATTTGCTCAGTGGTGTAGCGGGCCAGTTTGGGATTGTAGACATCAAGCCATAATGCGCGGTCGCATTGCAGGCCACGGATGTATTTGGATTTGGTCAGGAGATAACTTTGAGCCATTGGGCAGGGTTAGGCTTTGTTGCGGAGGCGGCGGGCTACGGGGCCGTCGTTGGGAAGAGGTATAAAGGCGGCCAGCATCTGGAGGAGGCTTTCGGGTTGGTCGTCTATGATGAGGTATCGGGCATCGGTGAGGTTGTAGAGGCCGTCGGCTTCCATACGGCGAAGCATGTCGTATTGGGGATTGAAGAATCCGAGGGTGTTGAGCAGGCCCATGGGTTTGCTGCAAAGTCCAAGTTGGTTGGCAACAAGGACTTCGAAGGTTTCATCAACAGTGCCAATGCCACCGGGTAGGGCAATGAAAGCATCGCTATGGGCGATGAGGTATTCTTTGCGTTCGGCGATGGAGGATACGCGTACCAGCTCGGAGACAGGTTGCGAAAGAATGATTTCCTCAGTGAAAAAAGAGGGGATAACACCCACCACGTGGCCACCCTTTTCAAGGGCTGCGCTGCTGACAGTGCCCATGAGACCGAGGTTGCTACCACCGTAGAGCAGGGTGTGGCCGCCGAGGGCAAGGAGTTGGCCAAGCTGGTGAGCGGCTTTGATATATTCGATATTGCTTGGGAGTGTGGCTCCGCAGAAGACTGAAATGTTCATAAAAAATATAGTTATTTTTTCCAGGCTCCAATTACTTCACCAACGTAGACAGTGTGGACTCCTGCGCTGAAGTCGGCATACCATTTCTTGGGAGTATCGTTGCGAAAATCGTTTTCAGACTGATGCCAAGCGGTCATGGTTTCGCATTCTATGACCATGGAGGCTTCGGTATAGTAGGGTGTGCCATGTTCGGTATAGGCCACATGGAGACCAAGGGCGGCAGCCTTGTCGATGTCAAGGCCGCTGTGCGAACCCAAATAGGTGGCTATGGATGGATTGTCGAATTTCATGACGGTGAAGCGTGGATAGCGTTCCATGAATTTATAGGTGTAACGTGCGGGAGCAACATAGACGGTTATGGCAGGGCGGTTATGGCCGAGATAGTTTCCGACAGAGCCCCATCCGATGGTCATGGCGTTGCTCTCGGTGGTGTCGCCAGTGCAAAGGATAAGATTTTCGGAGAAGAAGGTGAAACCGTTCTGTTCGAAATCTTTCTGTATATCGAAGGCTTTTAGTTCGGACCCATGATCAGAATTGTGGGTCTGTTTCCTTTTGGGGTCAGTATTTCCTTGATTGAAGCGGCCAAAGAGGGCGGCAGAAAGGAGGGTAAATACAGAATGCTTCATGATGGGTAATAAGAGTTGCGTGATTTGGGGTTAATTGTTGTCTTTTCTGTATTGTGCGAAATGTTCTTTGTCTTTCAGTCGGAATTTAATCCATTGAATTTCAATGAAGGCAAAAATAAGAGCCAGAACGATGTCAACAATGGGATAGATGAGAAGTTCCCAAGCGGTAAAATCGTGGGAGAAGGATGACTCTACGAGGATGGTTATGAGTGAACAGACGGCAAAGAATATAAGGTTTTTCAGGAAGAGATTGCCAAAATCTTTGCCAGTAATCTTATGATCAAGTCGGTGGATTATAAGATATTCCGGTGCCAGAAACATTGCAAGGTTTGTCCATAAGGTGTGCTTCTTGTGGTTTTCCATGTTTGTATTGCTTTAATGTCTATAACGAGTAGGCCGTTTTTTTATTGTGTTGTTATAGACGCTGTCCATTGGTTAAATCCCATTTGCATTAATTGCATTGAATAATTCCTCTGCACCTTTACACTCTTTGAACATGGGGAAATCGCCAAGGAACTCTTCATAATTCTCGTATTCAGCTAATACAATGTCTATTGACATCAGGTTCATGAGTCCTAACATTTTCTTGTCCCCCTCGTCTTTGGTGAAGTCCTTTCGTGCGTTTATGAATAACTTGTTGGATTTGGGATAGCCGCACAAGAAATTGAAGAGGTGGTTGCCGATACCCTCGCTGTGGCCTTCGTCCAGTGTGGTGTCGGTAAGGATGAACAGACAATCGTTCTCGTCTAATGGGATTCCGTCGGCCAGTTTGTCCTCGATGGTTGTCCACGTTATTTCATATGTTGTGACGGTGTCGCTTGTTGTCCCGCTTTTACAGGCGAACATCAGCCCGATTCCGCAAAGCACGGCGAGTGTCAAAATTGCTTTCTTCATAATTCTATATGTTTAAATGATTCAAAATCGTTGGGTTGCTGGTGGGCTTGACGATTTCATTGTTGCACGACAGCGTCAAGCCGCAGAAGACTGCTGTGTGCATTCTATTTCCCACTTGGTTTATGTTCAATATTATCTATCAACTCTAACACGATGCTTTTCCCTATGGGTGAGTTGAAAAAGAACCCCATAAAAGAAAACCCTGTTTCATCTTCATACTTTAGTTTCTCAAACCATTGCCCACTCTTGCCGTTGCATTCTCCGACCACCCATATATCATCGGAATTGGTGGAACATTCGATGGCCATCTTGTAGCGGAGATACATGAATTTGTCTAAGAAATCGACATGTCCGAGGAACGAGCGGCGATACTTATGTTTACACTTGGCATGGAATGTGAATTCGGGAAAAGGGAAATACTCCAACAGGGCAAACTTGCCCGACCGCGGAGGATGCATCCATACCTTTTTGTCGTTCTCGATGATGCCCGTGCTTTCCACTCTGTCCTGGTACGGCCACGCGGCGGCGAGGCTGTCCTTGTTGTAGTAGTCGTGATAGGCGTAGAAGAGTTGACGTTGCGATGCGTCGGCCTCAAACGCGCTGTCCGTAGCCCACATGCTGAGGTATGATACCTGCACCGAATCGCAGCTCCTCGCCGTGACCTTGTACACAAACTCCCTGTATGGCCTGTAGACATTCTGAGCATTGATGGAGATGGCTACCATCGCCACGCATAGAAGCAATATCCTCTTCATTGTCAGTCTGTGTTTATTGTTTCTGTTTCTTCGGCAGCGACGAGCCACAGAAGACTGCAATGTTCATATCTACTTGTTTCAATCCTTGTGATAGCCTGCCCAGCTGCTGTTGGATGGATTGCCTTTCTCATAGGCAATCTCTATTGGGTCGTGAGGGGCGAACTTCTCCCAGACCGACTTCTTCAATTGTGTTTCGCCGTGATACAAGCTGTCGTCAACGTAGAAATAATACGACACATAGTAATCGCACTTGCGGCTACCGCTAACAGTATATGTTTTCTCAACGCGTGCAGTAGTCTTGACTGAGTCCTGCTCAATCCTATGGAATTGTATTCGTGCCTGAACGATAGCTACCAACACAACCAGCCCTGAAATCCATACAGGGGACCAGCGCAGGATGCTGTGTCCAATCTTCTTACGTTTGGCTTTGGCCTGCAGATTTTTATTACTGCCCTTTGTCGGGTAGTTGGGACGGCGGTTGATGTTGTGGGACATAGTGTTTATTGTTTTTGTTTCTTCGGCAGCGACGAGCCGCAGAAGACTGAGATGTTCATTGTGGTGTTTTATATGTGGCTATTGTGCGACAGTTTTCAGCGTGAAAGTTTGAAGATGCGGACGGCGCCGCGCAGGACGATGACGAACACCACGGCTCCGACGACGAGGTCGGGTACACGGCTGTTGAATACCCATACCGCCACGCCCGAAAGAATGACTCCGAGGTTGACCACCACGTCGTTGGCCGAGAAGATGACGCTGGCGCGCATGTGCGCGTCGCCGCTTTTCTGTCGGTTGAGGAGCCAGAGGCAGTAGGCATTGGCGACCAGCGAGAGCGCCGACATCCATATCATGGCCGCATACTCCGGCGGCAGGGAAGGCGAGACAAAACGCCGCACGACCTCGACCATCCCGGCCACGGC
>DBXQ01000078.1 GCA_002309955.1 Bacteroidales bacterium UBA1208
ATCGGGGCGGCCATACCCTGCATGACGGGACCCACAGCCTCGGCGCCGGCGAAACGCTGGACGAGTTTGTAGGCGATGTTGCCGGTCTCGAGGGACGGGAACACCAGCACGTTGGCGCGGCCTGCGACGGGGCTGCCGGGAGCCTTGCTGGCACCCACCGACGGGATGATGGCGGCATCGGCCTGCAATTCACCATCGATTAGAAGGTTGGGATCCATCTCCTTGGCGATGCGGGTGGCGTTCACCACGCGGTCCACCAGTTCGTGCTTGGCGGAACCCTTGGTGGAGAAGCTCAGCATGGCCACACGCGGTTCTTCGATGCAAGCGATGTTCTTGGCGGTCTGGGCCGTGATGACGGCAATCTGGGCCAGCTTGTTCTCGTCGGTGTTCGGGTCGGCGGCGCAGTCGGCGAAGACCATCACGCCATCCTGTCCCCACTTCTTGTCCTGGAAAATCATGATGAAGGCACCGGAAACGACGGATACGCCGGGGAGTGTTTTCACGATCTGGAAGGCGGGACGAAGAACGTTGCCGGTAGAGTTCTGGGCACCGGCCACCTCACCGTCCACTTCCTTGTTCTTGATGAGCAGGGTGGCAAGGTAAAGAGGATCCTGCACCAGCTTCATGGCCTCGTCCATCTGCATACCTTTGCTCTTGCGGATTTCGCAAAGCATCTCGGCATAGAACTGCTGTTTCGGGTTGTTCTTCGGGTCGATGATGGTGGCCTGGCCGATGTTCTTCAGTCCGAACTCAGCGGCTTTGCCGTTGATCACTTCGGGATTGCCGAGAAGGACGATCTGAGCGATTTTCTCTCCGATGATGCGGTCGGCTGCTTTGAGGGTTCTGTCTTCCTCGCCTTCAGCCAAGACGATGCGACGGTTGTACTTGCGGGCGTTTTCTTTGATTTGGTCAATTAAATTCATTGTCTGAATATTTTTAAATTAGATAAATAGAAATTTCAATTCAAGGCGGCAAAAATACAATAAAGTTCGTCAGGTATTGCAGCAAAACTTGTAGAGACGCAAAATTTTGCGTCTCTACAAATATGACCATTCTTTCCTATACGATTAATCCCTTACACAACGGACAGAATAACCACTATTCCTACTGACATGATCTTTGTTAACCCATGGACTAGAACGATTCATACCATAGCAATAAGCATAGAGATTTTCATATCCAGTTGCACACCAAAATGAAGCTACGTCACCAAACAAACTATTACAGCTAACGCAAAATGAACCCGCAGGCAACGCACTAAAACCTGTAGCATTATTAGCACCCTGATTATTCCCTATGCCACAAAAATTAACAGTACTATTCCAACCTGTAGTACTAGCCAATGACTTGGTTATATATGTGCTGTCGCCGTTGCACCAATACTGACTTTGGCTACTCACATAGTTGAAAAGTTGCATCCATTCCGCATCACTTGGGACATGCCACCCGTCGGGACATACTCCTTGTACGCCACTCGGATTCGCTTCCGAAGAGGCAGAATTATGCATAACAGAAGTCCAACTGTATAAGAGTCCATGAGTGGGCTTATTGGAGGGATTATTATCCGGATAACACCAGTATTCCGCTTCTACATCTTCACTGATGGAGCTAGAGTACTGCGGAATGGGGGTGCTGTCAGGATACTTTGTGGCACACAGATTCTCTCTCATCCAGCACTGACTACCAATCCATACCGTGTTGTACGTATTGGAATCAATGTCGGTGAAAGAAGGAATGCCCGGACAAGGATCTCCGTCTTGTGGATTCACAACGGCTGTGGTAAAGGAGACGATATTCCCATAGCCAGTTCCAACACTATTGATGGCATATGCCCTCACATAGTATGTTCTACCCGGTGTCAATTCTGTCAGGTTTCCAGAAAAAGTCCCCATACCGCTACCACAATGGAGACAATTATCGTTGAGTGTGGGGTTGCCAATGCTGTCCCAGCATACACCCCTATCGATCACGACATCGCCGCCATCTGAATTCACATTACCGCCAACTATAGCTGAAACCGCTGTAATGCCAGTAACCATTTCCGTACTGACAGTAGGCAGTTGATTCTGTGCCTCACTAAACGATAGCACGAATGTCTGCGAGGCACCCTGAGCTTGCGTAATACGTTGGCTCTCAAATTCTTCTCCATTAATCAATGCATACCCTACATATTCCATTACATCACCGAAATTGAATGGGTTCGCAGTGTTACCGCGGATTCCGTATTTCGATGTGACCTCTGTCGCGATTTCATAATATGGTATCTCAACGATGCTCACTTGATCAATACCTTCTCCCATATCATCCCCGTTATTTATCATTTTTACTGACGATGTTTTACCGTTTTGGCGGGCGGAAACCATGAATGTACCAGCGACAGATAAGTGAATGCGGAATGTATGGGTGCCCGCTTGCAGAGACATGAAATTTTGTGTCTTTACAGTCTGTCCCCTCACATTCGTAATGTCTAAAGTCACAGTCCCCGCATCCTTCACTGTCAACCTGACATCGGTAGTGCCATTGAAAGGGTTTGGATTGTTTTGGGATAAAGAGAATCCGCCATCATCAACTGACTCGGCAATGAAGGTGCCATTTTGCATTGTCAGTGTTGTGTCAGGCCAATAGATGGTTTCCTGCCAACTTTTAGTCAGGTTTGTAACAACCACACGGTCAAGTTGAATCCAATGATCATTGCCATCTTTCGCCGTAAAAGTAAGCGTGACAGTTTGCGCCATTAAGCCAAAAGGAACCAGAATAGCAACAACAAACAAAGAAAACAAAAGATTCCTCATAGTTTTGTATAATTTTTTCAATAATAAAATGATTCATAATTCGAGCCAGCAAAAGTACATTTTTTATCTAAAATTGTTTTATAAAATTGAAAAAAATGATTAATACAGCAAGTGTCAAACCCGTGCATCATAACTTTACGAACTTTATAAACTATGTTGTATCTTTGCGCCCGTTTTTAATTTCAATGAAATGAAACAGAAATACTCTGTTATTCTTCTTATAATCAGCTTATTAATAACAATTTCCGCCTGCTCGCTCTCCCGTGCCGTGCAGATGGTCAACTGCGACTATTCCTTCCACGGAATCACCGGCCTTTCGTGGGCGGGCATCAACTTCGGCACCACCAGCACCGACCAGTCGAAGATGGGGGCCGGCACACTGGCAAAATGCGCCAAAGCCATCGCCAACAAAGACTACACCACTACCATCGGCATCACCCTCGAGGCCAAGAACCCCGACAAGCGGGT
>DBXQ01000064.1:0-4598 GCA_002309955.1 Bacteroidales bacterium UBA1208
ATGATTTTAATCGGACACCAATAATTACAAAATCACCATCAATAATCAAGAAAACATGCGAAGAATCAGTATTTTATTATCCCTGTTATTGCTCACACTTCCACTGATGGCGCAGGTGCAGACTTTCGAATGGCAGGGAAAACAGCGACAATATCTCATCAAATCGCCTGCCGGGCATACCGGGAGCGTCCCTGTTCTGTACTTCCTGCACGGCTTAGGCGACAATATCACTCGGCTGGACAACGAATTTCACTTCCAGCAAATAGCCGACAGGTTCGGTTGGATAGTCGTTGTGCCCCAGGCACTGAACGAAGGCTACGGGACCATGTGGAATGCCGGGCTGATGAACAGCAGCACCGATGATGCCGGCTTCCTGCTGGCCCTCCTCGACACTTTGGCAGCAAGAGGTTCGGTAAACCTTGACAGCGTCTTCTTTACGGGTTTCTCAATGGGCGGCTTTATGACGCACCGCATGGCCATCGAGCATGGCGACCGCATCACTGCCTGTGCCCCCGTCAGCGGACTGATAACCCACTCACTATCCAACCGCCAGGCTGTCGCACCTGTCAAAATGTTACATATCCACGGCACCGCCGACCCTGTGGTAGGATATGACGGAAACTCACAGTATTTTGGTGGAAATCTCGGCCTCGGCGCAGAAGCTATACTTGACTACTGGAAAGCAGCCGACAACTGCACCGACGAGCCCGTCATAGATACCTTTCCCGACCTGCGCAACGACGGGTTGCGCTTTGTACGCTACACCTATCAAGGCGACGCACCCCTTCAGCACATCAAAGTCATTGGCGGCAACCACACCTGGTACCACAGCGAAGAACACTACGACATCGGTTACATGACCGAGATATACAAATTCTTCACCTCCAACAACGGTGGGAATACAGGCATAACCCAACCCACGCATGGTTCTCTTAGACTCTGGCCCAATCCCACAACAGGCAGCATCACGGTCGAGCTGCCAAAGAAAAGCCACCTCGAAATAATAAACATGCTCGGCCATAGCGTGGCCACTTACCAACTGCAACCCGGTACACACCACCTCGACCTCACCCACCTGCCCAAAGGCCTATACCTCATAAAAGACAAAATCTCCGGCACCCAATCCAAGGTGCTGAAAAGCCACTAATCGGGCACAGAAGTCATCCTGTCCGTTGAGACATTTATGTTACCCCTGTTTATGGTAATGACAAATCCAACAACTGTCACCGAAACCTGTCTATACATTTTCAGAAGCAGCTGTCACACAGCATAGAACAACCCAACATACATATCTTTATGCTGTGGGGTGCGAGACTTCCCATCGGGATAGCCAACTACAAATTCGCACATCCCATTATCTTTTTTTCTCTCATATCAGTTTTTTTCTGTAATTTTGCAGTCGCTTACGCAAGTAAAGTAAGCAGCTGCAAGAAAAGCATTGCAACATTGTCCTTTGTTAGAAATTTGGCAAAGTTTCAAGAGGAGGGATGAGCATTTTGCTTTCGCTTGTTGTGTATGCAATTGGCTCTCACGCCAACGGCATATCTTCAGGCGTGAGATATGTTCCATTGAATCCGTTTCCTCAAAGGTACTTGCCAAAACCTCTAACAAAACGGACATGAGCACATAAGTCTCATGCCTTTCTTTATTATTGTATAATCCGCCTTATGGAGACTTGGGGCAGGAAAACGGCTGAGTATTATGCCACAAAAAAATGAAAATGAAATTCTTTACTTTCATATTATGGAAGGGGTCGGTATTAATAGCGAAACAATGATTTGCCAGTATTTAGATTTAGAGTACCTAATGAAAATACTGAATGAGGAGTCGTACTATGTAAAAAGGAAAAAGTTCTTTGTTGATGATCGTGAAAAAAACTTTCCTGAACTACTGCGTTTTGGTCTTGAACCAATGGATCCTGAATATAGAAAGGATCATGCCGCTGAGATTGCCAAGCGACAAGTAGAATGGGCCAAAAGTGTTTCGCAATACAAAAAACAATCATACTTATTAACATCGTGTTGGACGGTTAGGACTATGGAGAATATTCTTATGTGGGATAGAGGTGACAAAAGCAGAGCGTGCATCGTTTCAACAATAGGGGATTTTGTTGGTTCTTTTGAAAAAGACATTAACTATGAGATATGGTGTGGAAGAATGTTTTACGAGCCATTCTCAAAAGTCATCAAGTTTGAGAATAAGATTTGGGTAAAAGAGCCTTATTTTGCTGACGAAAACGAAATTCGTTTTTATTTCTCTTCAAGTTTTGAGAAAGTCGAACCCGACACCACTAAAGATGGAGAGTGTCCAGAAAAAGGTGTATCCCTAAAAGTAACACCAAAACAAATGATGCGTGAAATAGTATTATCACCTTACCTTGATAAAAAATGTGCTGAATCCCTAAGTAAGGCAATTACTGATAAATATCAAATTAATGCAAGACCCTCTTTATTAGATTTATCAAACAAAGAATAATATGAAGAAGATTTCAGTAATTTTGATTGCGCTGTGCGCGATAATTGTTGTTTCTTGTCAGAGCGATACGGACAAGGCCGACAAGTTTAGGTTAAATAATGAGTTTGGCAAGGCTGCCGAATTGTATAAAAAGGCAGCGGCTGAAGGAGATGCATATGCCATGTGGCGATTATCTTATGCATACAATAATGGCGATGGTGTTGAATATAATGAGGAGAAAGCTTTGGAATACTTGAAACGTGCCGCCGATGCTGGGTGCGAAGAAGCTGAATGCGACTTGGCAAGAGCGTACATATACAATTGGTTCGATATTGGCACAGATAAAGAGATAGGCAAAGCTATGATGGATGCACTTGTAGAAAGAACAGACAATTCCTATGTTATGGCAAGATATGCCTCTTTGCTGTGGGACGGTGATGAGCCCGAAGAGGACAAAGACAGAGCTTTAGAGATTTTGGATAACATCAAGGACAAAGATGAACCCTTCTACCTTGCATTTTTGGGCCATGTGAACTTGTTAGGAACCAGTAAAATCAGCCCTAACATATACAAAGCAATAGATTATTACAAAAGGGCATTTCGTTATGGCTACAGGTATTGTGCATATATGTTGTATCTTTGTTATATTCAAAATAATGATGACTTAAAAGCGGATACAACAGAAGCATTGGAATGGTTGCAAAAAGGCATCGAGGCAAATCAGACTAAATGCATGATTGAGATGGCAGATATTTGTTTCACAGATGACAGTGCTTTTCAAAAATATCACAATGTGTCGCGCGGTATTGAACTACTGAAAGTTGCAGCAAGGCATGGTTCGTCTGAAGCATACCTGAGTCTGGGTATTGAAAACTATGGGGGCCAGCATGTTGATAAAGATGATGATAAAGCATTTGAATATATGGAAAAAGCTGCCAAGATGAGAAACGCAGCTGGTGCATGCGATTTGGGATGGTACTATATACTAGGTACCGGTTGCGAAAAGGATGTAGAAAAAGGTATAGAGACATGGAAAAAAGCCGTAGAATACGGTAGTGCGAGTGCCGCAAATAATCTGTTTGTGTACTATCATGGAGGTGGTTCAAATATCCCTGCTGGACCAAGGGACAATGACTTAGCCAAAGATTATTTGCTTAAAGCAGCAAAGATGGGTGATGAATATGCCTGCTACAGCCTCGGAAAACAATACTTTATGGGGAATGATTTGGTTGAGCAGAACACTTATTTAGCATTCTTATACACAAAAAAAGCTGCAGATGCTGGGTTGGTTAATGCCTGTAATACAATGGTCTACTTATACAGTGAGGGCATTGGTTGTGACAAGAATCCCAATAAGGCTCGTGAGTATGAAAACAAGACAAAAGCGAAGGAGGATCTTGAAAAGGAAAAGCAGATTGAAAAATAATGGCTCAATAAGCCGTTATAAAGCAAAGGACGCTGTAAGGACTGCATGCAGCGTCCTTTGCTTATATTAGTATAAAAAACCGAACATCCAGAGGGGGATGTTATGAAGAGAGGCGTGCTCGATATCGTCTCTCACAACGTAGGCTTTCGCGGGGTCTATCGTAGAAACTTGGCGGCGGGTTTCGTTTTTTTTCACCTATCTCACCGTCAGCCTCTATGGGTTTCCATAATACTATTTTTCGATGCAAAGATACGAATAATAATCAAAACTGCACACTCTGTGGTGCAGTTTTTTGCTGTTTTTGCACGATAGAGGATGCAGATCTATCAGGAATACCTGCTACAGACAGACCAAACAAAAAAACGTTGCGGCGACTGCTGCAACGTTTTTCTTTGAGCGGAAAGGAGGGGATTCGAACCCCTGAAGCGCTTTTAACGCTTACTCGCTTTCCAGGCGGGCCTCTTCAACCACTCGAGCACCTTTCCGTGGGTTGATTTTTACATGTTGGGAAGCGTTTTCCCCTTGCGAAATCGGGTGCAAAAGTACTACTTTTTTCGCAAATAGCAAAAAAAAATGTATTTTTGCATTCTAAGAATAATGGCAAGAACATAATAAAACTATTAAAAATGAAAAGATTAGCAATTTCAATTATGACCATCACAATGCTCGCTGCAGTGGGTTGTAAGAGCAACAAAACGGAAGAAAAATCGGAAATTCA
>DBXQ01000064.1:4694-40476 GCA_002309955.1 Bacteroidales bacterium UBA1208
TGTACTGGGACCAGTACTTCGGCCCTGAGAACCGTGCCAACCTCGACACCATCACCGACCCTGCCGTGAAGGCTTTCGCGATGATTCAATATGGTGCATGGGACCGTTTGGGTGAAGAGCGCCCCTTTATTCCAGGGTATGGCGAGCGTCCCGCTGGCTGCAACTTCTACCCCATCGACATGACTGCCGAGGAGTATGACGCACTGGCAGACCCCGAGAAGAGCAGCCAGTACACCGTTATCCGCCGCGACGAGAACGGTGCCCTCAAGGTGGTGCCTTACCATGTGGAATATGCCGACCGCCTGGCAAAGGTCGACAGCCTGATGGGTGTTGCCATCGACCTGGCTGAGGATGCCGGACTGAAAAAGTATCTGACCGAGCGTCGCAAGGCTTTGATGACCGACGATTACTATGCCAGTGACTTGGCCTGGATGGACATGAAACAGAGCCGTCTGGACTTTGTCGTGGGACCCATTGAGAACTACGACGACGCCCTGTATGGCAGCAAGACCAGTTACGAGTCGTTCATCCTGGTGAAGGATGAGAAATGGAGCAATGACTTGGCCAAGTTTGTCAAGATGCTGCCCCAGTTGCAGAACGACCTGCCCTGCGACCCCAAGTACAAACCCGCCATGGCTGGTGCCGAGAGCGACCTGAATGTGTACGACGTGATTTACTATGCCGGTGACTGCAATGCGGGCTCGAAAACCATCGCCATCAATCTGCCCAACGACGAGCGCATCCACAAGGAGAAAGGTGCCCGCCGCCTTCAGTTGAAAAACGCCATGCAGGCCAAGTTTGAGACCATCCTCAAACCCATCGCCAACCTGTTGATTGCCGATGACCAACTCGACAATGTCAACTTCAATGCCTTCTTCAGCAATGTATGCTTCCATGAGGTAGCCCATGGTCTGGGTATCAAAGAGACCGTCACCGACGGCAAGAGCCTCCGCGAGGCCTTAGGCAGCCAGTACAGCGCCTGGGAAGAAGCCAAGGCCGACATCTGCGGTCTGTTTCTCACCACTCATCTGATTGAGATGGGCGAAATCACCAACTGCACCAAGGAGGACGCTTTCGTCACCTTCATCGCCGGTATCCTGCGCAGTGTACGCTTCGGAGCAACCGAGGCTCACGGCATTGCCAACATGATGTGCTTCAACTACCTGCAGGACAACGATGCTTTCACTCGCAACAGCGAAGGCAAATATGTCATCGATGTGAACAAGGCCGAAGAAGCCATGAAGAGCTGGGCTGCCTTGATTCTGAAAGTTGAAGGTGAAGGCGACATCGCCTTTGCCAAGAGCTATTCAGCCGAGAACGGAAAAATCCGTCCTGACCTGCAGAAAGACCTTGAGATGATCAGCACGCACAACATCCCCCGCGATATCCGTTACAACCAAGGCCTGAAAGCCCTCGGGCTGAAATAAGGTCAACCCCTTTATTACCCACAGACCCCGTTGACGTTCAAACACGACAACGGGGTCTATTCTTTCCCCGACCATATCATAGACAATAAGCCTTTCCTTCGCGTCCCCTATTATCCCGTGTCCGCCACACATCTTTCTCTCCATAAAAGATTGTTATGTTAAATTCTCAGCACAAATTGCCCATAAAATAAAAAAAACGTAACTTTGTTGTTTGGCAAATTTAGGGGACTTTTCGTTTATTCGACTGAAATCCAACTGCAAATATGCAATAACACGATAGTGTGGCAAAGTAATTTTACGCCTACCCCACAATTTGAATCCGTGGAATCTATAATCGAACTATGACGAAAGGATCCGCTGCCGGATATTCGAAAACAACGAAGAAATAAGAATACACATCGACATAAAAAAGAAGTCAATATGGATAACAGACCAATGGTTACAGTAGCAATCCCAGTGTATAATGTCGAAAGGTTTTTGCCTAAAGGGTTCGACTCAATTTTGGCACAGACATACACAGATTTTGAGATAGTTGTTGCTGACGACGGTTCGACAGACAATACGTTGGCATTGTGTGAACAAATTGCAACGACCGATCCACGCATCCGGGTAGTGCATTTCCCTCACCGTGGAATTGGGCCTGTCCGCAATTCATTAATTGAACAGGCAAGAGGTAAGTACCTGTTCTTTTTCGATATTGACGATTATATAGAGCCTGATTTGCTGGCCGACAATGTGGCTGCAATGGAAGAAGGGGGAAATGATATGATTTTCTTTGGCTTTTATGCCGAACATTTAGCTACAGGAATCCGTGATACTTTGAGATTGCCGGACAGGACGATGGTAACGAATGAGGAATTTAGACAATTTTATTGTGACGAATTAGTGATGTCGCCGTATGGATGCGGGCATATGTGCACGAAGTTTTACCGAATGTCATTCCTGCGGAAACTATTTGATGCCGGAGTACTGTTTGAGGACGTAGAGATGCACGAAGATGAGTTGCTCAATCTCCAAGCATTCAAGCATATTTCTAAATCACAATCCCTTTCAAAGATATACTATCACTATGTATTTTATCCGAAAGGGAACACCTCTACCCGATACAAAAAAAACGACATTGAAGATTCTCTACACCTGTATCATAGCCGGATGGAGCTGTACCGAGACTGGATAAAGACGAGGGAGGATGTTGTGGAAAACTACCGTAAATTATTGTTGATTGCCATAGGGAGCAGTATCATGTCACACGACTATTATTCCCAAGCCAAGATGGGATGGGTGGAGACATACAAACAAATAAAGCAAGTATTGGGAACGCCCGAAGTGCGTACATGTGCACAATGCTGCAGGATTGAATTGAGCGGTCCGCACAAAAGTGTATTTAACAAAATGATGGACAAGACATTCTATGAAAACAAGCCCTTACAATTTCTTATTGTTCGTTGGATAAGGGACAACTATAGAATCGTGAAGAGACGAGGCCACAATTCCACACAAAGAAACTAAGCGGTTTATCCCTGTGACCAATTCAACGCACACCATTTTCTGCGGATCTACCCTAAAATCTGCACTTGAGTCCTTTTCGCACCACTCTTTATCCCACCCTCCTCCCTCCGTTCTTCCTCAGTTCTCCTTCTGAAATGGAAGAACGATGGGAGAACTGAGGAATAAGGAGCGAAGGAAGAGCGACCGAGCCTATAGCGGTCACCGGGATGGAAAACCGAATAAAACGGTTATTATCAGCCTTCCCATTTCTCATGTCCCCGCCTTGCCCTGGAACAGCCTCAGCCGTAGGCCTGCTTAGCCTAATGACCGATTTGGGTTAAATATTGTTCCTTTCGCACTGCCTGTTGTTTTATAGCATATTGATCTTTTTGTTAACGTATTCTACGACTGATAAAAATTCCGGTGGTTTAAGAAACCGGGAAAATGTCCGTTCTGTTTTTATTGTATCGGCTATAACGTTTTTCGAACATATAAAATTTATCCAAATTAGAAAAAAGTTGTATCTTTGCAGAATGATATAATGTCTTTTATTTGGCGTAACAGGCAGAAAACAGGTGGATTACGCTGTTTGTCCTTGGACAGGGACAGGCGTTGAAAGGGTAATATATAGCCTCAAATCTTCCAAAAACCACACGTGCATCAGTGTGGGAGTGGAAGAATTGCCCTAAAATAAGTACAAAAAAATAACATCAAGTTATACATTATAAGGGGTTAAAGATTACAGGGTTCTCGCACCTTTTTGACTCTTTAAACCTTTCAAGCAATAAAGAATGACAACGGGACTGGCTGAAATAAGATGGTATGCGGCAAAGGTGCAGTACAACAGGGTTCAGCCAATCCGGGAACGTCTGATTGCCGACCGAGTGAGATTCTTCATTCCAGAGATCATCGGGTCATTGGTATTTTTCCAATCCGATGCCACTTACGTTGCTGGTTTCGAGCAGGACTACTTCAGCCGGTTGTGGATTTACCGCGATCCACTGACGCATAAACCATCCCCCATACCCGAGAGAGAAATGGAAGTGTTTATGTTCGTATGCTCGGCAGGGAAAGAGGGGTTAACCTATCTGGGTGACGACAAACCAGAATACCACCGCGGGGACAGAGTCCGAGTGACAGACGGACCGTTTAAAGGAGCGGAAGGACACATAGTGAGAATCAAGAAAGACAGAAAACTGGTGGTGAGCATACGTGGAGTAGCGGCATTGGCAACAACTTATATCCACCCTCAATTTCTTGAGCCCGCTACAACACCGACTAACACGACGAAATATTTACATCCATCACACATAGAGAACACGCATTCAGGTTTTGATTTGAACAATTTATGAGGAAACCGCTATTCCCCCTTGATCCAATAAAAGGGCAATACTATAATCCAGGCAAGAGCTTCTCGGAGAGAGGCAGTGAAGGATGCGACATACTGGATCCGGAGACTCTCGAGGATGAGGATGTGAAACGGCTGTTCTGTGCAGTAGAATCCGCACCTATCAAACAGGTATACCGATGGTGTCTGGATCATCGCGAAGAGTTTGCTCCGACATCGTTGCTTTGGGGGATAAAGAACAATGGTGGCGACCCCATACCCGACCGCGAGAATGGGGAACCATATCACGCTATCTTTGTGGGGCGCCCGCTACACACGATATACGAACTTGACGTATTTTTGGCCAATGCGAACCATCATCTTTCGGACGGAGGATATCTGGTGTGCAACTGTCGGACATCGTCGGTAAAGAAAGCCGTAATCTACAAACTTTATCCACGCGGAATCAATCGCATATACTATGGATTCCACTATCTTTGGCACAGAGTATTCCCCAAGATAAAAGTCCTGAAAGGCATATATTTTGCCATCACCAAAGGAAGCAACCGCACTTTCCACCGAGTGGAGATCTTAGGCCGGCTGTACCATGCAGGATTCGAGGTCGTGTACGAAAGCACCTCATACGGTGAATTCCGCGTCATAGCCCGCAAAGTGAAAGAGCCCATCACCGAAGGGACTCCCAGTTCGTCGCCCATAGCAAAACTGAAACGGGTGGGGAAAGATGGTAAAATCATCACCGTATACAAGTTCCGAACCATGTACTCGTACAGCGAATATCTGCAGGAATATGTATACCAGCACAGACGATTGGACAAGACAGGAAAGTTCTATCATGACTACCGGGTCAACACGCTTGGAGCCATATTGCGCAAAACGTGGCTTGACGAACTCCCCATGGTCGTAAACATGCTGAAAGGAGAGATGAAGTTGGTGGGTGTCCGTCCATTGTCAAGACAATTCTTCAACCTCTACACACTCGAGATGCAGGAATTGCGTATCAAAACCAAGCCCGGGTTGCTGCCTCCGCTTTATTATGAAAAAGAGCAACCCGAAACACTGGAAGGCATACAAGAGTCGGAAAAGCGATATATCGAAGCCTATCTGAAGCACCCACTCCGTACCGATTGGAGATACTTCTGGGGTATTGTGGGGAACATTTTTATACATCACAAACATTCACACTGATTTTTCGGAAAGATACATGAACGAAACACAAGAATGGACGACAGTCATCAAACCCAAAGACAAGCTTTGGTCAATTGATTTTAAAGAGCTGTGGAACTACCGCGACTTGACTACATTGTTTGTCAAGCGAGACATTATTACCCAATACAAGCAAACAATATTAGGTCCATTGTGGTTCATCATACAGCCCGTCATCACCGTGCTCATGTACATGGTAGTGTTTGGAGGCATTGCGGGCATCGGCACAGACGGAATTCCACAGCCCCTGTTCTATCTGGCCGGCACATGTATGTGGCAATACTTTGCCGACTGTCTGAACAAAACATCAAACACCTTTGTAAACAACAGTAGTTTGTTCGGCAAGGTGTACTTTCCGCGGTTGATTGTCCCTGTCGCCAATGTAACATCGAATCTGCTGCGATTCGGCATACAATTATTGTTATTTATAATAGTCTACATCATTTACAGCATAACAGGCTGTGCGGCATCAGTCAACCTTTACGCATTGTTGTTCCCCCTCTTAGTGTTGATGATGGCTGGACTGTCGTTGGGATTCGGTATCATCATATCCAGCATGACTACCAAATACAGAGATCTTCAGATATTGTTCTCCTTCATCGTACACCTTTGGATGTACGCAACACCCATCGTCTACCCATTAAGTATGGTGAAAGGGAAAGTTGTTGCTGGAATCGACATGTATACAGTAATGCGGCTGAACCCCGTTACCCCTGTGCTTGAGACTTTTAAATACGGTGTCTTGGGAGCAGGCGAGTTTATCGGGTGGGGATGGCTGGCTTATAGTTTTATATTTATGTCAGCCCTTTTGATTTTGGGAATAGTCATCTTCAACAAAACCCAAAAGAGTTTTATGGACACCGTATAGAATGTGGGTATGTGATATTTTGTCAAACGAAGGGCACAATAATACAATGAAAAAAGCTCTGATAACAGGCATTACAGGCCAAGACGGTAGTTATCTTGCAGAATTCCTATTGGAAAAAGGGTATGATGTCCACGGCATTATCCGACGGTCATCGGTTGATTTTCGTGAGCGTATTGCACATCTGGAAGGGCACCACAATTTCCATCTCCATTATGGGGATGTCGGAGACACTCTGAGCATAATACAAACCGTAAGAAATGTTATGCCTGACGAAATTTACAATTTAGCTGCACAGAGTCATGTCCAAGTCAGTTTCGATGCTCCCGAATACACCGCCAATGTAGATGCCACCGGAGTGCTGCGAATCCTGGAAGCCGTAAGACAATGCGGGATTGAACATAGCTGCCGCATATATCAAGCAAGCACCTCTGAACTTTACGGCCGAGTGGAACAAGTGCCGCAGAGCGAAGAGACTCCCTTCCACCCCTACAGCCCCTATGCAGTGGCAAAACAGTATGGCTATTGGATAGTAAAAGAATACCGCGAGGCCTATAACATGTTTTGCTGTAACGGGATACTTTTCAATCACGAAAGTGAACGCAGGGGTGAAACTTTCGTGACCCGGAAAATCACCCTTGCTGCAGCACGCATATGCCAAGGAAAACAGGACAAACTATATCTCGGCAATCTCTCGTCACTCCGCGACTGGGGATATGCGAAAGACTATGTCGAATGCATGTGGATGATTCTCCAGCACAACCAACCCGACGACTTCGTAATAGCCACTGGCGAACAACACTCTGTCAGGGAATTCTGTCAATTAGCCTTCCACTATGCCGGAATAGAACTGCGATGGGAAGGCCACGGAGCCGACGAGAAAGGAATCTGTACGGCAGTGAACACCAATATGCCCCTGGCGAAAAACCTTGTAGGTAAAACACTCGTCCAAGTGAGTCTCGATTTCTACCGCCCGACCGATGTAGTCAACTTGCTGGGTGATCCATCAAAAGCACGTAAAGCATTAGGATGGAATCCCAGCAAGACCTCGTTCGCGCAACTGGTCAAGTTAATGGTTGACAGCGATATGGCCAAAGTTGCATCCGACGATGCGGCAACCAAAGTTCGCTACAATCTTGCTGAATACCTCGAAAAAGGAATAGTAAAATGAATCGAGAATCTAAAATATTCGTTGCAGGCCACAACGGCATGGTTGGTTCTGCCATCGTGCGGCAACTCCAAAAACAAGGATACAACAATCTCCTGCTCCGCTCACACAGCCAACTTGACCTCTGCAGACAAGAAGCCGTCGAACAATTCTTCGAACACGAAAAGCCCGAATACGTCTTCCTCGCTGCAGCCAAAGTGGGTGGAATCATCGCCAATCAGACCGCCCCGGCAGACTTTATGTATCAGAATATGATGCTCGAGATGAATGTAATCCATGCAGCATGGCAAAACGGGTGCAAGAAACTCGAATTCTTGGGCTCCAGTTGCATCTATCCCCGCATGGCTCCACAGCCCATGAAGGAAGAGTGCCTACTCACATCTGCTCTCGAACCCACCAATGAGGCTTACGCATTGGCCAAAATTACAGGTTTGAAATACTGTGAATACCTCAACCGTCAGTATAAAACCGATTTCATCAGCGTCATGCCTACAAACCTCTATGGCCCCAACGACAACTACCACCCTGAACACAGCCACGTATTGCCCGCTCTGATACGACGCTTCCACCAAGCAAAAACCGACAACCTGGCAGAAGTGACCTGCTGGGGCGATGGAACCCCTCTCCGGGAATTTCTCTATGTCGACGACCTTGCAGAGTTATGCGTATTTCTTATGAATAACTACAGCGGAAACGAAACTGTCAACGCCGGAACCGGCAAAGAGATATCAATAAAACAACTAACCGGACTTGTGGCCAAAATAGTAGGTTTCAAAGGTCGAATTATTTGGGACACCTCCAAACCCAACGGCACCCCACGAAAACTACTCGACATAAGCAAAACTACCCAAATGGGCTGGCGATATAAAACCGAATTAGAAGACGGCATTCGTATGGCATACCAAGACTTTCTTGAAAATCCCATACGGGCCGAACGATAAACAAATATGGCAACAGCAATCGAATTCAACAACGTCTCCAAGCAATACCGGCTTGGCCTCGTATCCACCAAAACCCTAAGCCACGACATTCATCGATGGTGGACCATAAACATTCGAGGAAAAGAAGACCCCTATTTAAAAATCGGTTCTGAAAACGATAGGGCTACAAAAGCCGATAGCGAATACGTATGGGCATTGAAAAACATCGACTTCAAGGTAGAGCAAGGCGACGTGGTAGGCATCATAGGTCGAAACGGGGCTGGCAAAAGCACTTTGCTGAAACTGCTCTCGAAAGTCACTGGACCCACCACTGGTACCATACGTGCCAAAGGTCGCATCGGTTCGCTGCTTGAAGTGGGCACAGGATTCCATCCCGAAATGACCGGGCGTGAAAACATATTCCTAAACGGTGCCATACTTGGCATGACAAAAGCCGAAATATCGCGAAAATTAGATGAAATTGTTGACTTTAGTGGATGCGAACGATACATAGACACACCCGTCAAACGATACAGCTCCGGCATGACAGTCCGACTGGGATTTGCCGTGGCTGCATTTCTCGAACCCGAAATATTGGTAGTCGACGAAGTCCTTGCCGTAGGAGACGCTGAATTCCAGAAAAAAGCCATCGGCAAAATGCAAAACGTCAGCCAAGGCGAAGGACGAACCGTATTGTTCGTCAGCCATAACATGGCAAGCATCCGACAACTCTGCAAAAACGGCATACTGTTAAAAAATGGAACAGTAGAGAAAATGGGAGATGTACAGGATGTGGTTGACTACTATCTCAGCAGCATGCAGACCGTAAGTGATTTTAACCGGGAAGGCAACGGTGCCGTCCGCATCACTGACTTTAGAATAAGAAATACTTCTATCGCCCTTGGCGAAGATCTTAATATTGAGATTGACATTGAAGCCCTGCAAAATGTTGAGAAAGTCGACATCAGTTTCGACATCAAAGACGAATCCGAAAAACAAGTAGCCCATGTGGCAAGCAACGACGACGACTACCAAATCAGCCACATGAATCCCGGTGAAAAGAAAACCATTCATTGCGTGATAAAAAATGTCAATCTCGCCCCAGGGGGATACACCTCAAGCATATGGATTGGCACCCATTACATCGAATACGACATGGTTCTAAACTGCATCCGATTCAGCGTAGTGCAAAGCGGCGACTTCATAAAAAGAGTCACACCTTATGACCGGTTTTCAAAAGTGGTGCTGCAATCAAAATGGGAATAACAGTGAACAAGACACCCACACCCGTGCTTAGCATACTGGTTATATCACATAACCAGAAAGATTTATTGCCAAGATGCCTTGACAGCGTGCTGTGCCAGAAGCTCAGCGTGTCCTACGAAGTAATCGTCTCTGACGACAGATCCACAGACGGAACATGGGAACTCATTCAAGAATACGAAAAAAGATATCCTGGCATCGTAAAAGGAGTAAAATGTAATTCTGACCTATGCAACCCATCCACACGCTCGGAACGGTGCGGATGGAACAAAGCCACCGTATACAAACACTCACAAGGAGATTTTTTTGTAAACATCGATGCCGACGACTATCTACGAAGCGACGACATTTACCAGCACCAACTTGACTTGCTCATGGATAACCCTACCTGCTCCATGTGCCAGCAACGCATATGGCAGGTGACCGACGGAAAACCCATCGAAACAGGCTATGCCTGGCCTGTCCACCCCAAACTGAAAGAAGGGGCGATTCTCACCCCCGCTGAAGCCATACTCAACGGAATCTATGGACTCAACCCCACATACATGATTCGGCGAAACCGCGCAGAAAACCCTGCTGAAAAATACGGCAGACTGTACGACGACACAATAATAACACTCTATCACATGCAATATGGCAACATAGTCTTCACCGACCGTGCTGACTATGTATGGGTACAATACAGCAACAGCATCAGCAATTCTGACAAGGGAGATGAACGCGAATTACTATACGCTATCCTTCCATATCAGCATGCACTACTCATCCCCAAGTTTGCAGACCTATTCATGTCTGTTGCCAACCTTCCACTTCTACACACCCTTAAAAAATCTCTTTTGGGGAAAATAGAGCTACAGCAAAACACAATACAATATCTGACACAATTCGAAGGCTTTATATTCCAATACTACGCAAAAGGTCAGAAAGGTCTTAAAAACAGAATACGGTTGGCTCGCTCACTCATACTATACAGACAGATACGAAAAGGAAAGAAAACAGACGAAAGAGCCAGGAATAAACTATACCAATTGCTAATAGGTGATAAAACCAACCGAAAAGATGAAAATTCATATGTATAATATTCATCTGTCTAACGACTCTCACCACATCAACGGATAAATAGAAACGCCTCTCAAACAGTCAATGAACCATCCTACAACCCCGCTCGTTAGTATTTGTTGTCTCACATACAATCACGCACAATACATACACCAATGCATCCAAGGATTTCTCATGCAGCGAACTACATTCCCTGTTGAAATCCTAATTCATGACGATGCCTCAACCGACGGAACCGCCGGTATACTTCACGAATACCAGCACCAATATCCTGACAAGATATTCCCGCTTTACGAAACACAGAACCAATACTCCAACGGCTATCAGAACCTCATGGACATAGAGTTCAATTACTCCAGAGCACGAGGTAAATACATTGCTTACTGCGAAGGCGACGACTACTGGACCGACCCGCTAAAGCTTCAGAAACAAG
Source organism: Bacteroidales bacterium UBA1208 (assembly GCA_002309955.1). Classification (GTDB taxonomy): domain Bacteria; phylum Bacteroidota; class Bacteroidia; order Bacteroidales; family P3; genus Colimorpha. The sequence goes on from DBXQ01000064.1 coordinate 15,869, forward strand.
TCGACTTCATGGAATCACACCCAGACTACTCCGTATGCTTCCACCGCTGCAAACATCTTAATACCTACACAGGACAATTAAGTAACGACTATTGCAGCCGCTACTTCGCTCAGAATGAAGATGGTGTCGACATCTCATTCGAGATGTTTTTCGACAGATGGATTACCCAACCCCTCACAATGCTTTTCCGGACTGCAGACTTCAATCCAGAATGGCAAAAGAGGTATCACTATTATCGCGATATGCACGAGATATACCATTTGCTAAATGTCGGCAAAGGATATCTATTCGCCTTCGTCGGAGGTGTCTACCGCTATCACCACGGAGGTATCCACAGCATGCTGACCGATGCCCAGTTCTGCAAAACTGCTCTCCCCATCGACAAAGAATTCTACAAGGTCAACCCTTCTCCCTTTACAAAAAAGAACTACCTTGAGACTCTATCTGACTGCATCATATACTACGCTAAACACAACAAACGACAGGCTATTCGGCTGATGATTGACTACTTCAACCTCTCCCACGATTTCCGAGCCACCTCAAAATTCGCCCTTTTTATCATCAAACAGTTGCGAATGCGTAAATAAATGAATGTGTAACTATGTAAATGTGTTAACGCGTATAACGATTAACAAATTAATGAATTAAAATTAACGTATTAACCCAAGATGCCTACGATGCAATTTAGACAACAGGTGCTCCAACCGCTGGTACAGAATTTCAATCTGCATCCAGATGCCCATGCATTTTTCATAAAAAATCAATACTACACCTACTTGCAACTATCAGAAACGATACAATCTATCCGTACAGCTCTACAAAGCCATTCTCAATCCCACCAAACAAAAATAGCAGCCCTGTTAGTTAACGACGACATCGAAACCTACGCCTCAATCCTCGCACTATGGTTCGAGGGCTACGCCTATGTACCCCTCCACCCCCTCCAACCCGACGAACGGAATCTCAACATTATACAGCAAACCCAACCAGCATTGCTGCTCCATTCCCAAACAACAAGTACATTAGTCGACACCATCAAACAACATACTTTCGAAACGCTGTGCACCACTCAACTCACTCCCGCAGGCTCCATGCTTCTACATGACACTCCAACCGATGATCGCCAATTAGCCTATATTCTCTTCACCTCGGGCAGTACAGGTGCACCCAAAGGCGTATGCATCTCACGCCTCAACCTCGCCTCGTTTCTCCATTCATTTGGGGAAACAGGCATCACTATCACTCCCACCGACCGATGCCTGCAAACTTTCGACCTCACCTTCGATGTAAGTATCCAAGCATTCCTCATACCCCTCCTCAAAGGTGCATGCGTCTACACTGTCCCTTACGGTCAAATCAAGTACATCTATGCCGCGGCACTTCTGATGGAACACCAGCTCACTTTCGCCCCGATGGCACCCTCGATGCTCACTTACCTCAAGCCTTATTTCGGTCAGATTGACCTTCAAAGCCTCAAAACAACCATACTCACCGCTGAAGCCTGCCCCATAGACCTGACCGAAGACTGGTACCGTTGCGCTACAAACACCGACATCTACGACTTCTACGGCCCCACCGAAGGAACAATCTACTGTACATACTACAAACTGCATAAAAAAGGCCAAAACCTCGCACCAAACGGAATCGTTGCCATCGGAAAACCCATGCCGGGCATAGCAGCAGCCATTATCGACGAGAACAACAACATATTGCCATCAGGTCAAAAGGGCGAGCTCTGCATCGCCGGGAACCAAATAACACAAGGCTATTGGCAAAATGCTGAACAAAACCGCCAGATATTCATATCCTTAAAAAGCCAAGACAAAACCACACAGTACTACCGTACAGGCGACCTCTGCTCTTTCACTGACGACGGCAACCTGCTATACTACGGACGCATCGACCAACAAGCAAAGATACAGGGCTATCGCGTTGAACTCGGCGAAATCGAGTACCACGCCAGAAAATACTATGGAAACGACCATCGCTCCATCGCCATTGCCTACACCGACAATGCCAACCTCACAGAAATAGCACTATTCATCGAAAAAAAGCAATCTGACACAAACGAACTAAAGGCATACTTACAAACCAAGCTGCCTCCCTATATGATACCCTCCACTATCATCTACCTCGAATCTTTCCCCCTTAACAAATCCGAAAAGATAGACAGAACCGCTCTCAAAAAGCTTCTTAGTTGATGGACAACATCGAAATCAAAACATACACGGCACAACAAATAACCGACTGGATTGACAGCAAGAGCACCACACCGAGTCTGTCCGAGGCACTCATCACCAAAACCCGGGCAGCAGCCATCGTTAACAACCCGTACATGTCGCCTGACGACCCCGTCGTAGCTGCCATCTTCCACGGCAATCAACCCGTGACATTCACAGCAATCTTCCCCGATCTAATCAACCAACAACCCTACGTATGGTTCAGCACCCTCTGGTGCCACCCTGACCACAGAGGTAAAGGCTACCCCCTCATTGCCATCGGAACCCTCGTCGAACACTACTCGCCACAAAAATGCATGGACTCCTACGGGGCACCCGAAACCATAGAAATATTCAAATACTTCGGCCACCAAAACACTTTCTTCCCAGAATACAAACACACACTTATCACACCCGTTCCTCTCAGCATAAAAAAAACAATAAAGTGCTGCATTAAAAAATCATGGGCAGCACAAATCAACCGGAAGAAACTAAAACAGCATATCGGGGGAACTGACTACGTCATCGAATACACTAACAGAATAGACAATCCCACCTACAACTTCATCCAACAACACGCCAACAAAGACCTCTTCCCCCGTACACGTGAAATGCTTAACTGGATTCTCTCAAACCCTTTCAAACACACTGCCCCGCTCATACAAAAAACCGAAAACATAAATCCTTTCCCTGATAACGAAGAAAACTACTGGCTCAGCGGTATCACAATAAAAAGCAATAACCAAATAGTTGGATTCTACATCATCCGGTGCACCAGCCAGGAACTATCAGTCAAATATCTATACTATTCTCCACAACACACCAACCTCGTCTTCAACACCATACTGCACCACATCCTCAAACTCCACTCCACATCATTCACCACACGCAGCCTCTCCTTGTCCGACTACATCAACTCATACCGCATCTTTAATCACCGACAAACAATCCAAATCTCATACTCCCTCCCACCCACCTTCCCAGTCAACCCTGCGGCACAACCACAAGGAGGCGACGGAGACGCATTCGTGTAAACAAAGTTTTAAAGGTTTTTGAATTTGTTAATCTGATTTACACATTCATACATTAACACATTTTTTAAATCTTTCAAACTTTTTCAACTAATCCTCTATGGTAAACCAACGCAAAACAACCCCATTGCTCAAAATATCCCGGCATGCCTTTCGCACATACAACAGGCTACGTCTTCGCAACCGCAACTTTACGTTAATTACAAACACATGTATCGGAGGCATTATCTATCACGAATTAGGCCTGCAGTTCCTCTCACCCACCATTAACTGCGGAATCCGCAGCCATGAACAATTCTTCATATTCTGCACCCACCTACAACACTACACCTCCCTCCCGCTGACATTCATCCAAAGCGAATGGAACTACCCTGTCGCCATCCTCAAAGGCGACTATGGCGACATCACCATATACTTCTCACACTACAAAAACCAACAACAAGCCAACAACAAATGGGAACAACGAAAAAAAAGAATCAACTGGAATAACATAATCATCGTAATGGACGGCGACAACTGCACAGACCAACAGATTGCCGCTTTCGACAAAATACCACACTTGCATAAAGTCATCTACACTATCCGGCCAAAGCAAAGCCACCCCTCCGAATTTCCCATTACAGACTCCCGCTATCAACCTACACAACTACTCGAATACGGCCTTCTCAACAACTCCCTGCGTTGGTACGAACTCCTTGATATCGTCCGATTCCTCAACACCGGACAGAAACAAGCCAACCCCATCCTAAAACTACTGCACACGAAATAACCATTTGAATTCGTTAATCGATTTACACATTAACACATTTTTTTGATTGGTATGCAGAAAAAAATAATGCTCCTCGGAGGCATCCGCTATATCATCCCAGTCATCAAAGCCGCTCACCAACAAGGCTACTATGTCATCACAGCAGACAATGTTCCAGACAACGTAGCACATCAGTACAGCGACGAATATGTCAATGTTAGCATAGTTGACAAAGAGGCCGTACTCCAAGTGGCCGAAGCCAAGAAAATCGATGGCATCATGTCCTTCGGCGTCGACCCGGGAGTAGTAAGTGCCTCCTACGTACAGGAAAAAATGGGACTCCACTCGTTCGGACCATACCAGTCCGTCTGTATCCTACAAAACAAGGACAGATTCCGTGCATTTCTGACCGACCATGGATTCAACGCACCGCAAGCAAAAGGTTATTCAAACTTTGCCGATGCCTTGGCAGACAAAAACAGCTTCCACTACCCCGTCATCGTAAAACCCACTGATTCCGCAGGTTCTAAAGGCGTTACACGTGTCAACAATCCGGATGAACTTGAGAAAGCAATCCCGCTCGCATTCGAAAAATCATTATCCAAACATATCATCATTGAGGATTTCCTCCGCCCCCAAGGCCATCCCTCCGATACCGACTGCCTCTCAGTCAATGGGAAACTGGCATTTGTAAGTTTCAACGCCCAGCGGTTCGACCGTCAGGCGGCAAACCCCTTCACTCCTTCAGCATACAGTTGGCCGTCAAGCTTTACCCCCGAACAGGAATCCTATCTGACATCCGAGATACAAAGACTAATCACCTTGCTCGACATGAAAACTGCCGTATTTAACATAGAAACACGCATAGGGGAGAACGGGAAACCTTACATCATGGAAGTCTCACCCCGTGGAGGTGGAAATCGGCTGTGCGAAATGTTGAGACAAGCTACCAACGTAGACCTAATTACTTTCATAACACGCTATGCCGTCGGCGACACAAACGAAAAAATCCAACAAAAGCCATACAATGGTAATTGGGCAGAAATAATCCTCCACGCCAATAAAAAAGGGAAATTCCAAAGCCTCGAAGTGTCCGACTCATTCAGTGGACAAATAATCGAAACCGACCTTTGGGTAAACAAAGGTGACGAAGTGAACCCTTTCCACGGTGCAAACGATACCATTGGCACCATGATACTCAAATTCAACAGCCAAAGCGATATGCACCACGCTTTGGACAACATCACCTCATGGCTTGAAATAAAAGTCATCTGATGAACGTGTGAATGTGTTAACGTGTAAATAAAATAATGAATTCAAATAGTTTAACGTTTTCAACGAATAATATTATGGACAACATAACTCACGACGATGTAATCCAAACAATCCAGCAGCTGGCACGAAACGTCTTTGCTGACCCTAATTTACAGCTTTCAGATGAGATGAGTCCTGCCAATTTGCCAGCATGGACTTCCCTGACTTACACCCAGCTTTTAACGGAGATCGAGGTTGCCTACAACATTAAATTCAAAATAACTGACATCATTAAGATGCAAAACATGGGAGCCATAATCAACGCCACTCTTGAACGTGTTAGTGAATGTATAAATGTGTGAATGTGTTAACGTGCAAATCGATTAACGAATTAGCAGATTCAAAGAACGATGTCCTTCATCCACAAAATAAGAAAACGGATTGACCGAATACGGTTTAAACCTATCGACGTATACGTGTTCCACTCTGTATCCCCTACTTTCGACCCCCGGTGCTGTGTTGAACAGGATTGGTGTTCAACGCAGAATTTCAAGGACGCGATCATGAAGATAAAGGAGAGCTGTGATTTCATTTCGTTGCCCGAGGCTTACCGTAAACTAAAGCACAATGTGTTCCGTCTGAAAAGATATGCTGTGTTGACATGCGACGATGGTTTCGTGTCTGCCCTGTCTGTCCTGCCTTTTGTTGTGGAGCAGGGCATTCCTATGACTCTGTTCATCAATGCCAAGTATCTTGATGGGAAAAGTGTTAGGGAGGGTTATTCGGAATGCCCGCAGTATATTGATGCGGATCAACTTAACAGCATCCGTTCGGATTTGATTACTGTCGGGATGCACGGCTACGAGCATGTGGACTGCACCTGTCTGTCTGCGTCGGATTTTGCTCGGTCGGTGGAACGGTGTGTCAACATTCTGGAGAGCCACCCGCGGTTCATTCCGTATTACGCATATACATGGGGGAGGTGGAACGATACGACTCAGGGTGTATTGAAGCGGATGAACCTGATCCCAGTGTTGTGCGACGGCGCCACTAATTACAGGTATTCCCATGGGATAAGCAGATTGTGTCTTGTATGAAAATATCGATTATCACTATTAACTGGAACAACAACGAAGGGTTAAAGAGAACTCTTGAGAGTGTTGTGTCGCAAACGTCAAGGGAGTACGAGTATATTGTGGTGGACGGCGCAAGCACCGATGGCAGTGTGGAGACTATCGTACGGTATGCCAACCATTCCATACTGCGGTGGGTTTCGGAGCCCGACGGGGGTATTTACAATGCAATGAACAAGGGTATCCGCATGGCGACGGGGGAGTATGTGATGATGCTCAATTCGGGCGACTGGTTTGTGGGTGAGGGTGTGTTGGAGGCGTTGTTGGCTGCATTGGAGAGGAACGGCTATCCTGATATCCTGTATGGAACGACTACCAAGGTGTGGCCTAACGGCCGAACGATGAAGAACCGCTCGTGGGAGCCGTACTACAGTATGTTCAGTTTCTATCGCGGGTCATTGGATCATGTGGGGACTTTGATTCGACGCGAATTGTTTGACAGGTATGGCATGTATGACGAGTCGATGAAGATTTGTTCGGATTGGGCGTGGTTTATGAGGGTAGTTGTATTCAGCAATGTCCAGCCTGTACATGTCGATGTTGATTCGGTCTTTTTTGACATGACGGGTATCAGCGAGGACGGTGGCCGGAATAGGCTTTTGATTGAGCGGGAGCGGAGGAAGGCCATAGAGGCGTTACTTCCTCGGCCGATATTGGCTGACTATGACCGGTATTCTGACGATATAGTACTGATGAGGCGCATTCGTCGCCATCCGTTTGCCTACCGCATGGTAAGACTGACGGAGCGGTTGCTTTTTAAAATGGAGAGATGCAGGAAACGAGGTATTCGGTAATTATACCGGTGTATAACAAGGAGCGGTATGTTTCCCGCGCCGTGGAAAGCGTGCTACGGCAAGAGGGAGCTGCGACAGTCGAGAACGGTTGTGTAGAGTTAATTGTAGTGGACGACGGCAGTCTGGACAGTTCGTATGAGGCAGCCAAAGGGGCGATAGGTGGCTGCGAGGGTTGCCGAATCCTGCGGAGGGAAAACGGCGGTGTGGCGGCAGCACGCAATACGGGTATCGCCTCTACAAGGGGGAAGTATCTGTGTTTTTTGGATGCCGACGATTGGTGGGAGCCCACTTTCCTTCAACATATTGACGATTTGGTGACAGAGTATCCCCAGGCGGCCGTGTTTGCATCGAATTATTATTTGGTAAAGAACGGCCTACGAAAAGTGGCTCCTATAGGGTTGGCCGATAGTTTCAAAAAGGGATATATCAATTACTGCAATACTTATTCCAAAACATTGTGCATGCCGATTACCTCAAGCTCAACGGTTGTGTTGAAACAAGCGGTAGAGAGTGTCGGGGGATTTAATGAGCAGCTAACGTTAGGTGAAGATTTCGACCTGTGGATTCGACTGGCAATACAATACAAAGTGGCTTTTGTGAACATTCCTCTTTCGAATTATTTTCAGGATGTACCTACAGGGATGAGAGCCACGAGGAGGCTCCATGACCCAAAAGGGCATATGCTTTGGAATCTTGATTACCTCAGAGAGATTGAACAGCAGAGCAAAGATTTAAAGTGTTTGCTAGACCGATTGAGATGCGGCGGGCTGTACCGATACTACTTGTCGAACAAATACCATGAAGCCGCAGTGAAGGAATTGATGAAAGTCGAGTGGTCGAACGTGCCGAAGTCAATGTATCGTAGATACCATTCGCCACGTTGGGTTCAGAAGTGTCTTTTCTGTGTCCGAAAGATGGGGTCAACAGTCAAGCAGTCTCTTTTAAATTCGTGAATCGATTCACACATTCACACGTTCATTTACACATTCAAGAACGTTTACTCATTATGATACGGTTTTTTCCAAAACAGATTTCTACCACGGCTATAACGGTATACTTGATTACGCTTGGTGCAGTGAGTCTGTTATTTCTAAAGTACATGCTTGGGTTCGATTTTTTGATTATCGGCATAGCATGGGTACTTTTCTTTTTCCTGCTTTCCAATTATTACACCCAACGATGGATGGATGTAGAGGACAAGAAATTTGTCAGGAAGCTATTCACAACAGCACTCTTGTTCCGGCTCGGCTGGGTGTTGTTCTCCTATGTGTATTACTACATCAAGACGGGTATCCCGTTTGAGTTTGGTGCAAGCGATTCGTTTGGATACCACTCCGCTGCAGAATGGTATGTGGATATGGGATGGACGCAGGCTCTTGAGAGGTTGGGACTCACCCCATTAAGCGACAGAGGCTATGTGTTATACTTGACGGCATTGTATTGGCTAATAGGCCCCAATATCATTGTGACACGCATACTCAAATCGATAATGAGTGCGTACAGTTGTGTGCTTATTTATAAGTTGGCAAGTCGTAACGCGGGTGAGTCGGCAGGACGGATAGCAGGCATATTCTGCTGCCTAATGCCTAATTTAATTATGTATTGCGGTCTGCACTTGAAGGAGACAGAAATGTTATTCCTTACTATTTTTGCTTTGGAGAGAGCTGACAACCTGTTTCGGAACAAAACAATATCATTCTGGAACATCTTGCTTGTGGCTGTATTGACATTGTCTTTGTTCACCTTCAGAACCGTATTGGGGGTATCGGTACTATTCTGTATCCTGACGGCTATCGTGTTTTCAAGCGGGGCAGTGATGAGCAAATGGAACAGAACGATTTTGATTTTCTGGGCAGCGATCGGGTTGCTTGTCATGGCAGGCGGTACAATCACCAACGAAGCACAGAGTTATTGGGAACACCGTGACGAAAATCAGGCTGCAAAGAGAGATCATCAGGTTTCTAAGGGTGTTTCGTGGGCAAAGTATGCTACCGGAGCAGTTATGGCACCGATAATGTTTGTACTGCCGTTCCCAACAATGGTGGATGTTGACGAGCAGTATAACCAGCAGTTAATTCACGGAGGAAATTATGTACGTGTATTCCTTGGAGGGTTTGTGATTCTTGCCTTATTCAGTTCGATATTTGTAAAGAAGAACTGGCGCGATTTGATAATGCTTGATACGTACTTGGTATCTTATCTTGGCATTATTTGTATGAGCGGCTTTGCGAATTCCGAACGGTTTCTCCTTCCTGGACTACCAGTGTTGCTGATTTTGGCGGCATACGGTGTTTCGTTACTCAATGCACGTAATTACACGTGGGTACGAACATGGTTCTGGATAGTTCCAGTGATTACTATCGGATGGGCAGTGTTCAAGCTCGGATCGCGTGGCATTCTATAGGAATAAATTGAAATTCGTTCTCATATGCCTATATTTGACTAATTTTTTACAGCACCATAGATGCTGAATCCTAAAATAACCCCATACAAGGAACGCAGCGTAGAACCAAGGAAAATATTGCTAATCAGAATATTGAAGAGACGTGACATTGAAAAAGTTTGATAAAATCAGTCACATGTTATATTAGAGTGAAAAATATTCGAATGAAACAGAAACAGCTTATTAAAAATATAAAAAATGCCTAATGAAATTGAAAAAGACGTGACAACATCTGACGTCATAAAAAAAATTACGCCAATAAAATTGGAAGAAAAAAATGCTGAAGAATATATTAAATACATCCAAAACTTAGCAGACAAACGCGATCCAAGTGACATTTATTACAATGAAGGAAAGCCGTATGCATCAATTCTTATGGCAACACTACTTTGCAACACTCATACATCCTTGAAAATGTATTGCACAGGGTTAAGGCCAGGAATTCTTTGTGGGAAATACGAAGGTGATGGGAAAGGATATGAGGGTGCATATTGGACTGCCTTTAAAGATTTTTTTACCGAATCTAACATCAAAAAAATCAGTAATAAACATGGGAAAATCCAAATATTAATCCAGAAAAAAAATTGGATAGGTAATTTACCTTTTAAAAGAGTTTTTGATTGCCAAAAAAAATGTCCTGGAACAATAGAAGTTCGATGGATAAAGAAGAAAGGCATTAGCAACCTTTTCTCCATATTACACAATAATAATTCTATTGGAAAAGACAATTTCGCAATTTTTGATGGTAGAGCATATCGGATAGAATATGATCCTGATAGATTCATGGCTTCAGGGTCTTTTAACGATGTGGAAATGTGTACATTTTTGTCCAAAATATTCGACAAAGAATTTGAATCTGCAACTGAGATCACAAGTCCTCTCGACTGATATTAATAAAATCTTTCTATGTTTTATTCTATATACGATTTCGCCCCTCTTATTCAACTTTTGGTAGGAAGTGTATTTTTGAACGAGTACTTCACGGCAAAAAAATGGTTTATTCTTTCATCCGAACAAAAAAAAACCATTACTGAAAATACTCCACCCGCATTAAAAACTCAGTACATTACGAGGAAAATGTATAAACACAGCATAGATGCCAATCAAAATCTGTATCGTTCCGTACTATCAATCCTATCTTTATATGGATGTATTTCACTTTTTTATTGTGCAACATGCCATTCGCATACATCGGATATTGTCATATACGATGTATCATGCTTTGGCCCCATTATGACCACAATCATTGTAATTGCATATCTTATTTGGGCTTTATGTGTGTATGGTCATATTGGGCAAAAATGGCATCAATATGTCACCATAGTAGTTTTTATACTATTAGTTTTTTCTTTCTTACTTTTTTTTCTGTTTTTCCCTCTTTTATTTGCCAACACATTAGAACCTGCACGCCCCTATATCAATATATCTATTTTATTCACATTACTCATATGGTTTTTGCATATTGCAAAGAAAAAAATACTAATAAAAGCTTGTATCCCATATTGGATGGATGTTGTACGTTACTTGAAATTAATACTCCCACCTGACAATAATAATATTGATAATACGATTAGCACCATCTTGGAAACTATAAAAAATAACCCTAATATGAAAAGGCATACAAGATACCAGCTAATTAAACTATGTATATTATACTTACATGATTCCATGTTATTTTGCAAAGACTCTAACGGGGAAAGGGTAATAAACAAGACTATTATCCAGAGTAACATTGTGAATGTAACTACATTAATTGATAATAGTTCTATTCGAAACATTGAAAAAAGAAAATTAAAAAAGAACATTCCAAATAAATTATCTTTCAGTATAGACCTATCTAACGGCAATTATAAGCCTACAAATATTTCTCAAAAAAAACAAATTAAAATGGGGATGAAAATTGTTCGTAGATTAGCACAATTCGGTGCATATGAAAACTCAGAGGAAGAACACAATGCACATGTTGCAAATAGCAGGTAATCAACAACCTATACTGCAAATTTTCCAATGACGGTTATTATCGTAAAGCATTGTATAATTGTATATATGTGTAATATACCATTTGCATCATATTTAGACCGATTTGGGATGAATAGTTTCTTCAATTTCTCATTAATCAAGATTAATTGAAAGTATGAAGGTCGCTTTTTATTTTGGTGCACTAAACAGAGGTGGTGCGGAGACTTTGGCTTTAGATATCTTGACGAAATGCCGTTCGCTAAATTTCGAGACAGTTTGTTTATATAGGAAAGACGGTGTGTTGTCAGAAGATTTTTCTAATACCGGCACCCAAATGCTACGGGTTGCACGAAAAAGGAGCTGGACAGTGTATCTATGGCATTTATGCAGAGCCGTACGAAAGAATGAAATCAATATTATCCATGCACAGACATCATTGAACGCGATACTCGCCGCTATCTGCTCATGGTTTACGGGAGTTAAAGTAGTGACCACCTTCCATGGATTCAGTTTTGTCAATTCACCAAGCTTTTTAAGAAAAATCATCTTGAAAGGTTCGGATCGTATAATCTTTGTTAGTGAACATCTTAGAGACACTTTTCTGAAGAAAGGAGATTTTGGATGTTCCGATAAGTGCCACGTGGTGTATAACGGTATCAATTTTGAGAAGTTTGCTTTGCCCGTTCCTGGCTACAGGGAAAATGGTTGCTTGAAGATGTGTATGGTAGGTAGCTTCGGTGAAGGACGCAACCATATGTTGGTGTGCCGATTTCTCCAGTTGCTGAAAAGCGAAGGTGTTGACTTCCATTTTACCTTTATCGGAGCCGCCCGACAAAAAGAAATGAATTTATATAACGAGTGTGTGGAATACTGCAATAGTCATAACCTTGCTGGTTATGTCACCTTTGCCGGCTTGTGCAACAACGTTCCCGAACTATTGCAGGATATGGATGCTTTTGTGTACTCCACTCGGCACGATAGTTTTGGTATTGCTGTGATTGAGGCAATAGCGGCGGGTGTCCCTACTTTTGTGAACGACTGGTGTGTAATGAATGAGATTACTCAGGGAGGACGTTGGGCTACATTGTACAAATCGGATGACGAGTTGTCCCTCCTGCAGGTATTCAAGGAGTTTATATCCGATAGGAAAGGTTTCAAAACACGGGCTTTGACCAGTTCAAAAGAGGTAAGGGACACTTACAGCATTAAGCGGCATATCGATTCTTTGACAAAAGTCTATTCAGAAATATTAAATCCGGATACCAAAGCCAATTAAATCAATTGATTGAAATATATATCGAAAATGAAAGCACAGATTAAGAAAGTTTTACGTTTTAATAAATGGGCCGTGCAATTGATGCGAGAAAGCACGAAAACCAATGGCATCTCTTTTCCAAATAGTTACTATAACTTAGCCAAGGCATATTTTGTCCAACACTTCTCTCTGGAAGAGCTAAAGTATTATGGATATTTGGAGTTGTCGCCTACTGAACGGAAACAACTCGTACCTCGAAAAGAGGATATCCTATTTCTACGAAAGGTGAACAATGTGACAGAAAGTTCAGTGTTGAGCGACAAGAGAAAATGTTATCTATTTTTCAAGGATTTCTACCGGAGGGATGTTCTGGCAGTTAGTGAGAGCGATTGTACCCTACCCCAATGTCATGAAGAATTCATTAAGTTTGTCCGAAAACATGATAGGGTTATCTTGAAGCCTATCTCAGAATGCGAAGGGAGGGGTGTATGTATAGTGGAGTCATCCCAATATGATGATAAAGGTTTGACCAACCTTTTGTCTAAATATAACAGAGGGTTTATGGCTGAGGAAAAAGTTATTCAGTGTGATTTTATGTCGTCGGTTCATCCGAAATCTGTAAATACTATCAGAATTAACACGGTACGCTATAACGACGGCGTGGAGGTATTATGGCCTACATGGAGGATCGGTCGTGGTGATTCAGTTGTGGACAATTACAGCTCAGGAGGTATCTCTGTAACCATTGATGCAAAAAGCGGTGTTACGCTTCGGGCATTAAGCAAAGACAACCGTTTTTTCACGACCCACCCTGACACTGGCTCCCCGCTTGTGGGCATACACATCCCCTGTTGGGATGAGTTGTGCGAATTGGTCTGTCAATTGGCCAATAAGTTGAGAGATATTCGGTTTGTTGGATGGGATATGTCGCTGACTGACGATGGATGGGTGTTGATTGAGGCCAATTATGAGCCTGACAATAAAGCTTGGCAACTGTGCTCGGGTGTGGGAATACGGGAAGACCTTGAACGTATCAAGCACCGATTGGCTGTTGACTGACATTGATAACTTTAAGTAATATCACTTCAATATGTCTATGAAAAGATTGACTATCACGGGAGGTGCTGGATTTATCGGTTCCAATTTGTGTGAATATTTTACTTCGAAGGGGTTTGAGGTAACATGCCTGGATAATCTTTCGACGGGTTTTTTGCGTAATATAGAACATCTGAGGAATGTCCCTAACTTTCATTTTATAGAGGGCGACATCAGGGACTTGTCGACTTGCAGAAAGGTTGTTGAGAATTGTGACGTGGTGTTACATGAGGCTGCATTGGGCAGTGTACCACGTAGCATCAACGACCCCATTAATACAAATTCGAATAATATCGACGGTTTTCTGAATATGCTTGTTGCAGCACGAGATGCAGGTGTGAAGCGGTTTGTGTATGCTGCCAGTTCGTCAACTTATGGTGACAGCAAAATTCTGCCGAAAAAGGAGCATGAGATTGGACGTCCTCTCTCTCCGTATGCCATTACAAAGTTTGTAAACGAGCTTTACGCCAATGTGTTCTCGAATCTCTATGGGATAGAAACTATTGGCCTTAGATATTTTAATGTATTTGGGCGACGTCAAGACCCCAATGGTGCCTATGCGGCTGTTATACCTCTATGGGTAAAGGCTTTGATGAATCATCAGTCGCCTTTCATCAATGGTGACGGCAGCTATTCGCGCGATTTCACATATATTGACAATGTGATTCAGGCGAACAGGTTGGCTGCGTTTATTCCTTCCGCTGAACTCAAGCAACATCTGGAAGTGTACAACGATTCACTACCGCCGACAAGCCCGAAAGACTCTGTCTTCAATGTGGCCTATGGAGGCAACACAACACTCAATGCTTTATTCAGCTGCCTGCGCGACAATCTGTCTCGTTTCGATGCCGAAATTGCCCACATTGAACCCACATACCGGGAAAACCGACCAGGGGATATCCCTCACTCGCAAGCTTCGATTGCAAAGACGCAGTCAGTTCTCGGATATAGACCTGAGTTCGATGCTATCCGGGGATTTGGAGAGGCTTGTGAATGGTATTGGAATAATTTGTAAGGTATGAAGGTGTTTTTTGTCTGCAGCGGGAACAAGCAGGTAGGCGAGGTAAGTGCTTTTGTGCAATCACAATACGAGTCTCTTTGCCACGAGGGGATTGATTTAACACTGTTCCCTGTACGGGGAAAGGGGTGGAAATCATATGTACGGGCAGCCATCAAGTTGCGCCATGCCGTGAAGAAGGAGAGACCCGCAATCGTACATGCCCATTATTCGGTTTGTGGTTTGGTGGCAACGTTCGCTACACTGTTTTCACCAACCAAAGTGGTAGTATCAATTTTAGGTAGTTTCCCAAAAAGGAATTTTAAACTGAGGTGGGTCAGGTTCTTCATTAATCATGTGTGGAATGCTACAATTGTCAAATCACAGCGTACTGCAAACCAGTTGGGCATTGAGCTTCCTGTCATCCCCAACGGAGTTAATTTGGAGCAATTCGAAATAACAGACCAAATGGAAGCTCGTACAGCCTGCGACTTCTCAGAAGGAAAGAAGTATATTATCTGGTGCTCCAATCCTTCCCGTGAGGAGAAGCGCTTCTGCTGGGCTGAGGAGGCCGTCAGGTTATTGCATGACGATAATGTCATTCTTTTTCCTGTTTATGACAAGCCTCACGATGAGGTGGTAAAATATTTCTGTGCAGCAGACCTTTTGCTGCTGACTTCGGTGTCGGAGGGATCCCCGAATGTAATCAAGGAGGCTATGGCTTGTAATTGTCCCATAGTAAGCACAGATGTGGGTGATGTCAGTTGGGTAACGCACGGCGTTGAGGGCACATATATCGCACCCTGTGGCGACACAAAGGCTCTGGCGAAATGCATCGGCCAGGCTTTAGCGAGAGGCAAACGCACTATAGGTCGAGAACGTATTCTCGAGCTGGGACTTACGACAGATACGGTAGCAAAGAAAATCATTTCTATTTATGAGTCTATATAATTTTCTGGACGAATACTTGTTTTTACCTGTGGGCGACTTGGTAAATGGCAGCCATGTGGTAACGGAGTTAAGAAGGATGAGGCGTAACGATTTCCTCTCGGAAGATGAAATTCGCCACATTCAAAATACAAAGTTGCAGAAACTAATAGTCCATTGCTACGAAACGGTACCGTACTATACACGGTTGTTTAAAAGAATAGGCATTACTCCAGACCAGATAAAATGCCGTGAGGACTTGTCTGTATTGCCTGTTCTCACCAAGCAAATTATCCGTGAAAACTACGATGACCTATTCAGTACAGCCATCAGTACGAGCCGAAGGCACATGGCTTCGACAGGTGGGAGTACCGGCACACCATTGAGATTTTGCATAGACATGGCAGAGTGGAGTAGTTGGAAAGCCTCTACTCTCCGTGCCTGGGAATGGTACGGAATCCGCCTCGGCGACAAAATTTTCTCGCTTGGGGGAAATTCCATCAATCAAAAGAAACACCTGTTTTCGCTCAAAGGTGCCTACGATCGCATCATTATGCGCAACCACAAGTTCAGCAGTGCAAATGTGACTGATGAGTGTATGCAAAGCCATTACGAAAACCTGATGAAAATCCGTCCTAAAGCCATCCGTGGCTACGGCTCGTCACTTTATATTCTTGCACGGTATATAGAGAAAAACAATTTGCCGGTATGTCCTGTCAAAGCTGTATTGACAACCGGCGAAGTGTTGGTGGACGAATACCGGCGGAAATTGGAACAGGTATTCAATGCACCCGTATATGACGCCTATGGTGCTGGCGACGGGGGAATTTTGTCCCATGAATGCCCCAACCACCATGGGTTGCATATCAGCGAAGAGGAATGCATCATCGAAATTACTGACAAAAACGGCTATGTCGTCCCCGATGGTGAGGCAGGATATGTCTGTACCACAGACCTAAACAACTATGTATTTCCTTTTGTTAGATATGATGTGGGGGACATGGCCACAATGAAAAAGGAACGATGTGACTGTGGAAGAAACACCCGGCTCATAAGCGAGGTGATGGGTAGAGCTGGCCGCCTTGTCTACAACAAAAAAGGAACGCCCATATCACCGCTTATGCTGTGGATTATGATGTATCCGAAGCTAAACTATCATATTCCTGAGCATCAAAATGTGTATTCAAAGATAGATAAATTCCAGATTCGACAGGATAAAAAAGGCGACATAGACATTCTCTTAAAGCTTACAAATGCCAATGAACCCCGGGAACAGTTCTCCTACATAATAGAGAACTACCGCAACCACTTTGAAGGATCGGAGATCAATCTGCGGTTTGTCGATAATATTCCCTGCCTCCCATCGGGCAAGGAAGATTATTGTGTTTCAGAATATCAAATATCTTGATTAGGATGAAATAACGTGTATAGGATGTGTTAATGTGCAAATCAATTAACGAACTAACACATATATGGATTAACGAATTCGAAAGTTATGCAATACGTAGAACGCCGAACACTTAAGTCAATTCTCAAAGGTATCTGGACACATACACTGTCGGATATTGCCATGTTTACTTTCCCTTATCAGGTAACTACAACTATTCACCGATTACGGGGTGTGAAGATTGGAAAGCATAGCCATATATCAAGAGCTGTACTGCTGGACGACCACAATCCCGAACTGATTGAAATCGGCAATGGCGTTTTCGTCACATATGGTGTGAAGATCATCTGTCACAAACGTGACATGGATTATTATACTCCCGGCATCAAAGCAAAAAACTGGCCGTTCAAAACCGCTAAAGTCGTACTGAAAGATAATTGCCATATTGGCATCGGATCAATCATTATGCCTGGCGTTACGATAGGAGAAGGGGCAATCATTGGTGCCGGGAGTCTCGTTACCCACGATATACCTCCCTACAGCGTTGCAGTGGGCTCTCCGGCCAAGGTGGTCAAAACTTATCAACCATCTGAAAATTAGTAGTTGTCTTAATATTATCTAACCGTGAAATATATTTTTGAGCTTAACCATCCCAAGCATTATTATCAATTCAAATTCATAATGCAGTCTCTACAGCAGCAGGGGCACAAGGTTCTTGTTCTTGCCCGCGACAAGGATGTTCTCCTAAAAGTATTGGAAGAAGAAAATATATCCTACACTATTTTCGGGCAACATCATAAGAGTATGTTAACCAAAATTCTCGGTTCTTTCTCGCTCATTAGGAACTATTTGTCTATCGCTCGCAAATATAAACCCGATGTTTTCATTTCAAAGGGGTCGTGGTATGGGGCATTCACCGCTAAACTGCTTCACAAGAGATCCGTCATATTCATCGATTCGGAGGTTGTAACCATCAATAATATTTTTGTGGTTCCGATATGTTCGAAGGTCATAACACCACAATCGTTTAAACTGAATTATGGCAAGAAGCACATCCGTATCCCGGGGATTTTTGAGGACTGCTACCTCTCCCCCACCGTCTTCCATCCCAATCCAGAAATAATAAATCAATACAACCTCCAACAACCATACGCAATACTGCGTTTTGTCGGCTGGCAGGCAAACCACGACGTTGGAAGGAACGGGTTTACCCTTGAACAAAAGGAGGCTTTGGTCAATGCCATCTCACAATATATGACTGTGTATATCTCCTCCGAAAAAGCCCTGCCACCCCATCTCGCTAAATACCAACTGCCCACCCCGGCTGCACTCATCCACCATGTACTAAGTGCCGCACATCTTTATGTTGGCGACTCCCAGACTATGGCCGCCGAAGCCGCCCTTCTCGGGACTCCCGCCATACGCTCCAACTCGTTCGTCGGTCCCAACGACATGTCCAACTTCATCATGCTGCAAGACCAACACCATCTGCTCCTTAATATTGCCGACCCACAACAGGCAATCAAACAGGCCGAGGCTCTTGCAGCTAATCCCCAGAAAACCCAATGGCAAGAACGCCGACAAAACTATTACAAAGAGACCGGTGACATCAACGCACAAATAGTCACAATTCTCACCGATATTCTGTCCGATTGATTCTAAGTAAGTATGGATTTCACCATTACAAAATACAGGCAATTTCTCAATGCCCTCATCCAAAGCGGCATCACTTTCCACCTTCGACACGATGTAGACCTCTTACCAAAAAACTCGCTTCGTACTGCTCTACTTGAAGACAGTCTTAATCTGAAAGCCACATACTACTTCCGTACAGTGCCTCAAAGTTTTGACCCCAAAATAATAACGGAAATAGCCGCCTTGGGACACGAGATAGGCTACCACTACGAATCGCTCACTACCTGCAATGGCGACATAGATGCTGCCTATGCAGATTTCTGCCAAAACCTTCAACGCCTCCGGGATCTTATCCCCGTTACTTCTATCTGCATGCATGGCTCCCCACGAAGCCCTTTCGACAGCCGCGACCTTTGGAAACACTTCGACTACCATACATTGGGCATAACTCACGAACCCTATTTTGACACCGATTTCAACACAACACTCTACCTCACCGACACCGGTCGCCGTTGGGATGGCTATAATGTAAGTCGGCGTGACAAAATCCCCCATCACCAAGACGAATGGACTCGTGCCGGTCTTTCCTTTCACACCACCGACCAAATCATCGCACAACTCCTCAATCCCCAATCCCCACTACACCAGTCAGGACTGAAACTACTCATTACCACTCATCCCCAACGATGGTCTCCTCCCGGTATATCTCATTTCAAAGAATATATCACACAAACCCTAAAAAACATAATCAAAAAACAACTCATCCTCCGTTCGGCAAAATAGAAAAACAGACTTTTCAAGAGTAATTAAGCCACCTAGAATATCTAATCCCAAAAACACACAATAAAAATATGCAAACAGCGTTATTAAATATACATCTTTTCAAACCCATGAAGACAAAACTTAAAATAGTATTTCTTACACTCTGCACTGCATTGGCATTCACCTCGTGCGTTACGCCCAGCCAAGTCAACTACCTTCAGGACATGCGTCATGGTAGTCAGATAGAACTTGAAAACAAATTTCAAGCAAGGATATGCCCATACGACGAGTTGGACATATATGTATTCGGACCCGTTGACGATGAAAAACTTGTAAAGCCTTTCAATCTCAGCAATATGAGCATTGGCACCAGCTCTGGTGGCCAGCGTGGCGCATACCTTGTTGACGTCAATGGCGACATTCAGTTTCCCGTTCTGGGTTCCGTTCACGTTGCAGGTTTGACACGCCTTGAACTACAGGATACCCTTAAACATCGCCTCGAACGTGAAAGCCTGCTGAACCAAGCCGTAGTCATGGTGCGCTTCGCCAACTTCAAAATCTTCTTCCTCGGTGCCGAGGGGGGCAAATCCATTACCATCACAAACGAACGTTGTACATTCCTCGAAGCCCTTGCTCTGTGCGGAGACCTAAGCGTATATACAAGCCGCAATAAAATTGCCGTCATGCGCGAAATTGACGGGAAAATGGTCATGCGCTACCTCGACCCACGCTCATCATCAGTCTTCCAAGACCCATTCTTCATGCTCCAGCAAAACGACTTCATCATCACCCAAAACTACAATACCTCCACCACGCGTCAAGAAGCCCGAAACTTCGTCTCCATGTGGGTCTCCACAGCCATGTCCACCATTACCCTCGTCCTCACAGTCATAAATCTGATAAATAGATAAAACGCATAACTATACAACAATAAATAGTTTTAGAGTAGGAGCATTGCCAACACCATCGTAAGATCATAAACAACACCTCAAAAAACACCATACACCGCCATGGACGACAATAATACCAAAACAACCCAAACCCAAAGCGACCTTACATTCCTTGACGATAAACAGTCTGTAACGTTCCGCATAAAGGACATCGTATTCCTTCTGATACGCAACATCCACTGGTTACTTCTTTTTGCACTCATCGGTGCCGTAGTAGCAAACATATATGCACGACGACAGGAAAAAATCTATTCCAGCCAAGCCAGAATCCTCATCCGTAGCGGCAACGACCTTGGCATCAGCGATGACGACACCCGCGAAGCGACCCTCCGCACCTCGCTGGGACTGAAACCTTTCTACTCCAGTGCCATCTACAACGAAATCCTCATTCTCACCTCTAAAACAACTATCCGTAAAGTCGTTGAAGATCTGAGTCTAAACATCACCTACTCAACAAAAACACGCTTCATCCATCGAGACAAAGACCTATATAGCACCACTCCCATTGAACTTATTCAATCCGAACAGGATGATGGATTCACTATGCCCGGAAAAATTACCGTCACCATCCTCGACAACGACCACGCCCTACTCCGCCGTGACGGCCACCACTCCCTCTACATCCCCTTCAACAAAACCGTCATCACTCCCATGGGCCGGTTGATGATAAGTAAAACATGGGCTTTCCAAGACGACTACATTGGCCAAGACATCGTAATCCGCAACCAACCTGTCGAAGCCGTTACCGAATACTACCGTTCAAAACTCAGCGTTGAACGTGACAACGAAAAGAACACCATCGTCAACCTCTACATGCGCGACCCTTCTGCACAACGTTGTGCAGACTTCATCAACAACCTTATACGTGTCTACAACGAAGGTGCTGTAAACGATAAAAAAAGAATCATCTCCGACACCTACAACTACATCAACGAGCGTATCAACATCATCAGCGGTGACCTCGATGCACAGGAATCGGCCATGGCCAATTACCGCAGCAGCAACGACGTTGTCACCTCAGTCTCTGTCGGCGAGAACTACATCCACACCAGCTTCCAATCCAACCAAGAAGTCATGCGACTCCAAGCCGACCTCGAAATGGTACGTATCCTCCTAAACTCAATTCGGTCAAGCGACGGCAGCCGTGTCATCCCCATCGGCACCATGACCAACCCCGTAATTGTACAATATCTTAACAGCTACAACCAAAACGCACAGGAAATAGCCCGCTATCATGAAATGGGTACGACAAACAACCCCGTAGCCACCAAAACTATCGAAAACCAGCGACAACTGCAACACGACCTCGCCAGCATGACTGAAGGCTACATAGCCTCACTCGAACAACGCATCATGAACGAACGCAACATGGCAAACAGTGCATCCGCAAAAATGCGCAGCGTTCCACAAAAACAAATCTACCTCGAAGGCATGGAACGCAACCAGAAAATCAAAGAACAACTCTACGTATCGCTCCTTACCAAACGTGAAGAACTGATGATCAGCCAACCCTCACTCGAAGGAAGTGCAAAAGTCATTGACGCCGCACCCGTCAACAACAAACCCATCTCTCCCAACACCCCGCACCTCACCTTTATCGGATTCGTCATCGGACTGTTAATCCCTATCGCCTTCCACCTCCTCAAACGCCTCTTCGACACCCAAGTCAAAACCTACGCCGACATCGAAGCTGCCACCACCGTCCCCTTCCTTTGCGAAATCCCCGCCTTGGAAGAGTCTGAGAACCACTCCCCAGACAAGAAAAAGAAAAAGAAAGCAAAAGAGAAAACCGACACCAAGAAAGAAAGCGAAAGTATAATCATCACCGACACCAACAACGACGGCATCACTGAATCTTTCCGACACTTGCGTTCCAAAATCGAATTCCTCAGTGGCAAACCCGGACAGGCAAAAGTCCTGCTCTTCTCATCGCTTCAAGCCGGATCAGGTAAAACATTCACCACCAGCAATCTTGCTGCATGCATCGGCCTAACCAATAAGAAGGTTCTAATCATGGACATCGACCTTCGCAAAGCATCTCTCTCCCACCGTTTCTACAACCGCCACAAACCAGGCATCGTAAACTACCTCACCGAGAAAGAAAACGACATCGACAAACTCATCCAACACGACATTATTGCACCTGGTGTTGACGCTCTCTTCTCCGGCCCCATACCTCCCAACCCCGCAGAGCTGCTCAGCTCCCCACGCTTCGACCAACTCTTTGAAATACTCCGTCCCCGGTACGACTACATCATTATCGACGGCACACCTGCAGGCATGGTTGTCGACATCGACATCATCAAACACATCGCCGACCACACCTGCTTCCTAATCCGGGCACGCAAATTCGACAAACGCATGCTCCTTGACATCGAACGCCTATACCAAGAAAAAGCCTTCCCCAACATGTGCACCATACTGAACGATGTGAAATACGACAAACAACCCCTCTACGGTCGTCGTTACGGCTACGGATATGGGTACGGATATGGCTATGGTTACGGCTACGGATATGGCTACGGTTACGGCTACGGCAATGGACCACTAAGCGACGAAGAATCCACCGAAAACCAAAAAACAAATCCCATCCTGAACTTCTTCAAATTCAAAAAATAGCACCCCGAAAAACTGTGGAAAACCAACCCGCAACCACTGTCACAACCCCATTGCTGCCCGACCTCGACGACCTCAACCTCTTGTTGAAAGAAATCTGGGCCAGCAAATGGGTGACCAACAACGGCCAATTCCATCAACAATTGGAAAAAGCCCTCTGTGACTACCTCAAAGTGCCCTTCATCAGCCTATTCACAAACGGCACCCTCCCGTTGCTCACCGCCCTTCAGGCACTCCGTGTCAGCGGCGAAGTAATTACTACTCCCTATAGTTTCGTCGCAACCACCCACAGTATATGGTGGAACGGCCTCAAACCAGTATTTGTCGACATCGACCCAAACACCTGTGGACTTGACCCAGACAAAATCGAGGCTGCCATCACTCCCCGCACCACTGCCATCATGCCCGTCCATTGCTACGGAAAACCCTGCGACGGCATCCGCATACAACAAATAGCCGACAAATACGGCCTCAAAGTCATTTACGATGCAGCCCATGCTTTTGGCGTCGAAGTCAACGGGAAATCCGTACTCAACTGGGGCGACATGTCAACCCTCAGCTTCCATGCGACAAAAGTATACAACACCATTGAAGGCGGAGCCCTCATCGTACACGATGAAGCCACGAAAAAACGCATCGACTACCTCAAAAACTTCGGCTTCGAAAGCGAAACCGAAGTCGTAGCTCCCGGCATCAACGGTAAGATGGACGAAATCCGTGCGGCTATCGGACTGACTAACCTACGGAAAGTCGACCGTTCAATCGAAGCACGACACGAAGTAGCTGTCCGCTACCGCGACAGTCTCCGCCACATCAAAGGCATCCGTTTCTTCGACGACATGCCCGGTGTAAAACACAACTACAGCTACTTCCCAATATTCGTTAATGCCGAAGAATACGGCATGACTCGCGACGAACTATACTACACACTAATAAAACACAACATCTACGGCCGCCGCTACTTCTACCCACTCATAAGCACCTTCGACTGCTACAGGGCACTTCCAAGCGCTTCAGCCGACAACCTGCCCAATGCAACGCGCATCGCTAACGAAGTAATCTGCCTGCCCATACACCACGAACTGACCAACGACATTCTAAACCGCATTATCGACATCGTTTCCGCACCGAAAAAAGCATAAATTTGCCTCTTCACCAACATCATGCCGCACCCTTGACAAAAGGATGCGGCATTTTTTATTTCCAGCACTCAAAGACCAATACATTCGAAACCACAATCCAACCATCAGACCATTCCTCTCCCTAATCCTACCCGATTTGGATTCAACGCATGCCCTTTTCCGCGAATCTCCCCTAACCTGCGCCCATGTCCCTTTCGCACTGCCCCTGGTTCGCTCTTTCACCTACCCTCCCCCCTCAGTTCTTCCTCAGTTCTCCTTCTG